>NZ_JBQACR010000014.1:27439-106536 GCF_051905455.1 Pelomicrobium sp. G1
GGGTTGTTCCTGCTTTCCATGCTGCTCGACCGGGCCGACGGTGAGCTGGCGCGGCTTTCCGGGAAAAAAAGCGCTTTCGGCCAGAAATACGATCTGGTGGCCGACGGCGTGTGCAACACGCTGGCCTTCGTGGGGCTGGGGTTCGGGCTCAAGACCGGGACCCTGGGCCCGTGGGCGATTCCCCTGGGCGCGCTGGCCGGCCTGGCGATCGCGGCGACTTTTTACCTCTTGTGGCGATGGGAAGCGCTCACCGGAGAAGACACCGCTCCATTGGGCGGTGCCGCGGGCTTCGACCCGGACGACGCGCTGATCGTCGTCCCGATCATGCTCTGGCTCGGGTTTGCCGAGCACCTGCTGGTGGCCGCCGCGATCGCCGCGCCGGCATTCGCCGCTTTCGTTTACTGGGGTCTCGTGCGCAGGCTCGGCCGCCCGACCGGCCGGCACCCCCAGTCTTCGTAGCCTAACTTGTGAGAAGCGATGGTTCAGCCGCTGACCCAAGAGCAGATTGAGAGCTTCCACCGCGACGGGTTTCTGATCGTCCGCGGTCTCTACGGGCGCGAGGCCGCGGCGCGCATCGCTGCCTGGACCGAGGAGATCGCGGGCTACCCGGAGGTTCCGGGCAAGTACATGATGTATTTCGAGACAAGCCGCCTGGAGCCGGGCCGGCGCCTGCTTAACCGGATGGAGAATTTTTGCCCCTACCACGCCGGCTTCGACGCCCTGCTCAACGGCCCCGGGCTGCGCGACGCGGCGGCCCAGCTTTTCGGCGCGCCGGCGGTCCTGTTCAAGGACAAGATCAACTTCAAGCTGCCGGGCGGGGGCGGCTTCACCCCGCACCAGGACGTACAGGCCGGCTGGGACCGCTACGCGAGCCTCCATATCACCGCGCTCGTCAGCATCGACGCCGCGACCCGGGACAACGGCTGCCTGGAGCTCGCGGCAGGGCGCCACCGGGAAGGACAATTAGGCCCCAGTTGGGCGCCGCTGCCGGAGGACGTGACTGCCCAAATGGACTTCATAGCGTGCGAGACGAAACCGGGCGACGTGGTGTTCTTCGATTCCTATACCCCCCACCGCTCCGCCCCCAACCTGAGCTCGCGGCCCCGGCGGGTACTCTACGTGACCTACAATAGACTGGACGAAGGCGACCACCGGGCCCGGTACTACGCCGACAAGCGCAAGAGTTACCCGCCCGACTGCGAGCGGGAGCCAGGCAGGGAGTACGTGTTTCGTGTCTGAGGCCCCTCGTTTCGGCTACGCCGACGCGGCCTGCCGCACCCGCCAATGCCCGACCCCCAGGCCCTAATTCTCGCTGCCGGCCGGGGAACGCGGTTCGCCGGCGACCCGGAGCACAGGCCGCTTCCCAAGTGCCTCCTGCGCTTCGGCGGGCGTAGCCTGCTCGAGCGCCATCTGCGGCTGCTGACGCGGGCCGGCGTGAGGGACATCTGCGTCGCGGTGGGTTACGGGGCCGAACGTGTCCGGGACGAACTGGCGCGCCTGGATTCCGGGGCCAGGGTGACGACGGTGTTCAACCCCGATTACGACCTGGGCAGCGTCGTGACCGTGTGGTGCGCCCGAGCACGGCTGCTGGCGGGGCGCGAGACCTTGCTCATGGACGCGGACGTCCTCTACGACGGGCGGATGCTCGCGCGCCTGCTGGGTTCGGCCCATCCCGATTGCCTGCTCATGGACCGCAACCTCGAGCCCGGCGAGGAGCCGGTCAAGGTGTGCGTGCGGGCGGGCCGCATCGTGGAGTTCCGCAAGCGCCTCGCCCCGGGACTGACGTTCGACCATTGCGGCGAGTCGGTGGGGTTCTTCCGCCTCTCGGCGGACACCTGCCTGGCCCTCGCGGCCCGGGCGACCGCCTACCGGGAGGCGGGCCGGGGCATGGAGCCCCACGAGGAAGCTCTGCGCGACCTGATGCTGGAGGCGCCGGAGCGCTTCGGCGCGGAGGACGTGACCGGGCTGCCCTGGATCGAGATCGATTTCGCCGAGGACGCGCGGCGGGCGCGGGAGGAGATCCTGCCGCGGTTAGAATGCTAGTTCCCGAACCGGCGCGGCCCGAGCACGATCCAATCCTCGTCATGGACAGACGCCCACGCCCCGCATCCAAGGCTGCCGCCCTGCGGGCGCTGCTCGCCTCCCCCGAGCTGGAATTCCTGATGGAGGCCCACAACGGCCTGAGCGCCCGCATCGTGGAAGAGGCCGGCTTCAAGGGCATCTGGGCGAGCGGGCTCACCCTCTCGGCCCAGTTCGGCGTGCGCGACAACAACGAGGCGAGCTGGACCCAGGTGGTGGACATGGTGGAGTTCATGGCCGACGCCACCCGCATTCCGATCCTCATGGATGGAGATACAGGCTACGGCGACTTCAACAGCATGCGCCGTCTGGTGAAGAAGCTGGAAAGCCGCGGCGTCGCCGGGGTGTGCATCGAGGACAAGCTGTTTCCCAAGACGAACAGCTTGATCGACGGCCACCGCCAGCCGCTGGCGGATGTCGCCGAGTTCCAGGGCAAGATCCGCGCCGGCAAGGACAGCCAAAGCGATCCGGACTTCGTCATCGTGGCGCGGGTGGAGGCGCTGATCGCCGGCTGGGGCCTGGACGAGGCCCTGCGCCGGGCCGAGGCCTATCACGCCGCCGGCGCCGACGCCATCCTGATCCACAGCAGGAAAAGCCGCGCCGACGAGATCCTGGCCTTCGCCCGGGAGTGGGCCGGACGCTCGCCCCTGGTGATCGTGCCGACCACTTACTACAGTACCCCCACCGACGTGTTCCGCGCCGCCGGGGTGAGCGTGGTGATCTGGGCCAACCACACCCTGCGGGCGGCCATTTCCGCCATGCAAGCCCTGGCCCGGGAACTTCACGCCACCGAAACCCTGGTGAACGTGGAGGACCGGATCGCGCCAGTGAGGGAGATCTTCCGCTTGCAGCGCGCCGACGAGCTGCTGGCGGCGGAACGCCAGTACGCCGCTCCCCGGGAGCGAACCACCACCGCGGTGGTGCTGGCGGCGAGCCGGGGGGAGGGGCTGGACGAGCTGACCGAGGATCGCCCCAAAGCCATGCTGCCGGTGGCCGGCCGCCCCCTGCTGCGCCGGCTGGTGGACGAGTTCAAGAAGCAGGGCATCGACGCCGTCACCGTGGTTGCCGGTTACAAAGCCCGGTCCATCGACCTGCCGGGCGTCGAGGTGGTGGAGAACCCGGGGCACGCCGAGAGCGGCGAGCTGGCTTCCCTCGCCTGCGCCCGCGAGGCCATCGGCGAGGACACGGTGGTGAGTTATGGCGACCTTTTGTTTCGCAGCTACATCCTGCGGGACCTGCTGGAGACGCCGGGCGAGCTGGCGGTGGTGGTGGACTCTTCGCCGGTGCCGGAGAGGCCGGAACGGCGGCGGGATCTCGCCTACTGCTCGGCCCCCGACGACCACGCCCTGTTCCCCCAGGACGTGAAGCTCCTGCGGGTGGACGCCCGGCCGCGACCGGGCGCGGGTGCGCCCAGCGGGCGCTGGATCGGCATGCTGCGCGTGCGGAGCGCCGGGCGCTCGTGGCTGCTCCAGGCGATGGACGCCCTGGCGCAAAGGCCCGACTTCCACCGGCTGGGGCTGCCGGACCTGCTCAACCACCTGACCGAGGCCGGCCGTCCGGTCCGAGTGCTCTACGTGAGCGGCCATTGGCTGGACGTGAACGACCCGGACGACCTGCGCCGCGCGGTGGATTTCGCCTACGGGAACCCGGGCGCCCAGGGCTCCGGCGAGGTCGTCCCGTGATCGAGGCGGCGGAATTTCTGCGCCAGGCGGCGGCCCTGGGCTACCGTTGGTACGCCGGGGTGCCCTGCTCCTTCCTGGCGGCCCTCATCGACCAGGCGAGCGCCGACCCGGCCCTCGCTTATGTTTCGGCGGCGAACGAGGGCGACGCGGTGGCCGCGGCGGCGGGGGCGTGGCTCGGCGGCCGGGCGAGCGTCGCCCTGATGCAGAACTCGGGCCTCGGCAACGCGGTAAGCCCCCTCACGTCGCTGAATCACGTGTTCCGCATTCCGGTGCTGCTCCTCGTCACCCTACGCGGCGAGCCGGGGATCGCCGACGAGCCCCAGCACGCCCTGATGGGGCGCATCACCCCCGCGTTGCTGGACACCCTGGAGATTCCCTGGGCCCGTCTGCCGGATTACCCCGAGGCCCTGGGGCCTACCCTGGCGAAAGCCCGGGCGGTCATAGAAGAGACCGAGCGCCCCTACGCCCTGCTGGTGGGCAAGGACAGCTTCTCCGCTTCTACGGCATCTCCAGGCGGCGCCCGGCCGCCGCGACGGCATTCCGGCGCCGTGCCCCGCGCCCGCTGGCAAGGGTCCGAGGCGCGGCGGCCGAGCCGGCGGGAAGCGCTGGAGCGCATTGCGGCCCTCGTCCCAGAAAACGCCGGCGTCCTGATCGCCACCACCGGCCACACCGGGCGGGAGCTCTACGCCCTGGGCGACCGCCCCCATCAGCTCTACCTGGTGGGCTCCATGGGATGCGCCTCGTCCCTGGCCCTGGGGCTCGCCTTGGCGCGCCCGCGGCTGCGCGTCATCGTGCTCGACGGGGACGGGGCGGCTCTCATGCGCATGGGGAATCTAGCCACCATCGGCGCCTATCGGCCGCCCAACCTGGTCCACGTGCTGCTGGACAACGAGGCCCACGGGTCCACGGGCGGCCAGGCGACGGTGTCGGCGGGCATCTCGTTCGCGGGCGTCGCCGCCGCCTGCGGCTACCCTGCGGTGTGGGAAGGGAACGCGCTTTCGTTGCTCGACGAAGCGCTGGGGCCGACCCAGGTCTCGGGTCCTGTCTTCGTGCATCTCAAGATCGCCCCCGGCGCCCCGGCCGGGCTGCCGCGCCCTTCCCTCTCGCCGGTCGAAGCGCGGCGGCGCTTCATGGCCCACATCGACGGCCTGGAGCTCCCTTGCGCGAGATCGACATGATCCTGCTCAACCCCGGTCCGGTGAACCTGAGCCCGCGGGTGCGGGCGTCGTTGACCTCCCCCGATCTATGCCATCGCGAAAGCGAGTTCGGCGATCTGCAGGAAGACGTGCGGCGGTCGCTGCTGGCGCTCTACGGGCTCAATCTCCTGGAATGGGCGCCGGTGCTCCTCTCCGGCTCGGGAACGGCGGCGGTGGAAGCGATGCTAGCCAGCCTGGTCCCGCCCGGCGGCGCCCTCTTGGTGATCGATAACGGCGTCTACGGCGCGCGAATGGCGGAGATCGCCCGCTGCCACGGCATCCGCCATGCCGTCTTGCGCCAGGAATGGGGCGCGCCGGTGGACCCGGAGGCCCTCGCCCGCCGGCTCGATGAGGCGCCGGAGACCAGCCACGTGGCGGTGGTCCACCACGAAACCACCACCGGGCGATTGAACGACCTCGCCGCCATCGCCCGCCTGTGCCGAGAGCGCCACGTGGCGCTGCTGGTGGACGGGGTGAGCAGCTTCGGCGCCGAGGCGCTGGAGTTCTCCGCCTGGGGCGTGAGTGCCTGCGCCGGGAGCGCCAACAAGTGCCTCCACGGCGCGCCGGGGTTAAGCTTCGTGCTGGTTAGGCGGGACGCACTGCCGCCGGGCGGCGCCGGCCGCGGCCTCTATCTGGACCTGGCGCGGCACTTGCGAGCCCAGGACGGGCGCGACACCGCCTTCACCCCCGCCGTGCCCCTGTTCTACGCCCTGAGGGAGGCCCTCCACGAGCTGCTGGAGGAAGGCGGCTGGCCCGCGCGCCACGCCCGTTACGCGCGCCTCGCCGCCGCCGTGGAGGACGGGCTTGACCGGCTCCAGGTGGAGCCGCTGCTCCGATCCGGCCCGCGCTCGGTGGCGCTGCGCGCCTACCGGCTGCCGCAAGGCATCGACTACCCGATGTTGCACGACGGGCTCAAGCGGCGCGGGTTCGTGATCTACGCCGGCCAGGGGGAGCTCTCCAAATCCATCTTCCGGGTCTCCACCATGGGCGCCATCGCCGCCGCCGACCTGGAGCGCTTCGTCGCCGCGGTGGGCGAGATCCTGGACGGGGCACCCTCCAGCGGAGGCTCCGGGTGAATCCTCCGGGCTCGCCGGCTGCGGCCGAGGACCCGCCATGAAGGCCGGTAGGCTGCGCCGGTTCCTGCGCCTCAGCTTGGTCGGCGGGCTGGCCTTGTTCCTGTATCTGGTGATCGAGCGGGGCACGGTGGAGCTGGCGGCGGCCTTGAAGACCGCGGGATGGGGGCTCGCGCTGGTGGCGGCGTTCCACCTGGCGCCCATGGCCGCCGACACCCTGGGCTGGCAGCGCCTGGTACCCGCGGCGGCGCGCCTGCCCTTCGCCACCCTGCTGTGGGCCCGCTGGATCGGCGAGTCGATCAACGGACTGCTGCCGGTGGCCCAAGTGGGGGGCGATCTGGTCAAGGCCCGCCTGCTCGGCCAGCGGGGCATGCCGGGGGAGATCGCCGGCGCCAGCGTGGTGGTGGGCTTGACCCTGGCGGTATTCACCCAGATTCTTTTTACCCTCCTTGGGGTGGTCCTCCTGGTCCTTCACCTGGGCGGGGAGCGCTTCACCGACGCCCTGCTGGCCGGGACGGCGATCATGGGCGCCCTGTTACTGGGCTTCTACTGGGCCCAGCGCCGCGGCCTGTTCTCGGCCCTGGTGGCGGCTCTCGGGCGCCTCGCCGGCGGCAGCGACTGGCGGGCCCTGGCCGGGGGCGCGGCCGCCCTGGACCGGGCCATCTCCCGCACCTACGCCGACCGCCGGGCGCTCCTGGCGTGCTGCGCCTGGCTGCTCGCGGGCTGGCTCTTGGGAGCCGGAGAGGTCTGGCTGGCCATGGCCTTCCTCGGCCATCCGGTGGGATGGGCCGAGGCCCTGCTCCTGGAGAGTCTGGGCCAGGCAGTGCGTGCCGCCGCCTTCCTGGTGCCCGGTGCCCTGGGCGTGCAGGAAGGCGGATACCTGCTGCTCGGCGCGCTCCTGGGGCTCGAGCCGCCCCTCGCCCTGGCGCTGTCCCTGGCGAAACGCGCCCGGGAGCTGGCCCTGGGCCTCCCGGGCCTGGTGGCTTGGCAGATCGCGGAAAGTCGTGGATGGTGGCGGGGGCGCCGGCGGCGGTCACCGCGGGCCGGGGTCCGTCCAGATGGGGGATGAGCGCCCCGCCCCGGATCGCCGGGAGAGCGCAAGGGAAATCAAGGTGGAACGGGATCAGGCGGAGACGCGCTTGAGGAGTGGCTGACATGGAGAGATCACTGAACGGGGCCAGGTCCCGGCGGGCGAGCCCCAAGGCGCTGGCCGCCTTCGCGGTGGCGGCGATTTGCGCCGCGTTCGCGCCGCTCGCCGCCGGGGCCGAGGAGAACCCGGCGGCGGTGGTCGAGGGCTTCCAGGCGGTGCTCGTATCGGTGATGAAAGACGCCGGCAAACTAGGCTACGCCGGTCGATACAAGCGTCTCGCCCCGGCGGTGGAGGAGAGCCACGATCTGCAAAGCATCGCGGCGTTCGCCGCGGGCAGGTACTGGCAGCCGTTGAGCGACGCCCAGAAGTCCCTGCTCGTGGCCACCTTCAGCGAGTGGAGCATCTCCACCTACGCGCACCGCTTCGATGCCTATTCCGGGGAAAGATTCAGGACGCTCTCGGTCGAGCAAACCCCTCGGGGCGAGGCGTTGGTGCGCAGCGAGCTCGTCAAGCCGGGGGGCGAAACCCTCCGCTTCGACTATCTGCTGCGCCGCCGGGAGGAAGGCTGGCGGATCGTCAACATCGTCGTGGACGGGGTGAGCGACCTCGCCATTCGGCGATCGGAGTTCGCGAGCATCCTGCGCACCGAGGGTTTCGACGCCCTGATAAAGAAGCTGAAGGACAAGATTGCGGCCCAGTCGAAGTCTGCGGGCTCTTGAAGGCGCGCGGCGGCTCCTGAGCGCCACGGGCGAGGCGTACCGCCGCGGCCTGGTCCGGCTGGTCACCGGGTCGGGCCGGGCCGCCCCCTGGGTATTGGGCGCGGCGGCGCTCTCGAGCGCTGCTCTCCTGTACTACGGGGCGAGCCGCCTCTCGATCAACACCGACACGGCGGACATGCTGGCGCCGGAACTCCCCTTCCGCCAGGCCGACCGGAAGTTCGAGCAAGCCTTTCCGCAGCTCTCCGACCTCATCGTTGTGATCGTGGAGGCCGGCGTCGCGAGCCGGGCGAACGATGTCGCGGACCAGCTCGCCGGGGCGCTCGCGCGCTCGAACGGCCCCTTTCGTTACGTCTACCAGCCCGGCCGCGGCCCTTTCTTCGCGCGCAACGGCCTGCTCTACCTGGACACGGACGAGCTCTGGCAACTGAGCGAGAAGCTCGCCGAGGCGCAGCCGTTCCTGGGAGCGATGGCCCAAGACCCGAGCCTGCGCGGTCTTTTCTCCGTGCTGGGGCGCGCCCTCGGGGAGAACTTGGGCACCGAAAACCGGGCGGCCCTCAAGAAAGTGCTCAACGAAATCGACGCGGCGGTACAAGCCCTGCTGGCGGGCACGCCCCAGCCGCGCTCATGGCGGGAAGCGCTGCTGGAGGGCGGCTCTGCGTCCAGGGACAACCATCGCAGCTTCATCCTGATCCAGCCGCGCTTCGACTACGCGAGCCTGAGGCCGGCGAAAGAGGCGCTGGACCGGGTGCACCGCCTCGCCCGGCAGGTGGAGGCCGAGGAACCGGGCGTGCAAGTCCACGTCACGGGGGAAGTGGCCATGGAGGACGAGGAGCTGGCGAGCGTATCGAAAGGGGCGGGTATCGCCACCTCGGTCGCTTTTGCCCTGGTCTGCGCCATCCTCTTCCTGGGGCTGGGCTCACCGCGGCTCGTGGCCGCCATCCTGGTCACCCTGGGCATAGGTCTCACGTGGACCGCCGCCTTCGCCGCCGCCGCCATCGGCCATCTGAATCTGATCTCGGTGACCTTCGCCGTCCTGTTCATCGGCCTGGGGGTGGATTTCGGCATCCAGTTCGCGATGCGGTACAAAGAGGAACTGGACGCGACGCACGACCATGTCGCCGCCCTGGAGCGGGCTGCGGCGGGCGCCGGCGGCACCCTCACCCTGGCGGCCCTCGCCGCCGCCTTGAGCTTCCTTTCCTTCGCCCCCACGGATTACCGGGGGCTGGCCGAGCTGGGCGTCATCTCCGGCTTCGGCATGATAGTCGCCCTGGGGGCGAACCTGACGGTGCTGCCCGCAGCGCTCAGCCTGATGCAGGTCGGCCCCTACAAGGGAAGGACCGGGGCGGGCCCGGTGGAGACTCTGTCCCTGAGAGTGCTCACCGTCCAGCGCAACCGGCGGATCCTGCTCAGCGCCGCGGCGGCGGCGGCCGCCGGCTCCCTCCTCCTGGTGCTCCAGGCCCGTTTCGATTTCCATCCCCTCAACCTGCGGGACCCGACCACCCCGTCCGTTGCCGCTTTCCTGAGCCTCTTGCAGGATCCATCCACCACCCCCTACACCATCGAGATCCTGGCCCAGGACCTGGAGGCGGCCCAGGCACTGGCCGCCCGCCTGGAAAGCCTGGACGCGGTCGACCGGGCGCTCACCCTGGCGAGCTTCGTGCCGGCGGATCAGGAGGAGAAATTGCGCATCATCGGGGACATGAACCTGGTCCTCGCGCCCCTGGTCACCCCCCCTGCACCCGCGGCGGCCCCCACGCCCCAGGAAGAGGCGATGGCCGTGGAGAAGTTCCGCCAGGACCTCGTGGCGGCCGGCGCCGGCGGAGACGAGCTGGCCGCCAGCGCCGAGCGGCTCGGCGGCACCCTGCAACGGCTCGCGGCCATGCCGGGCTGGCCCGGGGCGTTGGCGGAGGAATTGCGGCGCAGCGTCATCGGCGACCTGCCCCAAGTCCTGAACGAGCTGGGGCAGCTCCTGGCCGCAACCCGGGTCGCCCTGGCGGACCTTCCCGAGGACTTGAGGCGGCGCTACTTGAGCCCCGACGGGCAGGCCAGGGTCGAAGTCTTTCCCAAGGAAGACCTGAGGGACAACCCCGCCATGCGCCGGTTCGTGCGGGCGGTCCAAGCGGTCGCACCGGCGGCCACGGGAACCCCCGTCATTTTTGTGGAGGCCGGGGACGCGGTGGTGGAAGCGTGCCTGCAGGCCACCGCCATCGCCCTCCTCGCCACCCTGGTCCTCACGCTGGCGGCGTTGCGCAAAGTGGGGGATGCGCTCCTGGTTTTGCTCCCCGTGGTGCTGGCCGCCTTGTTCACGGCCGGCGCCGCCGTCCTGCTGGACATTTCCTTCAATCTGGCCAACATCATCGCCCTGCCCCTGCTGCTCGGCCTGAGCATCGCCTTCGGCATCTACCTGGTCAAACGCAGCCGCGCCGGATGGGACGTGAACCGCCTGTTCCGCAGCAGCACGCCCCGCGCGGTTTTCTTCAGCGCCCTCACCACGGCCGTCTCCTTCGGCGCCCTCGCCTTCTCCGAGCATCCCGGCATGGCGGGCATGGGCCGGCTCCTCGTGCTCGCCCTGTCCTTCACCCTCGTCTCCAGCCTTCTGGTCCTGTCCGCGATCCTGGCGGAGCTCGAGGGTCAACGTTCCTGAGCCGTGTAGGCAAGGGGGAACGGGTATCCCCGCAGGGCACGAGCTCAGGCGTTTCCGGCCGGACTCGAAACTTTTACTTTAAGCGGCCTGTCGAGCCCGGCCTGCAAAGACAGGCTTCCTGGTCCGACTAAATACCACATAGGCGAGCTGCCGGAAGTCCCGAAGCGTACCGGGAGCGGTCTCGCGGCCACCGCCCCCCAAGTGAAGCGGGCCGCGAGCAAAGGCGGAGGAGATTTCATGAACAATCTCTATCGGTCCATGGTTGCGGGTTTCGTTGCCACCGCCGTTATCTCGATCTTCATGGAGATCAAAACGATGGCGGGGTTCGCGCCCGAGCTGGACTTGATCCGGATGCTTAGCGCGATCTTCGGCGCTCCGAGTTTCCCGATCATCGGCTGGATGTTTCACTTCGTCATGGGAACGATTTGGTGGGGATTGTTGTTCGCGTGGTTTAACGAGTACCTGCCCGGTTCCAGACAATGGCAGAAAGGGATCTGCTTTGCGATCCTCGCCTGGTTGCTGATGATGATTACGATAATGCCTTTGGCGGGCGCCGGATTTTTCGGGGTACGCCTGGGCCTGACGGCGCCTGCCCTGATGCTGGTTCTGCACCTCGTCTATGGCGCCGTGCTTGGCACCACGTACAGAGCGCTTCTGGGCTCGCCCTTGCTCAAAAGAAGATGAGCGAACGGAAAAACGAGCCGCCGCCTAGGCCGCGGGCATCGGCCGGAGTGGCATCTCAGCATTCAGCGGAAATAGCCGTGCCGGCGAAACCAGTCGATGGCGTCCTGCAGCGCCTCGTCCGCCGGGCGAAAACGGTAGCCGAGCTGCCGCGCCGCCTTGTCGCTGGAGAAATACATCCGCTTGCGCGCCATGCGCAGCGCATCGCGGGTGACCCGCGGCTCGCTTCCGCCGGCCCACGACCACGCCTCCATGACCCACGCCACGGGAAAGAGCGCCGCCACCGGGAGTCGCACGCGGGGCGGGCGCCCGCCCGCCAGGCGGGCGATGCGGGCCAGAATCTCCCGCAGCTCCAGATTCTCGCCGCCCAGGACGTAGCGTTCTCCGGGAACCCCATGCCGGTAAGCCAGCAGATGGCCGTAAGCCACATCGTCCACGTGGACCAGGCTGAGGCCGGTGTCCACGTAAGCCGGCGTGCGGCCGCAAGCCGCGTCAAGCACCATCCGGCCGGTGGGGGTGGGCCGCCGGTCGCCGGGCCCCACCGGCGCCGACGGGTTCACGATCACCACCGGCAGGCCTTCTTCCCGGGCGAACCGCATCGCCTGCTCTTCGGCGAGAAACTTGGAGCGCTTGTAGGGGCCGATCATGTCCTCCAGCCGCGACGGCGTCGTCTCGTCGGCCGGCGCCCCATCGGCGCGGCAGCCGAGGGTGGCCACGCTGCTCGTGTAGACGACGCGCTCGACCCCGGCTTCCGCTGCCGCGCGCAGCAGGTTTACGGTACCCTGCACATTGGCGCGATGCATGGCCGACGGATCCCGCGCCCACAGGCGGTAGTCGGCGGCCGCATGGTAGACCCCGCGGCAGCCCGAAGCGGCCCGCCGCAGGGAATCCGGGTCAAGCAGGTCGCCGACCGCGGTCTGCACCGGGAGCCCCTCCAGATTGCGCTGGTCGCTGGTCGGACGCACCAGCACCCGCACGGGCTCGCCGGCGCCGACCAAGGCACGCACGATGGCCGCGCCGACGAAGCCGCTCGCGCCGGTGACCAGAAAGGGAGCGCTCATGAGGGCGGCACGAGGGCTCCGGACGCGCCGGCGGCCAGGCTCGCGCGCCGCAACGCCCGTCGAGCGAGGAGGAAGCCGGGAACGAGGGTCGCCAGGGGGGGCAGCTCCCGGGGACGGCGGGCGAGGGCGAGCAGCAGGGCTTTCGGCTGCAGGGCGCCCCCGGGACCCAGCGCGGCCAGGGCGCTTCCCGGGACGCTCCGGCTCACCGTGTCGGTGACGGCCCGCACCGCGGCGAAAGGGATCCCCGCCTCCCGGGCGACCCGGGCGATGGCCGCAGACTCCATGTCCACCGCCGCCATGGCGGACGCCCCGCGGTGGGCGGCCTTGGCGCCAGCCCCTCGCAGCGGGTGCAGCGCCTCGCCGATTGGCTCCGTGCTCACTTGCAACCGCGGCGCCAGGAGGCTGGCGAGCAGCCGCCCGTGCCACTCGGCGTCCACGGGAAAGCGCTCCCCGTCAGCAGCGATCACCAACGGCGGAAGGACGATCGCTCCGGAGCGCAGACGCGGATCGAGCGCCCCCGCGAAACCCCAGCTCAGAAGGGCCCGGGCGCCGGCGGCCACCCCGGCCCGGGCCGCCCGCTCGGCGTTCTCGGGACCGACGCCGGCGATCCTCACATGGACCGACACTTCCCCCGCCGATTCGTGGACAGGCGCTTTAGGCAAGCATCGGGCCTCGGCATGCAAGGCCGCCACCACGTCCACCCTCATCCCCATGGGGCGAGGACGCTCTTTGCCCGGGCCAACGCCCACAAGGGGAAGTAGACGCTGTAGCCGTGGTACTTGAGGTAGAACACCCGGGGAAAGCCCGGCGCGGTGAACTCCGGATCGTCCCAGCGCCCGTCGCTTTCCTGGGTGCGCAGCAGGTATTCCACGCCGCGCCACAACTCAGGCGCCCCGGTCTCCCCGGCCGCTAGAAGCCCGAGCACGGCCCAGGCGGTCTGGAACGCCGTGCTGCGGCTGGCCCGGCCGGCGAGGCTCGGGTCGGCGTAACTGTCGTTGGTCTCGCCCCACCCGCCGTCCGGCCGCTGCACCCGTTTGAGCCAGGCCGCCCCCCGCTGGAGCGCCTCCCGGGCTCGCGGATCGCCGCTGTGCTCGAGCGCCATGGCCGCCGACCAGGTGCCGTAGATGTGGTTCGTGCCCCAGCGGCCAAACCAGGATCCATCCGACTCCTGCTCGCCGAGCAGGTAGGCGGTGCAGCGCTCGAGGGCGCGGGCGTGCTCCGGGTCCTTCTTCAGGAGGGTGAGCAAGGTGGCGCAGCGGGCCGACACGTCGGCGGTGGGCGGGTCCAGCAAAGCGCCGTGATCGGCGAAGGGGATCTCCAGCAGGTAATCATGAGTATTATCGGCGTCGAAAGCGGCGAAGCCCCCGTTGCGCGATTGCATGCCGCAAATCCACCGGGCGGCCCGCTCAATGGCGACGCCATAGCGGGCCGCATCGGCACGCCGCATCGCCCAGGCCACGACCGCGGTATCGTCCAGATCGGGGTAGTGATCGTTGCGGAACTGGAACGGCCAGCCGCCTCCTGGCAAGTCCGGCCTCGATTCGCGCCAGTCGCCCTCGGCGTCCAGCAACTGACGCGCCTCCAGCCAGTCGAGGGCCTTGCGCGCCGCCCGGCGCCCCGGCTCGCTGCCTTCCTCCAGCAGGGCCAGCGCCGCCAGAGCCGTGTCCCAGACCGGAGACACGCAGGGCTGGCAATAGGCTGAGTCGTCGCGAACCACGAGCAGCTTGTCGATGGCTCTACGGGCAGTGCGGCAGAGAGGATGTTCCCGGGGATACCCGAGCACTCTGAAGGCCTCAAGGGTGTTGACCATGGCGGGAAAGATCGCGCCCAGCCCCCCCTCCCCGTTGAGCCGCTCGACGATCCAGCGTTCTGCCCGCGCGATCGCCGCTCGGCGTACCCTGCCCGGAATCAAAGGCTCCAGCAGCCGCACCGTCCGCTCGAGGCGGAGGAAGAGCCCGTTTAGCCGGGAGCGCACCGGGAAATAATCGCGCTCCTTCTCCGGATCGACGGTGAACAGCTCCCGCACATGGATGCCTTTCGGGTTGCAGGCCCGCGCCCGCAGGGAATAGAGGATCGCCAGGGGCACCATGACGGTACGGGACCAGTAGGAGACCTTGCTCAGGTGAAACGGAAACCAGCGGGGCAGCAGCATGATCTCCACTGGCAGGAAGGGCACCGCGCGCCACGGCACCTGCCCGAACATGGCCAGCAGGTAGCGGGTGAACACGTTGCTGCGGGCGGCGCCGCCCCGGGCGATGATCGCTTCCCGGGCCCGGCGCATGTGCCCCTCGCCGGGCGCGTCTCCCGCGAGCTTGAGGGCGTAGTAGGCCTTCACCGTACAGCTCAGATCCAGCCCGCCCCCCGGGTAGAGGGGCCAGCCGCCGTCCTCCTGCTGGCGGCTGCGCAGGTAGGCGGCGAGCCTCGCCTGCAGCGCCTCGTCCACCTCGCCGAGGAAGTGCATCATGCAGATGTACTCGGCGGGGATGGTGCAGTCCGCCTCCAGCTCGAAGCACCAGTAGCCCTCCGGGTGCTGGCGCGCGAGCAGCGCGTCACGGGCGCGCTCGATGGCCGCCGAAAGTTTCCGGGCCTGTTCGGTGACGGCGGGAGAAATCAAGTTCACCCTGGATTTGAGATCAACGTGTCCCATACGCCTCCCTGCACGGGAACGTCATTCCGCGACGACGGCAGTCCCCCTGGAGCCCGCCGGCTCCCCCACGCCGCCGACGGCGGGCACCGGCCTGGGCAGCCCGGGGATGGTGAGGGCGAAGGTGCGCGACACCTTCCAGGATCCGGTCCTGGTACTCCAGATCGGGTGGGCCGGCACTTGTCATCCCGCTCGTCCCGGGGGCGTAACGCCCGCGCTCGCCTGGGAGTAGCTACGCCCCTTCCATTGGACCCCGGCGCCGCGCCAGTGCCGCCAGGCCGAGGTCCAGGTCATTCCCAGGTAGAGCACCCCGATCAGCGGCAGCGCCGCCGCCCACAGGGGCGAGCGCCCGTAGTACAGCAGGGTCGGGATGTACGAGGCGGCCATGGCCACCATGGCAGCCAGGGCCAGCGCCTTCGCCAGCGCATGCGGCGCGGCGAGCGCCACCGCCGGCGGAGCGACGAATGCGAGCAGGAAGACAGCGCTCAACAGAGCGAGCAGCACGGTCGAGTGCCGGAGCTGCTCGAAGGCGTAGCGCGCCACCGCGTTCCAGATCCCGGCGAGGCCGCGCCAGGGACGCACGCTCACTGCGGAGTGGGTGAGGCCGATCCAGGTGGGGAAGCTGCACTCCTTGAACGCGCGGGCGAGGGCGCAGTCGTCGATCAGCGCCGAGCGAATCGCCGTGAACCCCCCGATGAGCCGCAACGCCCAGGTGTCCACCAGCACGCAGCCACCGGCGGCGGCCGCGACGCGCCGCGACTGGGCATTGTTGGACAGAGCGAACGGATAGAGCAGCTTGAAGAAATAGACAAAGGCGGGCGCGAGCAGCTTTTCCCAGAAGCCCCGCATCGGCGATTCCGCCGTTAAGGAAACGAGCATCAGGTGTTCCCGCTCGAGCTTTCCACGCAGCGCGGCTACGAGCCCCGGCGACAGGGCGATGTCGGCGTCGGCGAGCAGGGTCAACCGGGTGCGCACCCGGGCAAAGCCCTGGGCGAGAGCCCAGACCTTGCCCGCCCAGCCGGGGGGCGTCGGCGACCCGCGCACCACGGTCAGTCCCGGAACGCCGGTGGCGAGGGCCGCCTCCGCCGTGCCGTCCTTCGACTGATCATCCACTAGGACGATGCGCAGGCCCCGCCCCTGGGCGGCCAGGGCAGGAAGGGTCACCACCAAGGCTCGCGCCTCGTTGCGCGCCGGAACCAGCGCCGTGACCTCGCTCAGATCTTCCTCGGAGCTCGACTCCTCGGCGTCCAGCCTTTCGCGGGTGCTCCACGGCCGCCACGGCAAAAGGAGCAGCCCAACCCACAAGACGAAACCGGGCAACGCCGCCAGCAGCCACATCATTTGAGCGCCGCCCGCGCTGCGGCCCCTTCGGCCCGTCCCAGATCGTCGTAGACCACGGGCAGCTCGGGGGCCATGGGACCGTCGGTGCGCGGGCCCCGGAGCCGCGCGTACAGCGCTTTCCATGGACGGGAAAACGCGTCGTTCACCGCCGTCGGCTCGAACCCGCAGTGCACCATGCAGTCCGCGCACTTCGGGTTGCGCCCCACCCCGTAGCGGTCCCAGTCGGTCTCCTCCATCAGCGCCTTGAAGGTAGGCGCGTACCCCTCGTCCACCAGCAAGTAACAGGGCCGCTGCCAGCCGAAAACGTTGCGCGTCGGGTTGCCCCAGGGCGTGCACTGGTACGTCTGGTTGCCGGCGAGGAAATCGAGGTACAGGATCGACTGGCTGAAGCGCCAGCCGCGCCCCTTGCCGAGGGCGAAGATCGAGCGGAACAGTCGCTTGGCTGCGTTGCGGCGCAGGAAGATGTCCTGGCGCGGCGCGTGCTGGTAGCTGTAGCCGGGGCTGATGGTGACGCCCTCGACCCCCAGGTCGCGCACGAAATCGAGAAACCGCGCCACCTCGGCCGGGTCCTCGTCGCGGAACAGGGTGCAGTTGAAGGTCACGCGGAAGCCGCGCGCCAGGGCGAGCCGGGCGGCTTCCACCGCCTTGTCGAAAACGCCCTCGCGGCAGACCGATGCGTCGTGCCGCTCCCGCAGTCCGTCCAGATGGATGGAAAACACGAGATAGGGCGACGGGGCGAACTCGCGCATGCGCTTCCTCAGCAGCAGCGCATTGGTGCACAGATAGACGAACTTTTTGCGCCGGACGATCCCGGCCACGATCCGGGCGATATCCTTGTGGATCAGCGGCTCGCCCCCGGGGATGGAGACCACCGGCGCCCCGCATTCGTCCACCGCCGCCAGGCACTCTTCCATGCTCAACTGTCTGTTCAGGATGGGCTCGGGGTAGTCGATCTTGCCGCAGCCGGCGCAGGCCAGGTTGCAGCGGAAAAGGGGTTCCAGCATGAGCACCACCGGGTAGCGGGTGCGTCCGCGCAGCCGTTGCCCGGCGATATAGAGCCCGACGCGGAGGATCTGGCGCAGCGGCAATCCCATGGGCGTGTCAGACCTGCCGCTCGCCCGTCCTGGACCCGACGCTGGCGCGGGTCAGCCCGGCCGGAAGCCTGAAGGTGACATTCTCGCGAACCCCTTCCAGGGTGCGGATCGAGATGGCCCCAAGGGTGCGCAGCCGGTGGCACACCCGCTCCACCAGCACCTCGGGGGCCGACGCGCCGGCCGTCACGCCCACGCGCCGAACGCCTTCGAGCCACCGCGGATCGAGATCGCGCTCGTCCTGGATCAAATGCGCCGCCAACCCGCACTGCTCCCCTACTTCCCGCAGGCGGTTGGAGTTGCTGCTGTTGCGCGCGCCCACCACCAGTAGCAGGTCCACCTCCCGAGCCAGGGCGCGCACGGCGTTCTGCCGATTCTGCGTGGCGTAGCAGATATCGTCCAGGTCGGGTCCCTGGATGCCGGGGAACCGGCGCTTGAGCGCTTCGATGATCTCCCGCGTGTCGTCCAGGCTCAGGGTGGTCTGGGTCACGTAGGCGACCCGCCGCGGGTCGGCCACCTGGAGCCGTGCCGCATCCTCTACGCTGGAGATGAGGTGGACGATCCCCCGCACCGAACCCATGGTTCCGATCACCTCCTCGTGCCCGGCATGGCCGATGATGACGATCTCGTAGCCCTGGCGCCCATAGCGCTGGGCCTGAAGGTGCACCTTGGTGACCAGGGGACACGTGGCGTCGATGACTTGCAGCCCCATTTGCCGGGCCTGCTCGACCACCGTATCGGCCACACCATGGGCGCTGAAGATGGTCACCGCGCCCGCGGGTATGCCGTCCAGTTGCTCGACGAAAACGGCCCCTCGCCGCTCCAGGGATTCGACCACGAAGCGGTTGTGGACGATTTCGTGGAACACGTAGACCGGGGGGCCGTAGGCATCCAGAGCCAGCTCGACGATCTCGATGGCCCTCACCACCCCGGCGCAGAAGCCGCGGGGCTGAGCAAGCACGATCTCCATGCCGGTTCCCTCTCCTTCGTCGGTGGATCCCGCGGGCGGCGCTCGCGTCATTCCGCACGGTCTGTTTCACAATATAGACTAATAAGACGGACTTGCGGCCGTTTTATTACCGGCGGAGCACGAAGCGGGGAGAAGCCTCGCGCAACCTTGTCTTCCGCTGCGATCAGCGTGCCGGTGATGTCAGGATAATGTCTCCAGGCCGGTCTTTTTATCGAAATCCCGGTCCGGCATTCCCCGGACGGGGCGGCTCGCAAGCGACTCGCGCGCGAACGCAGCGCTATCCTACCGAAATATTGGCGTAGAGGATGCGGAAAATGATAAAAAAGGATCCGCCATCCCTGCTCGAATCGATCCACTCCCCCCTCGACCTCAGGCACTTGCCGGAAAGGCAACTAGCGCCCTTGGCGGCCGAGCTGCGCGCATACCTGGTCCGGTCGGTGGCGGGCTGCGGCGGCCACTTCGCCGCCGGGCTCGGCACGGTGGAGCTGACCATCGCCCTGCACTACGTGTTCGACACCCCCGAGGATCGCCTGGTGTGGGACGTGGGCCACCAGTGCTATCCCCACAAGATCCTGACCGGCCGCCGTGACCGGCTCCCCACCATTCGCCGCAAGGGCGGTCTATCGGGCTTTTTGAGGCGCGAGGAGAGCCCCTACGACGCGTTCGGGGCGGGCCATAGCAGCACGTCCATCAGCGCAGCGCTTGGCATGGCGCTTGCGTCGCGCGCCATGGGTGCCGACCGCCAGGTCGTGGCGATCATCGGCGACGGGGGCATGACGGCAGGACTGGCGTACGAAGCGCTGAATCATGCCGGCAGCCTGGACGTAGACCTGCTGGTGGTGCTGAACGACAACGAGATGTCCATTTCGCCCAACGTCGGGGCGCTCTCCCACTATCTTGCACGGCTGCTCTCCAGCCGCACCTACGCCACGGTGAAGAAAGGGGGTCGCAAAGTCCTGGAGGCAATGCCGGCCATGTGGGACCTGGCCCAACGCGCGGAAAAGCAGTTGAAGACCATGGTCGTCCCGGGCGCGCTGTTTGAGGAGCTGGGCTTCAGCTACTTCGGCCCGGTGGACGGCCACGACCTCAACGCCTTGGTGCAAGTGCTGCGCAACCTGCGAGCGCTGCCGGGACGCCGGCTGCTGCACGTGGTCACGCGCAAGGGCAAGGGTTATCCGCCGGCGGAGGCCGACCCGGTGAAGTACCACGGGGTCGTGCCGTTCGACCCGGCCGTGGGGCTGGGAACGGGGGGATCGAAAGGAGCCGCGACTTATACCAGCGTGTTCGGCGACTGGCTGTGCGAAATGGCCGCCCGCGATCCGCGCCTGGTCGCCATCACCCCCGCCATGCGCGAGGGCTCGGGGCTCGTGCGCTTCTCCAAGGAGTTTCCCGGGCGCTACTTCGACGCGGGCATCGCCGAGCAGCACAGCGTGACGCTGGCGGCCGGGCTGGCGTGCGAGGGGATGAAACCCGTGGTGGCGATCTACTCCACGTTCCTGCAGCGCGCCTACGATCAGCTCATCCACGACGTGGTGATCCAGAAGCTGCCGGTCCTGTTCGCCATCGACCGGGCCGGGCTGGTCGGGCCGGACGGCCCCACCCATCACGGCAGCTACGATCTCACGTACCTCAACTGCCTCCCCGGGATGGTGATCATGACCCCCGCCGACGAAAACGAACTGCGCCACATGCTGTACACCGGCTTCCTGCACGACGGGCCCGCCGCGGTGCGCTACCCCCGGGCGAACGCGACCGGCGTGGGGCTCGACGTGGAAATGAAGCCGCTTCCGATCGGCCGCGCCGAGGTGCGGCGGGAAGGCCGGCAGGTGGCCTTCCTGGTCTTCGGCACGCTCCTCGGCTCGGTGTCGCCCCTGGCCGAAGCCATGGACGCCACGCTCATCAACATGCGCTTCGTGAAGCCGCTCGACGAAGCCGCCGTGCTCGCCGCCGCCGAGGGGCACGCCCTCGTCGTCACCCTGGAGGAAAACGCGATAGCCGGCGGCGCGGGCAGCGCGGTGAACGAGTGCCTGGCGCGGCACGGGGTGCAGACCCGGGTGCTAAACCTCGGGTTGCCCGACCGGTTCATCGAGCACGCGAGCCGGGAAGAGGCGCTTGCGGACGCCGGGCTCGAGCCGGCGTCCATCGCCACGGCGGTGACCCGCCGCCTGCAGCGGGATTGGGCCGCGGGCCGCGTCTGCGGCGCCCTCGGCCGGGACGTGGCCTGATCGCGCGACCGGAAGGCTCAGTCCTTGAAACCGAACCAGGGGCGGAGCCTCACGCCCACCCAGTTGCCGGGCAGGGCCGCGGCGATCCACAGCCAGCCGTGGAGGCTCGTGGAAGCGATCCCGGAGAAGAAGGCGCCGATGTTGCAGCCGTAGGCGAGGCGCGCGCCGTAGCCCATCAGCAGCCCGCCGATCACCGCCGCGGCGAGGAGCCCCGCCGGCATCGCCATCCGCGGCGCGAAGCGGCCGGAAGCTCCCGCCGCGGCCAGCGCCCCGATTATCATGCCGATGTCCATGACCGAGGTGACGTCGGAGAGCAGCGGCGACTCCAGGGCGGCGCGCTGGAACGGGGCGCTCCAGAAAGGCTCGCCCTCGGGATCCCAGCCCAGCAGCATGGCCGCCTTGCCGCCCCACAAAGTGAACGCCCAGGTGATGCTCCACGGGTGCCCGGCCACCGCCAGCGTGGCGGCGTTGAGGAGGGCGAGCAGCACCGCCCCCGCCGCCAGGGGCCAGGGGCCCGCGAGGAGGCGTTCCCACCCGAAGCGCTCCGGCGGCGCCGGCGCCCGGCGGCGCCCGAAGCGCCCGGCGATCCCGGCGAGAAGGGCAAGCGCCGCGAGCTGGAGCGCCAGGGCTTGCGCCCAGCCCATGAGCTCCGCCAGGCTGCGCGATTCCCACACCGGAAGCCGCTCCCAGTGCTCCATATGCAGGCTCGCCCAGAAGCCTCCCGCGCAGAAGGCGGCGAGGGTGAAAAGCATGCGCAGGCTGCCCCCGCCCACGGTGTAGAGGGTGCCCGAGCCGCAACCGCCCCCGAGCTGCATGCCGATGCCGAAGAGAAACGCCCCGATCGCCACCTGCCAGCCGGCCGGCGCCACCGCGCCGGCGACCGGCCGGCCGAGGACGCTTCCGGCCTCGAGGACCGGCGCGAACAGAACGCTCGCCAGGGCCAACATCGCCAGTTGCGCCTGCACCCCGTCCACCTCGCCCCGGGTGAGCAGCCGCCGGTAGGCGCCGGTGAAGCCTAAGTGGGCGTGGTACATAGTGGTACCGATGAGGGCGCCGATGGCGAAGAGCAGCGCGAGCCGCGGCGACTCGGCACCGGTCAGCGCCGTCAGGATCATCACCGCCATCGCGGCGCACGCCAGCACCCCCCGTTGCGGGACGGCGCCGGAGCGCCGCGCCGATCCCGCCTCAGCGGGCAGCATCCGTGACGATTCTCTCGAAGATCGGGTCCAGCTCTTTCGCCAGAGCGTCCAGTTTGGCATTGCCGTAGGGGGCGAAGACCGCGCTCGGCCGGCGGTAGGTGATGGCTGCGGTGCCGTCGGCGTTTTCCGTCACGTACAGCCGCAGGGGCGCCTCGATCCCCGCCGGCACGCTCGCCTCCAGCATGCGCACCGCGTAATCGTTGCGGAACACCATGAGCACCGCGTTGCCGGGAATCTTGACGCCCCGCGCCGCCGCTCCCCGGCTGGCGCTCGCCTGGGCGACGAGCCCCAGGCCGTGGTCGGCGATGGCTTTTTCCAGCCGCGCCACCAGCGCGTCGAAGCCGTGGGAGGACTTCACCGTCACGGTGCCGGGATACGGCGCCGGATTGTCGGCCCAACCGGGCGCGGCTACGCACAACAGCGCCACGCCGGCCAGCGCGCCCGCGAGTCTCGATTTCGCCATGGAAGCCTCTTTCACCGTCGGATGGATCAGGGTCTGACCACCAGCTTGTAGTCCGGCGTCGGGTTCAACGGGCAGGAATACACGTAGTTTCCGGGCTTGAGCTCGATCGCGTAGTCCTGGGTCTTGCCGGTGGTCAGGCCGCCGCCCGAAATACTGGGCAGGGTCGCCCGGCCCACACCCCCTTCGCCCCGGAGCCAGAAGCCCAGCTCGTAGGGCACGTTCTTGTTGGTCACGCGAAAGACGTACTTCCCGGGCTTGAGCTCCAGGACCCGGGCCTTCGCCAGGCGCGCCTCCCCCGTGCGGGCGTTGATCGCTTCGCAGTCGGCGGCCCGGGCGCTCTGGAAGCCGTGGTCCTGGCCGTGCTCGCTCTCCAGGAACTGGCAGGGTGTCTGGGTCAGCTTGATCACCGCGGGCGCGGCGGCCGCGGCGTAGGGCGAGACCACCGCGGCGCCGAGGGCGACGGCGAGGGTCGATAGACCGGGCAATCGATGGGTCATGGCATGCCTTCGTAAAAGGTTCCAGAAATCCCGCTCCGACGCAGCGGGCGCTTATCGCCCCGCCCCCGCGCGCCGCCGTACCCCGCCCGCCAGGGCCCGCAGGCGCGCCACGTCCTGCTCCACGTCCACCGGAAGCCACCCCGTGACTTCCAGCCGGCGGTCCTCGTAGACGTCTTGTCCCGGGTGCTCGGCGGCCCAGCAGGCCACCACCTGGTCCCGGTGACGGAGCAGCGCCTCCATGTGGGGACGGTAGAGCCGGAACATGGCGGTGAGCCACCGGTTGAGGGGCCAGGAGGGATACGCATGGTCGATGGCGAACCGGTCCAGCATGCGGATCACGTCCGGGGCCGGGTACCAAGTGTCCCCGGTGACCCAGCGGTTCACCGCGAAGAGCCCGATGGCACGGCCGTAGGCGTCCATGGACACGGCGATCAGGTGGGCGATGGCCTCGCTCCCCGAAGGCCATGGCTCCTCGCCCTCGTGGGCGACAGGCGCGACCCCCAGCGGCATGCCGCCCGAGCGCAGGAAGGTGTGGAAGTGGCCGTGCTCCCCCGCCACGCCCCGGTGGGCGTGGTAGTAGTACTGGCTGAAGGTCTCGCCGTCGAAGACGTCGTTCGGCGGATAGTGCTCGTACTCGTAGAAGGTGCCGTGGCCCTTGAGGACTTCCCCCACCAGGTTGAGTCCCCCTTTCGCCAGCACCCGCTGGCACTCCAGCGCCTCTTCCCCCGCCGCCAGCATGGCCGTCAACGCTGGCCGGGGAAGTGCGGCCAGATCGGGGGGCGTGAGAGGCGGCGGGCCCGCGCGGCCTTTTCCTTTCGAGCCCCGGCTGGCTTTTTCCTTACGCGGTACGGAAGAAATCGTCACCGGTCGAACCCTTGCGGCCGTCCTGAAAAAGCCGGCGGGAGGGAACGTCCGCGTTTCCCTTCCCGCCGAAGCCAAATCAGTACATGAGAGCGCACTCTACCGCTCCCCGTCAGGCATCAGATTCCGTAGGGTGCGTTGAGCGAACGCGAAACGCACCACCCCACTAGTACCGCTTGCCCGCGCAAGGGTTTTTCTTGGGGGCGCAGGGGTTCTTCGCCGCGCAGGGGTTTTTACCCGCGCAGGGGTTCTTCGCCGCGCACGGGCTGCAGGGATTACAAGGGCTGCCCTTCTTGGTGGCGGTCTTGGCGGCGCAGGGGTTCCTCGCCGCGCAGGGATTCTTGGCGGCGCACGGGTTGCCGAAGACGGGCATGGCGACGCCGAGGGCCACGGCGCCCGCGAACAGCTTGGCTTTACGACGGGTGAGCTTCATGACTTTCTCTCCTTTTACACAAGCGTGATGAATCCGGAGCGGTTGCCATTCCCCGCCCCGGGGATACCCCACCGCCCCGCCAAGGGTTCCGCTGAAGCTCAGCGCCTGGCGGCACAGGGATTCTTCGCGGCGCACGGGTTTCTGGCCGCGCACGGATTCTTCGCCGCGCAAGGGCTCTTCGGCGCACATGGGCTCTTCGGAGCGCACGGACCGGCGGCGGCCGCTTTCTTCGGGTCGAAGGTCTTCTGCACTTTTTCCGTGTACGCCACCAGCGCCGCCAGCTCCTTGGAGTCCCACGGCAGGGGCTTCGCCGCCATGGGCATCACCATGCACGCCTGCACCATCTCGTCCAGGTACACCTTCTTGAGACCGATCTGCTGCTCGGTCATGGCCACATAGTGGGGATAGGGCTGGGCGAAGGTCGCCTGGAACCCGGCGTTATTCATGTGGCAAGTGTTGCACGAGAGCCCGTTGGTGCTCAGCTTGGTGTCGTTCCACAGCTTTTCGCCGTAGGCGGTCAGCTCCTTCTTGTCCCCCTTGTACGGCTTGTAGTTCTTCGGCCGGGTGACCAGCTTGGGATCGGCCTTGGCGGCGCAGGGGCTCTTCGCGGCACAGGGGTTTTTCGCGGCGCAAGGATTCCTGGCGGCGCAAGGGTTTCTTCCTGCGCAGGGGTTCGCCTTGGGCGCGCACGGGTTCCTCGCCGCGCAGGGGTTGCGCGGGCCGCAGGGGCCCGCCGCGTTGGCGATGCCCACCGACAGGGCGGTGGCCACCAGCCAGGGAAGCGTACGGTGACGACATTCGGGACGGCTCATGGATCTTCCTCCTTCTTTCAAGAACTTGGCGATTCGGCGACCGATGCTTTATCCGCGCGCATCGCGGAACCAGGTCTCGGACAGGCATTCCCGCAGCCGCACCCGCGCCCGGTGGAGGATCACCGAGCAGTTGGTCGCGGACACCCCGTGGATCTTACAGATGCTCTCGATGGACTCCCCCAGGATCTCCCGCAGGGCGAATATCTGGGCCGCCTTCCTCGGCAGCCCCTCGACACAGCGCTCGAACGCCTCCCAGAACTCCCGCCGCTCCAGCGCCCGTTCCGGGTCGCGCCATTCCTCCACCGGTGCGACCCGTTGGCCGCCGGCGTTGAACAACAAGGCCTCGAAGGCCTCCTCCTCTCCTTCCTCCCCGTCATCCGGCGCGACGCGCCGCGCCCTCTCCCGCTGCAGATCCACGATCTTGTGCCGCAGGATGGAGGTGAGCCAGGAGCGGACCGCGGCCCGTCCGGCGAAGGACGGCAAGCCCCGGATCGCTGCCAACAGGGTCTCCTGCACCGCTTCCCGGGCAAGTTCCCCGTCGCGCAGGGTGGCCAGGGCATAGCGGTGCAAGTAGCCCATGTGGGGAACGAGATCGTCCGCCACGACCCGCCCCGCCGGCGGCGAAGCCGCCTCGATCGCCACCGGGGAATCCGCTTTCCCCGCCGTCTCCTCCCGGGAAACCTGGCCTGGCATGAGCATGACTCGTCTCCTTTACGCCCGGAGGGCGTCGGCGATGCGCTGCGCCTGTTCGCGGGAGGGGGCCACCACCGCGAAGCTGCCGATCCCGGCGCTCGCCACCCGCGCCCATGCTCCGTTTCTCTCCGCCACCACCGGGGATTTCATCTCCAGGTCGGGGAACACCAGCAGCGTCGCCTTCCCCAGGGGCGTGTACAGGATCACGTGGTGGGCGTAGGTGCCGTAAACCGCGCAGGTTCCGGTATAGCGGACGTCGCGGGCTTGCCGCAGGGTGAGGCCTGTCGCCTCCAGGACCCGGGCCAGGACCCGCTCGTCGCCTCGGCGGCCGATGGCCAGCTCGCGGGGCTCCTCGCCGAGCACGTGGTCGATGGCCGCAAGAGCCGGGCGGGCCGCGTCGCCCGATCCCTCGTGGATCAGCCAGCCGCCTACCGCCGCTGCCGCCGCCAGCCCCGCCGCTTTCGCCATCCAGGCGCGCCGCCCCGGCGCTTCGAGGTGGTGGCGCAGCAATATCCGGTCCGCCAGCCCGTCGGGCACCGGTACCCGGGCCGCCGCCCCCAAGTCCTCGTCCAGCCGGCGCAGGCGCTCTAGGTGCTCGGCGCAACCGGGGCAGCCCCGTCGGTGGGCCTCGGCCGCGGGGCTCAGCCGCCGGGGATCGGCCAGCGCCTCCCGGCGGAACTCCAGGCACGTCATCGGCGTTCTTTCCATCGCGTCGCATCCTGCTCCAGCAAACTCCGCAGCGCCTTGCGGGCCCGGGACACCCGCTGCATCACGTTGGCCTCGCTCAAGGAGAGCAGCGCCCCGATCTCGGCGCAACTGAAGCCGCCCAGCACCTGCAGGAGCAGCGGCTCCCGGTACCCCTCGGGCAGGCGCTTCAGGGCGGCCTGCAGGGAGATACCCGCCTCCATGTCCCGCTCCACCCCAGCCAGCGCCTCTTCCGGGTCCAGCGCCTCGGTCTCCAGGCGCTTTTTCTCGTAGAGGCGGGCGTGCTCGTGGTGCAGGATCGAAAACAGCCACGCCTTGCCCGATTCCTCGCGCCTTAAGCTGTCCCAGGCCTTCCACGCCCGGGCGAAGGTCTCCTGCACCAGGTCCTCCGCCAGGAACCGGTCCCGGCACAGCCAGTAGGCGTAGCGGTACAGATCCGGCGCGTGGGCCCGCACCAGGGTCTCGAACGCCCGCCGCCGAAAGCCCAAGACCATTCCGCCTTTCCCCCTCCCGCGCCGGAGACCTGGGCTCCGGGCTTTCATTTCACAGGATAAGACCTGGAGGGCGGACGAAACCTGACATGCCCGCCCGCTTCCCATCTCCCAATCTACGCGGTGGCGGCCGCCTGTGTCGCGCCGGCGCCGGCCGGCGCTTCCTCCCACTTGAGGGAGCGGTAGTCGAAGCCGGCCTCCAAGGTGGGCTTCACCACCTGGAAGTAGGGAGAGATGTCGAAATCCCGGGGCGCGAACAGGCTGTGGTGCCGGATGTGGAAGATCTCGTCGTAGCACCAGTCGCACCCGGGCCGCGGCGCCGGGCGGCGCACGACGATGGGCAGGATCGGGTAGTGCACCGACTGGAAGGCCTGGGCGATCAGGGTAGAGCAGATGGCCCGGGTGGGCTCCCCGCTGCCCAAGGCCAGCAGGCGGCGGCGCCAGCGGGTGGGCACCGGCGGGGTGGGGAGCAAGTAGCGGGCCAGATCGACCAGGTTTTTGAGGTCATAGCTTAAGCCGATCCGCGAAATGGCGAACTCGACCACCTTCTGCAGATCCTCGGACGACAGCCCCACCGGGCGGCAGATGCGGGTGTGGTAGTCCGCATAACGGCTCAAGGGCACCGCCCACACTCCATGCACCATGTCGGCTTCGACCAGGACCGGCGGGTCGTTGGGGTCACCAGGCAGCCCCGGGATCGGTCCAACGTAAAGAGCCGCGTGGGACCAGGTGGATTGGGTCAGGTACTTGATGGCGGTGCTGATGCGCCGGTTGCCTTCCACCAGCAGCACGTCCCCGGGCCGGATCACCCGGGCGAGATGGCGGGGGTCCGCGGTGGCCAGGGGCTGGTAGCCGCGGGAGGGCTGGTTGAGGTAGCTCGCCAGCGCCCGGCCGATCCTTTCAAGAAGCGCGCCTCCCATGCACCGATTCCTTTCCAGGCCCGTTAGCGTCCTTTCGCCCGTTGCTCGCCGTCCACCCGATAGATCTCGGAATCGGGATTAAACGCGAGCCAGGCGAAGGCGAAATGGACGCCGCCGCTCAGGAGTTCAAGCCGCGTCCCCTCGAGAGGCCCGCCGACGGCCTGCCCCAGCAGGTTCCAGCGGGAGCCGGTTTCCCGGTCCGCGAAGCCGTCGCCCGCCGCTTCGAAGGTAAGGACGCGCCCGCCCACCCGCCGGCTGTAGGCCGCGGCGGCGCGGATAGTACGGGAGGACGTGATGATCCCCTCGTCCAGGGGCGAGAGCAGGCCGCCGCTGGAAAACACCACGAACGGCTCCCCCGCCAGGGTGTCGTTCACCACCGGCGTCTTCGCGAGCTCCTCCAGGGGATAGAGGCGGTGGCGGCCGCCCACGCTCACGTTGAGCACCCGCTCCATGGCGGGAAGTCGCGGGTCCGGGGTCTCGGCGAAGAGGAAGGGAATCTCGTCGATGCGGTCGTAGCCCCGGTAGGGATTGATGCCGTAGGGGCGGCTGAAGCCCGTCTCCCGGGACAGCACCTGCCCCTGGGGATGGGCGCGCTTGAAGTCCTCGTAGGCCACGATCCCGGAGGGGATCTGCCTGAGCACCGTCCCGGCGTAGTGGCCCACGATCGCCTCGCCCGTGAACTGCTGCCACCAGCTCTCCGTCTGGCGGTCGTACATCACCAGGTCGCTCTTCCTGAGTCGACCGGTGGTGCCGAAGTCCAGGAGCCGGTCCTTCACGCGGCGATCGAACACGATGGAGGCGTTGCACAGGGGACAGAAGGTGACCGCCACCAAGCGGCCGCCCACCTGGTCGTTCACGATCTCGTGGTAGATCAGGATCTGCAGGGGGTACGCCCGGGCGTCGCCCGCGATCTCCAGCGCGATCACCGGCTCCCGGGGGTGGAGCCAGCGGTCCGCCGAGGGGAAGGATTCGAAGCGGGGCCGGTCGATGGCAGGAATGCCGTCCTTGGGCGGCCCGCCCGGCTGGATTTCTGCCAGGGGCACCGTCGCACGGTTGAAATCGGTGCGTGGCCACTCCCGCTTGAGGGCTGCCGGCACCTCCCCGGCCGCCATGGATCCCGCAGCCACCAGGCCGGCCAGCGTCCAGGCCAGGAACCGCATCGTCGAATATCGCCCCGCTCCGCCCGAGCCCATGGAGCGCCTCCTTCCGAAATCCCCACTTGCGCCTTTATCCCGTTAGACCGCCGGCCAGGGCGGTTCCTGACAGGACGTAAGACGGGGCCTGCCGGTTCGACAAATTAAATTTGTTTTCGCGCCCCCCACGCTGCTTCCATCGCGCCGGCGTAAGAACGCTCCCACGTCGCGGACTAACTGCAGGCGAGACGGTCACGCCTCGCCCGCTTCGGGTCCTGAGAAGTCGTCAGGGCGCCGGTTGCACGTCGCTTCGCCATCTTCACCTGAAGGAGCCCGTCATGAAGACGCTCAAGCTTTTACCGGCCATTGCCATCGTCATCGCCGCGTTCGCCGTTGGCCCGCCGCCCGCCGAGGCGGGCTCCTCGGACGTGTGCGCCTGGTTGAAGAGAAACCAGGCGATCAGCGACGGTACCCCTTACCCGGAGGAGCGCACCGGCGACAAGCCGTCCGGCGCCGCCGGCCGGAGCGGCCCAGACCTGCTCCAGTCCATCCGGGAAGGCTGGAGAAGGTTCCTGACGCCCCGAGCCCAAACGGCAGTAGCAGCATCCTCGCCCCGCGACGGCGTTCGTGTGTGAAAAATCATCTTTCATCCGGCGGGAAAGAACAGCATCGCGAATCTCTCTCGCTTTGAGTTCCATGAGAGGAGGCAACCATGGACAAGACCCTCGTCGCCCTGGCGGTGGCGGGCGCCTTCGCGCTCCCGCTTTCCGCCGCCCAGGCCCAGGGCAGTGTGACCATCTACGGCACGCTGAACGTGAACTTCGAGAACTTCGAGTCGGACGGGGCGAGTCCCCTCGGCCCCATTCCCGGCAACTCCTTCGTGAACGGCAACGGCGTCAACGTCAGCTCCCGCAACCAGGTGACCAGCAACTCCAGCGCTTTGGGGTTCAAGGGCCAGGAAGACCTGGGCGGAGGCTGGAAGGCCTGGTTCCAGTTGGAGAACGACGTGCGCCCGGACGGCTCCACCGCCGGCGCCTTCGCCGGCCGCAACTCCGCCGTGGGCTTGAGCAGCCCCTGGGGCACGGTCTTTCTCGGCAACTGGGACACGCCGTACAAGGCCATGACCACCGGCTTCGGCATGCCGTTCTTTAGCACCACGACGGCCAATTACAACGCCATCATCGGCTCGCCCGGCTTCGGCGTGCGCAGCGGCACCACCGCGGGGGCCGGCAGCCTGAACGGCAACGCGGCCTTCGACCGGCGGCAGAACAACAGCGTCCAGTACTGGTCGCCGGAATTTCGCGGCGTGCGCTTTCGGGCGGTCTATGCGGAAAACGATTCCAAGCCCGCCGGCGGCACCACCAACCCGGCGGTGTGGGGCGGATCCCTCACCTGGGAAGGGATGGGCATCCAGCTCGGCGTCGCCTACGAGCGCCACGAGGACCTCTTCGGCACCCGCGCCATCGACGGGGGAAGCCTGGCGGCCCCCGCCGTTCCTGGCGCGGATTCCAAGGACACCGGCATCAAGGTTCAAGCCTCGTACAAGATCCAGGGCAAGTACCTGGTCGGCGCTCTCTGGGAGCGGCTCGAGTACGAGACCAGCGCCGCTGGCGCCAACCTGTTGACCGAGTACGAGCGCGACGCCTGGGGCGTCTACGCCATCCTGCCGGTGGGCCCCGGCGCGGTGCACTTCAACTACGTGACCGCCGACGACGGAGAGTGCCGGCTGAAAAGCGGCGCCCCCTGCGCTAGCGGCGGCACCGACGTGGAGATGTGGGCCATCGGCTACTACTACAACTTCTCCAAGCGCACCCAGCTCTACGTGCAGTACGTGGACATGGACAACGGGGAAGCCCAGTTCTATCGCCTGGGCGCCGGACCGGGGGAAGTAGGCGTCGGCGGTCCGGGCGCGGATCCGCGGGCCGTTTCCCTAGGAATCCGCCATTCCTTCTGAGGGAGGCGCGACGGCGGATCGAGACCTCGGTTCGGAGAATCGGGCGGGCGCCAGCGGGCGTCCGCCCCTTTTCTTCGCGCAACAAGCGGTGGGACCATGGCGGAGGGCGACGCTTCCAATAGCGTTGCGGGGCGCAACGACCCTTGCCCCTGCGGCAGCGGCCTCAAGTACAAAAAATGTTGCGGCCGGCCGGCTTCAGCCGCGCTCCCGGGGTGGGGGTTGTCAGGAGCGCAGCCTCTGCAACGCCACCACGGACGGACGTGCGACGGCTGCACCGCCTGCTGCGACGGCTGGGTGAGAATCCGCGTCTATGGCCACGACGTCTATCCCGGAAAGCCGTGCCCCTTCAGCACCGGGGGCGGCTGCCGCATCTACCAGCACCGGCCGGTGGAGCCGTGCCGCACCTTCGTCTGCGGCTGGCTCGCCGACGGGAGCCCGTTCCCGGACGCGTTCCGACCCGATCGACTGGGTATCTTGATTCAACAGGCCCATTGGAGAGGCGGGCTGTTTTACGTGCTGGTGCCGGCCGGGCGCGACCCGGACGGCGCCCTGATCCGGTGGATGGACGACCTCATGCTGCGCACGGGGACCCCTTTCCTCTACCGGGTGAGAAGCGACTGGTACGGGCGCGGGCCGCACGCGTTCCTGGAGGAAATCGCCGAGCGGCGCAGGCGCGGCCTGCCCCTCATCCCCCCGGGGCCGGGCGGATCACCGGCGTGATCCGCCGACCCTGGAAAAGGGTCATCACAAGCCCAACGATTCGCCGTCGGACGCCGAAAGCTGGCGCTGGAATTCCCGCGCGCGCGGGTCCAGGGCCTCGGGCGCCTCGATGCCCGCCCGCCCTTCGACGCCGCGCTTGCGCTCCATGCCGGCCTTTATGTCGGTGCCATAAGGACTGCCGTCGGTGATGGACTGGCGGAAAGCGAGGGAATAGCGATCCCCTTCCCCTTCCGCCGCCCGGACCGGCATGGCCAGGGCGGACACGGCCGCCGCCGCGAGAAACGCGTTCACGAGCTTCATTCCCTTCGTCATGGCAAGCCTCCTTTCCCGATCGTTCCGTGTTCCCGCAGATCGCGGGTTGCTCTGGGGTGAGCCTGCTGCTGCAACCAGCATTTCACCTGCCCATTAGTCTTTCGGCGCGGCCGGATCTTACGGTTTCTGTGCAAACGGACGGGGGTTGTCAGCTTCCCCCGCCCGGTCCGGTCTGATGGCATGCGGGAACGAGCGTGGAGATCGGCCGGCGGCCTCTCCGTTCCTCATCCCACTACCACGCCGCGCCGGCGCGCCGTTCCCGCACCTCATTTCCCGGAGCCCTTCGGGATGCGCTACCGCAAGAGCCTGGCCGTCGTCTACGGCGCCATCCTGGCGTTCAACCTGCTGCTCACCTTCGTCATCTATCTCCAGGGAGAGCGCACGCTCCAGGCGATCCGCCCCTTGATCGAAGAGGACTTGCCGCTGCTCGAGCGGCTCTCGGACCTCAAGGTGGCGGTGGTGGACGAGGAGCCCACGTTCTACGAGTATCTGTTCGCGGGCGACCGGGAGCGCTTCCTGGCGCGCCACGGCCGCAACCGGGCGGTCATCGAGGCCGGGCTCGCCGCCGCCCGGACGGCCTTTGCGGAGCACCCGGCGCTCCTCGAGATCGAGCGCCAGTACCGGGAGATCCTGGACCGAGCGGTACGCCTGGACCGGGCCTTGCAGGCGCCCCCGGCGGAGCGCGAGGCCGCGCGCGCCTTGATCGCCGAGCTCGCCGTCATCTGCGCCGGCATCAACGCCACGGTGGATCTGCTGGTGGGCGAGCTGCGGGGAATCGTCGCTGAGCGCGGAGCGCTGGCCCAAGCCAGGGTGCTGGCGACGGTGCTCTGGGTCGCGGGCTTCGCCGCGGTGGCCTTCGTGGTGGCGGTCCTCGTCGGCTACCACGTGCACGCCTACCTGGCCGAAGCGCGGGAGCGGCGGCGCTTGGGCCTGTTCCCGGAGCGCAACCCAAACCCGGTGTTGAGCCTCGCCCGGGACGGGACGGTGCTGTACGCCAACCCGGGCGCTGCGGCCTTGCTCGAACGTCTGGGCTTTCCGCCGGAGGCAAGGCGGCTCCTTCCCCCCGACATCGGGGAGCGGCTCGCCCAGGCGCTGCGGGCCGGGGAGGACACGGTGGAGTGGGAGCACGAGATCGGCGGCCGCATCCTGGACGGCCGCGCCCACTGGCTCTCCGATCCGGAGATGTTCCACGCCTACCTGGTGGACGTGACCGAGCGCAAGCGGGCGGAGTGCACCCTCGCCTACCTCGCCTATCACGACCCGCTGACGGGGCTGCCCAACCGCCGCCGGTTCGAGCGCGACCTGGAGGAGGTCCTCGGCCGGGAAGAAGGCTTCGGCGCCGTGATGCTGTTGAACGTGGATCGCCTGCGCCGGGTCGTGGACAGCCTGGGCCACAGCGCCGCCGACGAGGTCCTGCGCGCCGCCGGCCGCCGGCTGGCCTCAGCGCTGGAGGGTTTCGAGGAAGCGGCCCGTGCCCGCGTCTACCGGTTCGAGGGAGACCTCTTCGCCGTGCTCATCGCCGGCAGCCGCGTCGCCGATGCGGCGGTGCCGGCGCAGCGCCGCGTGCGCGAGGCGATGCTCGCCCCCCTCGCGGTGCGCGGCCACGAAGTGTTCGTGACCTTCAGCATCGGCTACAGCCTGTTCCCGGTCCATGGGCAGGACGGCAACCGGCTGCTCGCCATCGCCGACGCCGCCCTGCACCAGGTGCGGCTCGCCGGGGGAAACGGGATGCGCTGCGGACTGCCGGAGAACGACGTGGCGGCCGCCGCCCGGCTGGAAATGGAGGCCCTGCTGCAGCACGCCCTGGAGCGCAACGAGCTGAAAGTGGACTACCAGCCCCAGATCGGCATCGCGAGCGGCGCCCTGCTCGGCGTCGAGGCGCTGGCGCGCTGGCACAGCCCGGCGCTGGGATGGGTGCCGGCGGCGACCTTCGTCCCCCTGGCGGAGGAAACGGGACTGATCGCCGCGGTGGGCACGTGGGTGCTGCGGGCCGCTTGCCGCCAGGGGGCGGCGTGGAGCGCCGTCGGCCGCCGCGGTTTGACCATCGCGGTCAACCTCTCCGCCCGCCAGTTCGCCGATGAAGCCCTGGTGGATACGGTGGCCGGAGTGCTGGCTGAGACCGGCCTGGACCCCGGCCGCCTCGAGCTGGAGATCACCGAAGGCGCGGCCATGCAGGACCCGGCCCGCGCCGCCGCCGTGCTGTCCCGGCTCAAGGGGCTGGGCGTGGGCATCGCCATCGACGACTTCGGCACCGGCTATTCGTCCTTGAGCTACCTGCGCCGCTTCCCCATCGACCGGCTCAAGATCGATCAGTCCTTCGTGGGCGGGATGGCCGGGGACGCCGGCGACGCGGCCCTCGTCCGGGCGATCGTGGCCCTGGGCCACAGCCTGGGCCTCCAGGTGGTGGCCGAAGGGGTCGAGCATCCCGCCCAGCTCGAGGCCCTGGCTCGGTTCGGCTGCGACGCCTATCAAGGATTTCTCGCCGCGCCTCCCCCGCCTTGGGAGGAATTCACCGCCCGCTTCACAGCCCTCGCCCGGACGGCCGCTTAAGGGGTCGATGCGCTCCGCGCACCCTGAGAATCCGCGGTGCGTTTCGCCTTGCTCAACGCACCCCATTCGGTTTTGGATGGGTTCTAAAAAGGCCCGGATCGGCGGCGATGGACACACGCGCTTTCCCCATCCGATAATTGCAACGCATTTCTCGACCCCATCACCCGGGCCGTACCGGTCGGGCTCCAAAGGGGGTGGATTGTCGCTGCCCGCTACGGCTTCGGAGTCCGTCCCCAGTCTCCGAATGGACGCTGTCAACCAGCTCATCCTGTTCGGCGGCCTGCTGGCCCTCGCCGCCATCGTGCTCACCGCCGCCGCCTCCCGCAGCGGCGCGCCGCTTTTGCTCGTGTTCCTGGGGGTCGGCATGCTGGCCGGGGAAGACGGCATCGGCGGCGTGCGCTTCGACGACTTCGAGCTTTCCTTCTTCGTCGGCAACCTGGCTCTGGCGGTCATCCTGTTCGACGGGGGGCTGCGCACCCGCTACGAGAGCTTCCGCGCCGGCCTGTGGCCCGCCGTGTCCCTCGCCACCGTGGGCGTCGCCGTCACGGCGGGCTTGACCGGCTTCCTCGCCGCCCGCCTCCTCGACCTTCCTTTGTTGGAGGGGCTGCTGATCGGCGCCATCGTGGGGTCCACCGACGCCGCCGCCGTGTTCGCCCTGCTCCATACCCGCGGCATGCAGCTCAAGCAGCGGGTGGCCGCGACACTGGAGATCGAGTCCGGCAGCAACGATCCCATGGCGGTGTTCCTGACCGTCGTCCTGATCGAGCTGCTGCTCGCCGGCAAGACCACCTTGGACGCGACGGTCCTCGCGAGCTTCGTGCAGCAGATGGGCCTCGGCGCCGTGCTCGGCATCGCGGCGGGCCACGCCCTCGCCTGGCTGATCGATCGCCTGACCCTGGTGGCGGCGGGGCTTTACCCGCTGCTCGCCCTTTCGGGGGGACTGCTCGCCTTCGGGCTCACGGGGCTGCTGGGCGGCAGCGGCTTTCTCGCGGTGTACCTAGCGGGGCTCACCTTGGGCAACCGCCGCCCCCGAGGCGAGCTCTACATCCTGCGGGTGCACGACGGGCTCGCCTGGCTCGCCCAGATCGGCATGTTCCTGCTCCTCGGGCTGCTCGCCACGCCCACCAGGCTCCTGGAGGTGGCGGTGCCCGGGCTGGTGGTGGCGCTGGCGTTGATGCTGGTGGCGCGTCCCGTCGCCGTGTTGCTAAGCCTGGCGCCCTTCCGCTTTCCCTGGCGCGAGCAGGCCTTCATCGCCTGGGTGGGGCTACGGGGAGCGGTGCCCATCGTGCTGGCGGTCTTCCCCCTGTTCGCCGGCCTGGAAAACGCCTACCTCTATTTCAACGTGGCCTTCTTCGTGGTGCTGGTGTCCCTGGTGGTGCAGGGGTGGACCATCGCGCCCCTCGCCCGGCTGCTCGGGCTGGAGGCGCCGCCGCTGAGCGAGCCGGTGCAGCGCCTGGAGATCGACTACCCCGAGCGCAGCGGCTTCGAAGTGGTGGGGTACCGGCTTGCGGAGGAATCGGCGGCGGTGGGCCTGTCCCTCCAGGACCTGCCCCTGCCCACGACGGCCCGGCTGGTGAGCGTCGTGCGCCAGGGCCAAACGTTGCCGCCCACCGCCGACCAGGTGCTGCGGCCGGGGGACGCGGTCTACGTGTGGCTGCGCACCGAAGACGTGGAGCGGGTGTCGAAGATCTTCGGCCCCCAGCCGCCCGAGGCCCTCACCGACGCCCAGTACTTCGGCATTTTCGTCATTCACCCCGAGGCCGAGCTGGAGGGGCTCGCCGCCGTCTACGGGTTCGAGGTGCCCGAGCGGGCGAAGGGGCTGACCGTAGGAGAGTTCCTGGCCCGCTCCTTCAGCGGCCGGCCAGTGGTAGGCGACCGGGTGCGCTTAGGGGGCGTGGAGCTGGTGGTAAAGGAGGTGAACCACGGCGAAGTCACCCAGGCGAGCCTGGTGCTGCGGCGGGCCGGATCGGGCGGCGCCGTCGCGGAGTAGAATGCGCGGGATGCGGCCCCGCCGCAAAGGGCCGGCGCCTTGAACTCAACCTGCCCTATCCGAGACCATGCATCGAATGCCATCGTTTCGTCCGGCCATGGCCGCCGGCCCCTATCCCCGGCGCGAGCGCCCACCCCAGAGGGTTCCCGTGAAAGCGCACTCCGGCGCCACCCGCCGGGTGTCCCGGTCCCTGGCCGCGACCCTCTCCGCCATCAATCAGGCCGGGCTTACCGACGCCTAGAAGCGCATGCACGACGACTGCCGGGACACCGGCGTCTTCGACCGCAGCGTCCTGCGGAAGGCGGGCAGAGTCGCCGGGGCCGGTACGTGGCCCATCTCAAGCTCCAGCGATTCGACCAGGGCGAAAAGCAGCGCCTGGGCGCCTTCGGGCTGCGCCTGGTGGAGACCAAGTACGCGCTGGTCCACCCGTTCTTCCAGGTCTGGGACAGTCAGGACGGCAGCATCGTCTGGGAAGGCACCCAGGAGCTGCGCTACGCCTAGGACACGGTCGCCGAAGCGCCGGTCACCTTCCGCACGGTAATCGAGCGCACGGCGCGGGACCCGATCGCACGGCTTCCCTGAGCTCGCAGGGTTCGTAAAAGTAGCGAGCCGTGGTGCCGGGAGCGAGAGTCGAACTCGCACGGCCTCGCGGCCGCGGGATTTTGAGTCCCGTGCGTCTACCAGTTCCGCCATCCCGGCAAGCCGCGAGATTATCCCCCATCGCCCGAAGGGCCGGCAACCGGAGGGCGCGGCGGGCCCCACCCTCCCGGGTTGCAGGCTCGACCCGAACGTTTCACGAGGAAATTTGGGAGGAGGATCCGGGGCTAGGTGGCTTCGCAGCCGACGAGCCCGGGTTAACGTTCCATCCCGGCGGCCCAACCGTCGGTGGGCTGCCGCAAGGCCTCCATCTTTTGCGGATCGGACTGGGCGGCGGCCATGGGTCCCGACTGGCCCTTCACCCCGCGGGCGGCCTTTTCCACCCCGCCCATCGGCTCGAGCCCGTGTCCCGGAGCCGGAACGCAGTCCGAGACCCGGCGCATGCGCTCGAAGTGGTCCCAGACCCCGGCGTCCGCCCAGGCGGGCGCAACCCCCCAGGCGGCCAAGGCGATGACACCCGCCGGTAAGGTTTTCAACAAGCGCTTATCCATAAGGGTCTCCTGTCCATTGCCAAGGGGCGTTCCCGAGCGGCTTTCGACGGCCCGGCCCCGGCCGGGAGGAAAGCCGGCGACCTGGCGGGCGCCCTTTTCCTTTGACCGGTCGCAACCGTCCCCGTTACCCTGAGGGATGAAGCGGAGGGCCCGTTTTATAATGCCCGCCCATGCGGCTCTCCGACTTCGACTTCCACCTGCCGCGGGAACTCATCGCCCAGACCCCGGCGGCCGCCCGCAGCGCGAGCCGTCTGTTGCACCTGGACGGCAAAACCGGCGCGGTGCAGGACCTCCAGTTCCAGGATCTGCCCCGGCTCGTGCACCCCGGGGACCTGCTGGTGTTCAACGACACCCGGGTGATCAAGGCGCGGCTCCGGGGCCGGAAGCGCTCGGGCGGCCAGGTGGAGGTCCTGGTGGAGCGGGTGCTGGGCGAGCACGAGGCCCTGGCCCAGGTGCGGGCCAGCAAATCCCCCCGGGAGGGGAGCGAGCTGGTGCTGGCGGGGGAAATCCCGGCGACGGTGCTGGGCAGGGAAGGGCCCTTCTTCCGGCTGCGCTTCCACGACGAAGCCGACCTCTTCACCCTGCTGGAACGCCACGGGGAAGTGCCCTTGCCGCCCTACATCGAGCACGCACCCGACACCGAGGACGAGCGCCGTTACCAGACCGTCTACGCCCGCATCCCCGGCGCGGTGGCGGCGCCCACCGCCGGGCTGCATTTCGACGAGGCGATGCTGGAGCGGCTGCGCCAGGCGGGGGCGGAAACGGCTTTCCTCACCCTGCACGTGGGTGCGGGAACGTTCCAGCCGGTGCGGGAGGAGGACCTCTCGCGCCACGTGATGCACGCCGAGTGGTACCGCATTCCCGAGGAGACCGTGGCGGCGGTGGAGCGCGCCCGCGCCCGGGGCGGCCGGGTGCTGGCGGTGGGCACCACGACCCTGCGCGCCCTGGAAGCGGCCGCCGCCCGGGGAAACTTACGCCCCGGCGCCGACGAGACCAATCTGTTCATCCTGCCCGGCTACCGCTTCCGGGTGGTGGAACGCCTGCTCACCAATTTCCATCTGCCCAGGTCGACCCTGCTCATGCTGGTCTCGGCCTTCGGCGGCCTCGAGTCCATCCGCCGGGCTTATGCCCACGCCGTGGAACAGCGCTACCGCTTCTTCAGCTACGGCGACGCCATGCTGATCGAAAGGCAGCAGAGCTGACCGGTGACTTCCTCATGCAATTCGAGCTGATCGCCCGGGACGGCGCCGCCCGCCGCGGCCGTCTCGTCCTCGCCCACGGGGTGGTGGATACCCCGACGTTCATGCCGGTGGGCACTTACGGCACGGTGAAGGCCATGAGCCCGGCGGAGCTGAAAGGGCTGGGCGCCCAGATGGTGCTGGGCAACACTTTCCACCTGTGGCTGCGGCCGGGCCTCGCGGTGATCGAGGCCCATGGGGGGCTGCACCGCTTCATGGGCTGGGACGGCCCCATCCTCACCGACTCGGGCGGCTACCAGGTGTTCAGCCTGGGCCCGCTGCGCAAGATCAGCGAGGAAGGCGTCGCCTTCCGCTCCCCGGTGAACGGGGACCGGTGCTTCCTCACTCCCGAGGAGTCCATGCGCATCCAGCGCCTGCTCAACGCCGACGTGGCCATGGTCTTCGACGAGTGCACCCCTTACCCCGCCAGCGAAGCCGAGGCGCGCGCCTCCATGGAGCTTTCCCTGCGCTGGGCAGAGCGCAGCAAGCGGGCGTTCGAGGGAAGCGAGAATGCGCTCTTCGGCATCGTTCAGGGCGGAATGTTCGAGCACCTGCGGGAGGCTTCCCTGAAAGGCCTGATGGACATTGGCTTCGACGGCTACGCCATCGGCGGGCTTTCCGTCGGCGAGCCCAAGGAGGAGAGGCTGCGCGTCCTGGATCACACGGCGGCGCGCCTGCCCGCCGAGCGCCCCCGCTATCTCATGGGCGTGGGCACGCCCGCCGATATCGTGGAGGCCATCGCCCGGGGCATCGACCTCTTCGACTGCGTGCTGCCCACCCGCAACGCCCGCAACGGCTGGGTGTACACCCGCCGGGGCGTAGTGAAGCTGCGCAACAGCCGCTACCGGGCAGATCTCTCCCCCCTGGACGAGGAGTGCGATTGCTACACCTGCCGCACGTTCACCCGGGCCTACCTGCACCATCTGCAGCGGGTGAACGAGATCCTGGGGGCCCGGCTCAACACCCTGCACAACCTGCACTATTACCAGCGGCTGATGCGGGAGGCCCGAGAGGCGATCCAGCAGGGCCGCTACGCCGAATACGCCACCGCCTTCAACCGGGCGCCCTTGGAAGCGTGATAAAATTCAGCCCTTTATAAACCTGCTCGGAGAAACAAGGTGCTGATTCCCCAAGCCTTTGCCCAGGGCGCGCCAGCGACGGGTGGCGCCGACTGGCTGAGCCTGCTGCCCCTGATCCTCATCTTCGTGCTGTTTTACTTCATGCTCATCCGCCCGCAGATGAAGCGGGCCAAGGAGCACAAGGCGATGATCGAGGCGCTGCAGAAGGGCGACGAAGTGGTCACCGCCGGCGGCACCCTCGGCCGCATCACCAAGGTGGGAGACGGGTACGTGACCCTGCAGGTGGCCGACAACGTGGAGATTCAGGTGCAGAAGCAGTCGATCCAGCTCCTGCTGCCCAAGGGCACGTTCAAGTCGGCGAAAGGCGAAGGATGACGGCCTCGGGCAACGTCTCGGCCGGCTGCGCCCGTCTTAGTCCGGTCCCTTTTGCCGGCCCGCGCCGACGATGAACCGCTACCCTCTCTGGAAGTACCTCCTGATCGGGACCATCCTCCTCATTGGGGTGGTCTACACCCTGCCCAATTTCTTCCCCGAGGTGCCGGCAGTCCAGGTCACGCCAGCCCGCTCCGCCGCCAAGGCCGACCCGGCCCTGCTGGAGCGGGTGGAAGCGGCCCTCAAGACCGCGGGCATTCCCCACCAAGGCGCGTTCCTCGATCCCACGGGGGTCAAGGTGCGCTTTACCGACACCGACACCCAGCTCAAGGCCAAGGACCTGCTGGCGACCCAGCTCGGCGAGCAGTACGTGGTGGCCTTGAACCTACTCTCCAGCTCGCCCCGCTGGCTCGCCGCCATCCGCGCCCTTCCCATGTACCTGGGCCTGGACCTGCGGGGCGGCGTCCACTTTCTGCTGCAGGTGGACATGAAGGCGGCGGTGGAGAAGGCCGCCGAGCGCTACGTCAACGACCTGCGCACCCTGTTGCGCGAGAACAAGATCGCCTACGGCGGCATCAGCCGCACCGGCACCACGGTCCAGGTCCGCTTCCGGGATCCCGCCGCCCGCGCCGAAGCAGTAAAGCTGATCGAGAAAAATTATCCGGAGCTCCTCCTGCGAGAGGAGGCCCAGGGCGGTGAACTCCTGCTCTCGGCCACTTTGAGGCCCGAGGCCGAGAAGCGGGTGCAAGAACTCGCCCTGCAGCAGAACCTGACCACCCTGCGCAACCGGGTGAACGAGCTGGGCGTGGCAGAACCCATCATCCAGCAGCAGGGCTCGGACCGCATCGTGGTCCAGCTCCCGGGCGTCCAGGACACGGCCAAGGCCAAGGAGATCCTGGGGCGCACCGCCACCCTGGAGATCCGCCTGGTGGACGAGACCCACGATCCCCTGGAAGCGGAGCGCACCGGCAATCTCCCCCTGGGGACCGAGCTCTACCGGGACCGGGACGGCACGCCCCTCCTGGTGAAAAAGAGCGTGGTGCTGACCGGCGAGCGCATCACCGACGCCCAGCCGGGCTTCGACAGCCGCACGGGAGAGCCGGCGGTCCACGTGACCCTGGACGGCACGGGCGCTCGGATCTTCAAGAACGTCACCCGCGAAAACGTGGGCAAGCGCATGGCGATCCTGCTGATCGAAAAGGGCCAGGCGGAGGTGATCACCGCGCCGGTCATCCGGGAGGAAATCGGCGGCGGGCGGGTGCAGATCAGCGGGCGCATGAACACCGAGGAGGCGCGGGACATCGCGCTCCTCCTGCGGGCCGGGGCCCTGGCCGCGCCCATGGAGATCGTGGAGGAGCGCACGGTCGGCCCCAGCCTGGGCCGGGAGAACATCGAGAAGGGCTTCGACTCCACCCTCTACGGCTTCGTCGCCATCGCCGCCTTCATGGCAGTGTACTACCGGGTGTTCGGCGTCATCGCCGTCGTGGCGCTGGCGACCAACGTGTTCCTGCTGGTGGCGATCATGTCCATGCTGCAGGCGACCCTGACGCTACCCGGCATCGCTGGCATCGCCTTGACCGTGGGCATGGCCATCGACGCCAACGTGCTCATCATCGAGCGCATCCGCGAGGAGCTCAAGAACGGCAATACACCCCAGGCGGCCATCCACGCGGGCTATGAACGGGCCTTCGACACCATCCTGGACTCCAACATCACCACCCTGATCGCGGGCTTCGCCCTGTTCTGGCTCGGCTCCGGCCCGGTGCGCGGCTTCGCCGTGACCCTGTGCATCGGCATCCTCACTTCCATCTTCAGCGCGGTCATGGTGTCCCGCGCCATCACCAACCTGATCTACGGCCGCCAGCGGCGCCTCGAGCGCCTGCCGGTGTAGAACGTCCCAGGAAGGCTGTCCCGGCATGCTCGAAATCATCCGCCTCCAGCGCGACATCCCGTTCATGAAATACGCCCGGGCGACGATCATCGTCTCCTCGATGTTCTTCGCCCTCGCCGTGGGGGCGCTGATCTTCCGGGGCTTAAACCTGGGAGTGGACTTCACTGGCGGCACGGTCATGGAGGTGGCTTATCCGAACGCCGCCGACCTGCCGAAGATCCGGGAGACCTTGAGCCGCGCCGGTTTCGGCGACGCCGTCGCCCAGGCATTCGGCACCGCCCGCGACGTGCTGATCCGGCTCCCGGTGCGGGAGGGCGTCACCTCGGCCCAGCTCTCGGAGCAGGTGCTCGCCGCCCTCAAGGCGGCCGACGCCGCGGTCGAGCTCCAGCGGGTCGAGTTCGTCGGCCCCCAGGTGGGGGCGGAGCTGCTCTACGACGGGTCGCTGGCCCTGCTAGTGGTCACCATCGGCATCATGATCTACCTGGCGGTGCGCTTCGAGTGGCGCTTCGCCGTGGGCGCCATCGTCGCCACGGCCCACGACATCGTGTTCATCCTGGGCCTGTTCGCCCTGTTCCAGTGGGAATTCTCCCTCACGGTGCTAGCTGCGGTGCTGGCGATCCTGGGCTATTCGGTCAACGACACCGTGGTGGTGTTCGACCGCATCCGGGAGAACTTCAAGAAGATGCGCAAGGCGAGCACGGCCGAGATCATCGACCACTCCATCACCCAGACCCTGGCGCGCACCGTGATCCTGTCGGGCACGACCCAGCTCATGGTGCTCGCCATTCTGTTCTTCGGCGGCGAGACGCTGTTCAACTTCGCCCTGGCCCTCACCATCGGCATCGTGGTCGGCACCTACTCGTCGGTGCTGGTGGCGAGCCCCGTGGTGATGTGGCTCGGAGTCTCCCGCGCCGATTTCGTGAAGCCGGAGAAAAAGAGCCAGGCGGACGCGACGCCGTGAGCTCGGGGTGAAACTCGGCCCGTGGACCTCGCCACTCTCGTCGATCTCCTCGTCCATCTGGACCGCCACCTGGTCTGGGTGGTGGAAAACTACGGGGTATGGATCTACGCCCTGCTGTTCCTGATCGTCTTCTGCGAAACCGGGCTGGTGGTCACCCCGTTTCTTCCGGGCGACTCGCTGCTCTTCGTCGCCGGCGCCCTGGCCGCGGCGGGAACGATGGACGTCCATCTGGTGGTGCTACTGCTCGTCGCGGCCGCGATTCTGGGGGACACGGTCAACTACTGGGTCGGCAAGGCGGTGGGGCCGCGGGTGTTCCACGAGGAGAACGCCCGCTTCTTCAGGAAGGAGTACCTGGACCGGACCCACCGCTTCTACGAGCGGCACGGGGGCAAGACCATCGTCATCGCCCGCTTCGTGCCCATCATCCGCACCTTCGCCCCCTTCGTCGCCGGCATCGGCACCATGGAGTACGGGCGCTTCCTGTTCTACAACGTGACGGGCGCGGTGCTGTGGGTCGTCTCCCTCACCTACGCCGGCTACTACTTCGGCAACCTGCCCTGGGTCAAGGCAAACCTCACCCTGGTAATCCTGGGCATCGTCCTGCTTTCCATCTCCCCGGGGATCTTCGAGTACCTGCGCCAGCGGGCGGCGGCGCGTCAGTAGAGGGCGCTCGCCAGCAGCCGCCGGTACTTGCTCACCAGCTCCCCCCGCTTGCCCAGCAGGTCGAAGACGGAGAGCATGGTCTTGCGCGCCGCCTCTTTAGCCTCGCCCCGGTCCCGGCGGACGACTTCCAGGAGCTCGGCCATCGCCGGCTCGTACTCCCCCCGGCTCGCGTAGTGGCGCGCCAGTCTGAGCCGGGCCTCCAGGTCGCCGGGATCGGCGGCGATGCGCTGGCGCAAGGCCTCCACGTCCTGCCTCTCCGCGCCGGCGAATTCCGCCCGGGCGACGAGGGCCGCTACTCGGGGCTCGTCCCGCGCGAAGATGGAAAGGTTTTCCAGCAGGGCTTTCGCTTCCTCCGCCCGGCCCTGGTCCAGGAGGATCTCCGCCCGGTCCCCCTTGATCCCTTCGTTCTCCGGCTCCAGGGCCTGGGCCTCGTCCAGGCGCGCCAAGGCCTCCTCCAGCCGGCCCGCCGCCCGCAGCGCCGCCGCCAGGCGGCGCAGCTCCTCGGCCCGGGAAGGAAAGAGCCGCTCGATGAACTGCCGCACCATGGACTCGGGAAGAGCGCCGGAGAATTCGTCCCGCACTTCCCCGTCCACGAAGGCCTTCACGTTGGGAATGCCGCGCACGCCGTAGCGCATGGCGAGCGCCGGGTTGTCGTCGGAATTCACCTTGGCCAGGAGAAAGCGGCCCTGGTATTCCTCCGCCAGCTTCTCCAGGATGGGCTTGAGGGCCCGGCAAGGGGCGCACCACGCGGCCCAGAAGTCCACCAGCACGGGCCGGCGCTTCGAGCCTTCGATCACCACCGCATCGAAATCGGATGCGTTGACGTCCAACGAATGGGCACTCATTTTTCCCACTCCCTATCGAATTCCTGGAAGAATTAAGGCCGGCGCCGGGAATTTCAACCCGGCCCCGGAAAGGGGGCGGCCCGGGGCTAGATTCTGCGGGCGAGCCGGGCCGCGAGCCCGGTGTAATCCCGGGGCGTGAGCCTGAGCAGCCGCTCCTTCTCCGGCTCGGGCAACGGGAGGTCCCGGATGAACTGGTGCAGCGCAGCCCGGGTGAGGGTCCCCTTTCCCCGGGTGAGCCGCTTGAGCTGCTCGTAGGGGTCGGGAAGCCCATGGCGGCGCATCACCGTCTGTACCGCCTCCGCCAGGACTTCCCACGCCCCGTCCAAGTCCTCCTCGAGCCGGGCCGGGTTGGCCTCCAGCTTGTCGAGCCCCTGGAGCAGGGCCTCGAAGCCCAGCACGCTGTGGCCCAAGGCGACGCCCACGTTGCGCAGCACCGTGGAGTCGGTGAGGTCCCGCTGCCAGCGGGAGACGGGGAGCTTGTCCGAGAGGTGCCGCAGCAACGCGTTGGCGAGCCCCAGGTTCCCCTCCGAGTTCTCGAAGTCGATGGGGTTCACCTTGTGGGGCATGGTGGAGGAGCCCACCTCCTCGGCCTCCGCCCGCTGCCTGAAATAGCCCAAGGCGATGTAGCCCCACAGGTCCCGGTCTAGGTCGATGCACACGGTGTTAGCGGCGGCCAGGGCGTCGAACAGCTCGGCCATGGCGTCGTGGGGCTCGATCTGGATGGTGTAGGGGTTAAAGGCGAGGCCCAGGCCTTCCACGAAACGCCGGGCGAAGCCTTCCCAGTCGAAGTCCGGGTAGGCCGCCAGGTGGGCGTTGTAGTTGCCCACCGCCCCATTCATCTTGCCGGTGAGCGTCACCGACTCGACGCGGCGGCGCGCCCGACGCAGCCGGTAGGCTACGTTCGCCATCTCCTTTCCCAAGGTGGTGGGAGAGGCGGGCTGCCCGTGGGTACGGGCCAGCATGGGCTGGTCGGCCAGCCGGTGGGCGAGCTCCGCAAGCGCCGCCTCCAGCCGTCGGATCAGGGGCAGCAGCACCTCTTCCCGCGCGCCTTGCAGCATCAGGCCATAGGCTAGGTTGTTGATGTCTTCCGAGGTGCAGGCAAAATGGATGAAAACCGAGGCGCGCTCTGCTTCCGGGTTGCCGGAGAGCCGCTCCCGAATCCAGTACTCGATGGCCTTGACGTCGTGGTTGGTGCGCGCTTCGATCGCCTTCACCGCCGCGGCGTCTTCGAGACCGAAGCGCTCCGCGAGCTCCCGCAGCGCCTGCACCGTGGCGGGAGAAAAGGCGGGAAGCTCCCGGATGGCGGGCTCGGCCGCGAGGGCCAGCAGCCACTCGATCTCCACCTTGACCCGCAGCCGGATCAGGGCCGCCTCGCTGAACCAGGCCCGCAGGCGCTCCACTTTGGCATGGTAGCGGCCGTCCAGCGGGGACAAGGCCGTGAGGGAGGAAAGGGTCATGAAAGAAGCCATTGCAAAACGCGAATTTTATCATGAGGCATGGGCACGCCCGGGAGGAGAAGCGGCTTTTCGCCGATGCTATAATTCGCCACCGGTTCTCGACGCGAGCCACGCCCTTCCATGAAGCTTCTCGGATCCCTGACCAGCCCCTTCGTGCGCAAAGTACGGATCGTGATGGCGGAAAAGCGCATCGAGTGCGATTTCGAGCCGCACGATCCCTGGGACGAAGCCACCCCCATCCCCCGGCTCAATCCCCTGGGCAAAGTACCCGTCCTCCTCATGGACGACGGCACCGCCCTGTTCGACTCCCGGGTGATCGTGGAATACCTGGACGGGCTCACGCCCGTCTCCCGGCTCATCCCCGACAACGGCCGCCCCCGGGTGATGGTGCGCCGCTGGGAGGCCCTCGCCGACGGGGTGCTGGAGGCGGCCATCGCCGTCTATCGGGAGGGCAAGCGGCCGGCCGCCCAGCAGAGCGGGGCGTGGATCGAGCGGCAGCAACGGAAGGTCTCCGCCGGCCTGGAAATGATGGCCGAAGAGCTGGGGGAGAAAAACTGGTGCCACGGGGAAGGCTATTCCCTCGCCGACATCGCGGTGGGCTGCTGCCTAGGGTGGCTCGGCTTCCGGCTGCCCGACCTGGATTGGGCCGGCGCCCACCCCAACCTCAAGCGGCTCTACGACAAGCTCAGCAAGCGCCCCTCTTTCACCGACACCGCACCGCCCAAGCCATGAGCGGCGGGGAACGGGTTTCAAGGCCTCATTCGATGAGACCTCCCCCCAGGCATACCCGGCTTTCGTAGATCACCACCGACTGGCCCGGCGTGACCGCCCATTGGGGCGCGGCGAAGCGCACCGTGGCGCGGCCGTCCACGATGCTGTCGATGGTGCACGGGGCGTCCGGCTGCCGGTAGCGGGTCTTGGCGGCGTAGACCCAATGGCACCGGGGGGCTTCCCTGCTCACCCAGGACAAGTCGGCGCAGGTGAGGCTGTCGCGCCACAGCAAGGGATGGTCTTGGCCCTGCACCACGATCAGCGCATTGCGGGCCAGATCCTTGCCCGCCACGTACCAGGGCGCGCCGGGCCCGCCGATCCCCAGGCCGTGGCGCTGGCCGAGGGTGTAGAACATGAGGCCCACGTGGCGGCCCACCACCTTCCCCTCAGGCGTCTCTATGGGGCCAGGCTGCTGGGGCAGGTAGCGCCCGAGGAATTCGCGAAACGGCCGCTCGCCAATGAAACAGATGCCGGTGGAGTCCTTCTTGTCGTGGACCGGAAGGCCGGCCCGGCGGGCGATCTCTCGCACCTCCCGCTTGTAGAGCCTGCCCAGGGGGAAGAGGGTTCGACCGAGCTGTTCCTGGTTCAGCCGGTACAGGAAATAGCTCTGGTCCTTAGTGCCGTCCTCGGCCTTGAGCAACTGGTACTTCCCATCCACTTCCCGCACCTGGGCGTAGTGGCCGGTGGCGATCCAGTCCGCCCCCATGCCCAGGGCATGGTCCAGAAACGCCTTGAACTTGATCTCGGCGTTGCACAGCACATCCGGGTTGGGGGTGCGCCCGGCCCGGTGCTCGGCCAGGAAGTGGCTGAACACCCGTTCCCGGTACTCCCGGGAGAAGTTGACCGCCTCGATCTCGATGCCGAGGACCTCCGCCACCGAGACCGCGTCCACTAGGTCCTGGCGCGAAGTGCAGTATTCCTCGTCATCGTCGTCCTCCCAGTTCTTCATGAACAGGCCGACCACCTCGAAGCCCCGCTCCTTGAGGAGCAGGGCCGCGACGGAGGAATCGACGCCGCCGGACATGCCGACGACCACGCGGGGGCGGGCCATGGGTCAGCCGAGGTGGGTCAAGACGTCCAGGGGATAGCGCCGGCCGGCGAGATAATCCTCCAGGCAGCGCAGCACCAGGGGGCTGCGGTGCCGGTCCCGGCTGGCTCGGATCTCTCCCGGGGCGAGCCAGGCCGCCCGGATGATGCCCCGGTCCAGGGGGCGCTCAGGCTCGTGGCCGGTCACGGCGCCGCAGAAGGCGAAACGCAGGTAGGTGATGCCCGTCTCCGCGTAGTGCCAGCGGTAGACCCCCAGCAGCCATTGGGGGGCGAAGCGATAACCGGTCTCCTCCAGGGTTTCCCGGGCCACCGCCTCCATCAAGGTCTCGTGGGGTTCCAGGTGGCCCGCCGGCTGGTTGAATCGGCGCCCCTTGCGGGTGCGCTCCTCTACCAGGAGAAACCGGCCGTCCTGCTCCACCACGGCCGCCACCGTGACGTTGGGCTTCCACACCATGGGGAAAATCGGAAAAAGATCTATTTTACCCCGCCGCCCGCGACCGTCGACGGGAATAAAAAAGGCAGGGCGGCTGCGCCCTGCCTTCCCGAAAGAAACCGGGACGCCCGGTTACTTCTTCGTTTCCTCCTTCTTCGCTTCCTCTTTCTTCTCTTCTTTCTTCTTCTTGTCGCCGGCCTTCTTCTCTTCGGCCTTCATTTCTTTCTTCTCTTCCTTCTTCTCCTGAGCCATCACGGGATTGGCGGCGAGCCCGAGGGCGATCAGAGAAGCGAACAGGGCGGACAGCAGCTTGCGCATTTTTTCCTCTGTTTAAGGTTAGGTGTTGATATGGGAAAAGACTAGCGACCGGCGAACCGGTCGCTAGCTTTAACGCGCTGCGCTGCCGGCGGTTGACACTGCACCCGAACCCCGGGCCCGGCGCCTACGCGCCACCCAGCCCCCTTATCCGCCAAGAATTCGCTTGAGCTTAAGCGCCGAAGTTCTTGGCGGCAAAGGCCCAGTTGACGATCTTCCAGAAGGCCCCCACGTAGTCCGGGCGCCGGTTGCGGTAATCGATATAGTAGGCGTGCTCCCACACGTCACAGGTGAGGAGCGGCCGATCCGGCCCGGTCAGGGGGGTCTGGGCGTTGGCGGTGTTCACAATGTCCAGGGTCCCATCGGCCTTTTTCACCAGCCAGGTCCAGCCCGAGCCGAAGTTCCCCACCGCGGCCTTGCTGAAGGCATCCTTGAACGCCTCGAAAGAGCCCCATTTCTTCTGGATGGCCTCGGCGAGCCTGCCCGAAGGCTCCCCTCCCCCCTGGGGAGAAAGGGAGTTCCAGTAGAAGGTATGGTTCCAGACCTGGGCCGCGTTGTTGAAAATGCCCCCCGCCGGCGCTTCCTTGACGATCTGCTCCAGGGGCATGTTTTCGAAGGCGCTGCCCTTGATCAGGTTGTTCAGGTTGGTCACGTAGGCCTGGTGGTGCTTCCCATAGTGATATTCCAGCGTTTCCCTGGAGATGTGGGGCTCCAGGGCATCCAGGGGATACGGGAGGGGGGGAAGCTCGTGCTGCATGAGGACTCTCCTTTCTTGGTTGTGAGGATCTAACCCGGGTATTCCACGAAGACGCCCCGGGACGCAACGCCAGCGCCGGCCGGCATCTCCCCGAGACGCATCCCACGCCGCTCAAAGGCGACGCTTCGCTTCCGGCAATGGAGCGACACGGCGCCGGAGCGCGCCGGCTTTGCGCCGGCCGGAAAGCGCTTCGGAAGCGATACCCCTTGGGGGGACTGCCGGCGGAGGCGGGCGGCCTGCCGCCCGCCTCCCGGGAAAAATACGTGCTTCTGCGAGGGAAAAGTCTACACTATGGCGGCTCAGCCGAAAAAGGCGGTGCGCAGGATGCCGCCGCTCGCCACCATGAAAAAGATCATGGGGATGGAGAGCATGGTGTTGGTGCGGGAGGCCAGGAAGGCCACGCGCCGCGCCCGGTTCTTCTCCTCGTCGGTGGCCTGGGTGAGGCCCAGGATCTTCTTCTGGTTGGGCCAGATCAGCACCCACACGTTGAACAGCATGATGGTGCCGAGCCAAGCTCCGACGCCGATGGGGACGAAGGCCCGATCGAGAAAGAAGAACGCGTCGAAGAAATGCTTCCCCAGCAGATTGGCGCCCGCAAGCCAGGTGACCACCGCCGCCCAGCGGAAGTAGAGCAACGCCCGGGGGGCCACGTGCTTGGTGATGCCCGCCGCGGTGCCGTCGGCCTGAGCCGCTTTCAGGGCATCCACCTGGACGAAATTGAAGTAATAGAGCAGGCCGATCCACATGATGCCGGCCAGGATGTGGATCCAGCGGCCGATGCCGAGCTGAACGAATTCCATGGTCAGCCTCCCAGGGCGAACTTGACGATGTAATAGAGGATCAGCGTGATGACGAGACCGGAGATGATGGTGCCCCACAACGAATCCAACGGGTTTTTCATTGTTTGCGCCCTCCTCTTAGTGGATCGAGTCTGAGACTCGTTGCCAGTCTAGGAACAATTCCCTGCGGGCGCAAATGCTGCCCCGCAGGGCCCTGGACGCCGGCCTCGAAGGAACGGGCGGAAGCGCCGGACCGGAGCCGCCCCGCCGGGGGTCAGGGCGCCTCCACCAGCTCCTTCAGCACGGCGCTCCAGGCCGCCCCCAGGTTGGGACGGTCGTAGCCCCCGCCGCCGAAGGCCATAAGCCGGCCCTGGGCGTACTCCTCGGCGAGGGCGGCGAGCCGCCGCGCCGCGTGGGCATGAGCCGCCGGGGAGTAGCGCAGGTGGGCCAAAGGATCCCCCGCCAGGCTGTCGGCGCCGCACTGCAAGATCACGAACTCGGGTTTGAAGCGGCGCAGATGCTCTTCCACCCGCTCCCACACCTGGAAGAACGCCTCGTCCCCCGCTCCCGGGGGCATGGGCACGTTGAGCTTGGTCCCCTCGGCGGGGCCGGTGCCCGTCTCGTCGGCGTGGCCCGTTCCCGGGTACAGGTAGCGGCCGTCCTCGTGGATGTCCGCCACGATCACGTCCGGGTCGTCCTCGTAGGCGTAAAAGACCCCATCACCATGATGGACATCGATGTCCACGTAGGCCACCCGGCGGATGCCGTAGTCCCGGCGCAGGGTCTCGATCAGCACCCCCGTGTCGTTGAAGACGCAGAAGCCCGCCGCCCGGCCGCGGCGGGCATGGTGCAGGCCCCCGATCGCCTGGAAAGTGCGGCGGCATTCCCCGTCCATGAGCCGCCGCAGCCCGTCCAGGGCCGAGCCCACCACCGTGGAGGCCGCTTCAAAAACGCCGGGGAAGGCCGGCGTGTCCCCATAGTCCAGATAGCCCCGCCCGGCCCGGGAGGCCCGCTCCACCTGCTCCAGGTAATCCGGCGTGTGGAAACGCTCCAGCTCGTCGCGCTTGGCCACCACAGGGGTTCGCAGCGCCGCCCGCTGATGCAAACCCTGGCGGGTCGCTTCCCTCAGGAACGCGGCCTGGCGGTCGGGGCCGAAGGGATGGCCGTCGGGGAAGCCGTAGCGGGCGAGCTCGTCGCCCACGTAGAGATAGACCTTGTCGCCCATGGCTGACCTCCTCCTTTGTTTCATCATAGTACCGGTCTCGGGGACGAGGATGCGGCGAGCCGGTCAGAGCACCCGCCCGCCCAGGGCGGCCCGGGCCAGCAGGAAGGCCGCCGCGCTCCAGGATTGGCCCCGCATCCCCATGGGCTCGCCGGTGCGGCCATGGAACCACTCGTAAAAGGCCCAGCCGCCCGCCGCGTTGGCCTGGGCGAGCCGGGCAAGCGCTGCCTGGGCCCTGGCCTTCTCGCCCAGGGCGGCGAGGGCCATCACCCAGAAGCCGCCGACCAAGGGCCAGCACCCGCCGTTATGGTATTGGTAGGCCAGGTTCTGCCGGTGCCGTCCCATATAGGCGCGCCACAGGGGAGCACCCGGCTCGATGGGAGAAAGGGTCACCCGCACCGGCACCGGCCGCTCCACCCCGGCGCGCTCCAGGACGCGCACGATGGCCCGGGCTCGGGCCTCGGGAGCGAGGCCCAGCAGCAGCGCCAGGAGGTTGCCGAACACGTCCCCCTCCTCGCCCCAAAAGGAAAAATTGACGAAGGAAAGATAAAGCTCCCGGTTGCGCGCCTTGCGGCGCACGAAATGGCCGAGCAGGCGCAGCCGGCGGTATTCGGGAAGCTCGGCGGAGAAAGGAAAGAACAGGTGATTGAAGTGGCGCCAGGTCTCCCGCTCGCCCGGCTGGCGGTAGAGCCGCTTGACGTAATACCACAGGGCGTTGGAATAGAGGACGTAGCCCGAGCGCGGCATGAGGTCGGCCCAGTCGGCGGCCTCGTTCTGCGCCACAAGGCCGAGCTTCGGATGCTCCTGGCATCGTAGCCAGTGGAGCCCCCGCTCCATCGCACCGGCATGGGAGCGCTCGAAGGCGCGGTCGCCGGTGAGCCGCACGTACTGGCGGGCGGCGATCAGCCACCACAAGGTGGCATCGATGCATCCCACGTACCAGAAGTCGGCCTCCTGCTCTCGGGGGCGCACGAACTTGGGAATCTGCCCATTGTCCGCTTGGTGGCGGGCGAGGGTGGCGAGGCTCGCCCGGGCTCCCTCCACCAGGTCGGGATCGCCGGAGCGCGCCATGGCCAGCGCGCACAGGCCGGCGTCCCGGGCGAACACGGCGTCGTAGCTCCGTTCCCGGGCGCGCCCGCCCGGCGTCGCCGCGAGGATGCCGTGGGGAGTCAGGTTTGCCTTGAGCAGCGTCGTCGCCCGCGCCGCGCATTCCTCGATCAATGCGCCGTCCTGCGGCCGCAACCCTTCTTTCCCCATGGAGCGTGAATCATACACGCATTGGCCCGCGCGGTACGCTGTGCTATATTGAACGGCGAGCTTCCGAACAAGAAGCGTCCACTATATGGGTGCGCTCATTCTTTTGCGCGAGCGCGCCTGCCAGCGGTTTCGAACAGTTGAGCAACGCCGGGTATCCGAAGACGTCGGTTCCCGGGCCAAGCCCACCCGAAGTACCCGCGTGCCCGGCCAACGGAGAGGAGAGGCTCGAACCTCATGATGGACCTGACCGCTGAACGCGCCGCCGCATCCACGCTCACCGAGCACGACGTCTATCTCTTCAAGGAAGGCAACCACGCCCGCCTGTATGAAAAGATGGGCTGCCATCTCACGAGCGAAGGCGGCGTCGAGGGCGCCCGCTTCGCCGTGTGGGCGCCAAACGCCCGGCAGGTCGCCGTCATCGGCGACTTCAACGGCTGGGACCCCGCCGCTCATCCCCTGCAGGCGCGGGACGACGGCTCCGGCATCTGGGAAGGCTTCGTGCCCCGCGTGCATCCGGGCCAGGCGTACAAGTACCGCATCCACTCCCGCTTCCACGACTACCAGGCGGACAAGGGCGATCCCTTTGCTTTTTACTGGGAGATGCCGCCCCAGACCGCTTCCCGTGCCTGGCGCCTCGACTACGAGTGGCACGACCAGGAATGGATGGCGAGCCGGCGCGCCCGCAACGCCCTAGACGCGCCCATCTCCATCTACGAGGTGCACCTGGGTTCCTGGCGCCGCGTGCCCGAGGATGGGTATCGCTCGCTCAATTACCGGGAGATCGCGCAGCCCCTGGCGGAGTATGCCCGCAGCATGGGCTTCACCCACGTGGAGCTGCTACCGGTCACCGAGCATCCCTTCTTCGGTTCCTGGGGCTACCAGGTGACTGGCTATTTCGCCCCTACCGCCCGCTACGGCACCCCCCAGGACTTCATGTACCTGGTAGACACGCTGCACCAACACGGGATCGGGGTGATCCTCGACTGGGTTCCCTCCCACTTCCCCAGCGACGGCCACGGGCTGTGCTACTTCGACGGAACTTATCTCTACGAGCACGCCGACCCGAAGCAGGGCTTCCACCCGGAGTGGAACAGCTACATCTTCAACTACGGACGCCACGAGGTGCGGGCTTTCCTCCTGTCCAGCGCCCTGTTCTGGCTGGACAAATACCATATCGACGGGCTGCGGGTGGACGCGGTGGCCTCCATGTTATACCTGGACTATGGGCGCAAGGAGGGCGAATGGATCCCCAACGTCTACGGCGGCAAAGAGAACCTGGAGGCCATCGCCTTCCTGCGCAAGCTGAACGAGCTGGTGTACCAGGCGTACCCCGACGTGCAGACCATCGCCGAGGAGTCCACCTCCTGGCCCATGGTGTCCCGTCCCACTTACTTGGGGGGCCTGGGCTTCGGCATGAAGTGGAACATGGGCTGGATGCACGACACCCTGGACTACATGCGCCAGGACCCCATCTACCGCAAGTACCACCACGACCGGCTCACCTTCAGCATCTGGTACGCTTTCTACGAGAACTTCGTCCTACCCCTATCCCACGATGAGGTGGTGCACGGCAAGGGCTCCCTGATCGGCAAGATGCCGGGCGACGCTTGGCAGCAGTTCGCCAACCTGCGCTTGCTCTACGGCTACATGTGGGCGCACCCGGGCAAGAAGCTGCTGTTCATGGGGGGCGAGTTCGGCCAGCGGCGGGAATGGCAGCACGACGAGAGCCTGGAGTGGCACGTGCTGCAGTATCCGGAGCACGGCGGGGTGCGGCAGTGGGTAGCGGATCTTAACCGCTTCTACGCCAAGGAGCCGGCGCTGTACGAGCTAGACTTCCACAACGAGGGCTTCGAGTGGGTGGACTGCCACGACGCCCAGGCGAGCGTCCTGTCCTTCCTGCGCTTCTCCCGGGACCGCAAGCGCACGGTCCTGGTGGTGTGCAACTTCACCCCAGTCCTGCGCCAGAACTACATCGTGGGCGTTCCTCACCGCGGTTTCTGGCGGGAGGCGCTCAACTCGGACGCGCCCTTCTACGGCGGCAGCGGCGCCGGCAACCTGGGCGGCGTGGAAGCCGCTCCGGTGCCCGCCCACGGGCGCTTCCACTCGGTGACCTTGACGCTCCCGCCCCTCGCCGCGCTCTATTTCACCCACGAGGGATGAAGAGATGGACGCTCCTCAAACCCTGCCCGCGAGCCAGCCCGCCGCGTCCCGGGACGGGCGCGTGCGGGCGGTGATCGAGGGCGTGCGCCCGGAGGTGGACTGCGGCCGCTTCCCCATCAAGCGGGTGGTCGGCGAGCGGGTGGTGGTGGAGGCCGACGCCTTCGCCGACGGCCACGACGTGCTGGCCTGCGTGCTGCGCTACCGCCACGAGGCGGAAAACGAGTGGCATGAGAGGGCGATGAAGCCCCTGGGCAACGACCGCTGGCGCGGGAGCTTTCCGGTGGAGCGCCTGGGCCGCTACCGCTACACCGTGACCGCCTGGGTGGACCCCTTCCTGTCCTGGCGGCACGATTTCGCCCGCCGCTCCGAGCCGGAGGACCTCCTGGTGGCCGCCCGGGTAGGCGCCAGGCTGATCCAGGAGGCGGCCGAGCGGGCACGGGCCCCGGAGGCCCAGGCGCTGCGGGAGTGGTCCGAGTGCCTGGCGCAGGCCCGGGAAGCCGGGGAAGCCCGCCGCGTCGGCTTGGACGAGGGCCTGGCAGGGCTGGCGATGCGCTATCCCGACCGGCGCCTGGCCGCCTACTACGACCGGGAGCTGGAAGTAGTGGTGGACCAGGTACGGGCCCGCTTTTCCACCTGGTACGAGCTGTTCCCCCGCTCCGCCAGCCCCGAGCCGGGCCGCCACGGCGCCTTCCGGGACGTGGAGGCGCGGCTGCCCTACATCGCGGCCATGGGCTTCGACGTGCTCTATCTTCCCCCGATCCATCCCATCGGCCGGGTGCGCCGCAAGGGGAAGAACAACGTCGTGAAAGCTGGCCCGGACGACGTGGGCAGTCCCTGGGCCATCGGCGCCGCGGAAGGCGGCCACAAGGCGGTGCACCCCGAGCTCGGAACGCTCGCGGACTTCCGCCGCCTGGTGGAGAAGGCTCGGGAGCATGGCCTCGAGATCGCTCTGGATATCGCCTTCCAGTGCGCCCCGGACCATCCCTATGTGAAGGAGCACCCGGAGTGGTTCCGCTGGCGCCCGGACGGCACGGTGCAGTACGCGGAAAACCCGCCCAAGAAATACCAGGACATCTATCCCTTCCATTTCGAGGGCGAGGCCTGGGCGTCCCTCTGGGCGGAGCTCAAAAGCGTGTTCGAGTTCTGGATCGAGCAGGGAGTGAAGATCTTCCGGGTAGACAACCCTCACACCAAGCCCTTTCCCTTCTGGGAGTGGGTGATCGGGGAGCTGAAGAAAGCCCACCCCGAGCTGATCTTCCTGTCGGAAGCCTTCACCCGACCCAAGGTGATGCACCGGCTGGCGAAGCTGGGCTTTACCCAGTCCTATACCTACTTTGCCTGGCGCAACACCAAGCAGGAGCTGACTGACTACTTCACCGAGCTCACCCAGGGCGAGGGGCGGGAGTACTTCCGGCCCAACGTCTGGCCCAATACCCCGGACATCCTCACCGAATTCCTCCAGTTCGGCGGCCGGCCGGCCTTCACCTGCCGGCTGTTGCTGGCGGCCACCCTGGCGGCGAGCTACGGGATCTACGGGCCGGCCTTCGAGCTGCAGGAGCACGAGCCCCGGGAACCGGGGAGCGAAGAATACAAGGACTCGGAGAAGTACCAGCTCCGCCACTGGGACCTGGACCGCCCCGACAGCCTGCGGGACCTGATCGCCCGGGTGAACGCCATCCGGCGGGAAAATCCCGCTCTGCAATCGGACTGGAGCCTCACCTTCCTGCCGGTGGACAACGACCAGTTGATCGCCTATATGAAATCCACCGAGGACGGGTCTAATCTCATGATCATGGTGGTCAACCTGGATCCCTACCACGCCCAGGCCGGCTGGGTGGAGCTGGACCTGGAAGCCCTGGGCCTGGACCCCCGCTCCCCCTACCAGATGCACGAGCTCCTTTCCGGCGCCCGGTATCTATGGAACGGAGCGCGCAATTTCGTGCAGCTCGCCCCGGGCATGGGTCACGTGTTCCGGCTGCGCCGGCGCGTGCGCACCGAGCGGGACTTCGACTATTTCATGTGAAAAGGATCGTCCGCCGTGGATCAGCCAACCCACGAGTTGCTGGCACCGGAAGCGGCCCCCAAGGCTTTCGCCTGGGCCGACGATCCCCTCTGGTACAAGGACGCGATCATTTACGAGCTGCACGTGAAGGCCTTTTTCGATTCCAACAACGACGGCATCGGGGACTTCAAGGGGCTCACCGCCAAGCTCGACTACGTACAGGAGCTGGGGGTCAACACGATCTGGATCCTGCCCTTCTACCCCTCACCCCTCAAGGACGACGGCTACGACATCTCCGACTACCACAACGTGCATCCCGACTACGGCACCCGCAACGACTTCCGGCTGTTCATGCGGGAAGCCCACCGGCGGGGCCTGAAGGTCATCACCGAGCTGGTGATCAACCACACCTCGGACCAGCATCCGTGGTTCCAGGCGGCCCGGCGGGCCCCGCCCGGCTCGTCCAAGCGCAACTTCTACGTGTGGAGCGAAACCGCCAAGAAATACGCCGGCACGCGCATCATCTTCACCGACACGGAGGTGTCCAACTGGGCCTGGGACGACGTGGCCAAGGCCTACTACTGGCATCGCTTCTTCAGCCACCAGCCGGACTTGAATTTCGACAACCCGCGGGTGCTGAAGGCGGTCATCCGCGTGATGCGCTTCTGGATGGACATGGGGGTGGACGGCATGCGGCTGGACGCCATCCCCTACCTGGTAGAGCGGGAGGGCACCAACAACGAGAACCTCCCGGAAACCCACGCCGTCATCAAGCAGATCCGGGCCGAGATCGACGCCCATTACAAGAACAAGATGCTACTGGCCGAGGCCAACCAGTGGCCGGAGGACGTGCGGGAGTACTTCGGCGACGGCGACGAGTGCCACATGGCCTATCACTTCCCCCTGATGCCGCGCCTGTTCATGGCCATCGCCCAGGAGGACCGGCACCCGGTGATCGAGATCATGCGCCAGACGCCGGACATCCCCGAGAACTGCCAGTGGGCCATCTTTCTGCGTAACCACGACGAGCTCACCCTGGAGATGGTGACCGACCGGGAGCGGGACTACCTGTACCGGATGTACGCCGCCGACCCGCGCATGCGCCTCAATGTGGGCATCCGCCGGCGCCTGGCGCCGCTCATGGACAACGACCGGCGCAAGATCGAGCTCATGACCTGGCTCCTCATGACTCTGCGCGGCTCGCCCATCCTGTACTATGGCGACGAGATCGGCATGGGCGACAACATCTACCTGGGGGACCGCAACGGGGTGCGCACCCCCATGCAGTGGAGCATCGACCGCAACGGGGGCTTTTCCCGCTGCGACCCCCAGCGCCTGTACCTGCCCCCCATCATGGACCCGGTGTACGGCTACCAGGCGGTCAACGTGGAGGCCCAGGCGCGCAACCCCAGCTCCCTCCTCAACTGGACCCGGCGGCTGATCCAGGTGCGCAAAGGCCACCGCTCCTTCGGGCGCGGCACCCTCACCTTCCTCGAGCCCGGCAACCGCAAAATCCTGGCCTACCTGAGGGAATACGACAACGAGGTCATCCTCTGCGTCGCCAATCTCTCCCACACTCCCCAGGCGGTAGAGCTGGATCTCGCCCGCTTTGTCGGCCGCGTCCCCGTGGAGTTATCGAGCAATATTTCCTTTCCCCCGATTGGCCACCTCCCCTACCTGCTCACCCTGCCCGCCTACGGCTACTACGGCTTCGCCCTATCCCTTGAGGCCCCGGTGCCCGAGTGGCATGAGGAGAAGCTGCCCCACCGGGAGCTTCCAGTGCTGGTGCTGTTGGAAGGGTTGCGCACCTTCTTCCAGGCAAAAGGCGGGGCGAAGGATATCAAGCGTCTCATCGCCTCCCGCACCCGGGAGCAGCTCCAGCGGGAGGTGCTGCTCCCTTACATGTCCACCAAGCGCTGGTTCGCCGCCAAAGGGCATCCGGTCAAGCGTATCGAGCTGGTGGACGAAGGCGAGTGGACCACCGCCGAGGGAAGCTGGCTGCTGGCGTTCCTGGAGGTGGAGTGCGAAGACATCCCGATCCAGACCTACTTCCTGCCCCTGGCCATTGCCTGGGAGGAAAAGGGCGAGGATCCCCTACACCGTTTCGGCGCCTGGACCCTGGCCCGGGTGCGCCAGAAGGAGAAAATGGGGATCCTCTACGGCGCTTTCGGCGATCCCCGGTTCTGCCGGGCCCTGGCCCGGGCCATGGGCACCAACGCCGAGGTGCCCTTCGCCCACGGCCGGCTCAAGTTCACCTGTACCTCCGCCTATTCCCTCCACGCGGCGGCCATCGACGAGCCGGTGCACCACCCGGCCCTGGACCAGAGCAATACGGGCGTATTCTTCGGCAACAAGCTCTACCTCAAGGGCTACCGGCGCCTGTCGGAGGGGGTGAGCCCCGAGCTGGAAATCGGGCGCTTCCTCACCGACGTCTCCCCCTTCCCCCACATCGTCCCGGTCCTCGGCGCGGTGGAGTACCTGCGCGACGATGGCACCATTATCACCCTGGCCCTGCTGCAGCAGTACGTGGAGAACCAAGGCAGCGCCTGGACCTTCACCGTGGACTACCTGGAACGGCTGACCCAGACCCTGTCTGCCGGCACCGAGCTGCCCGAGCCCGAGCGCCGGGTCGAGAATCCCCACGGAATGTACCTGGCGCTGGCGGAAACCCTCGGCCGGCGGGTGGGCGAGCTGCACCAGGCCTTCGCCCGCACGACCGGCGATCCGGCCTTCGATCCCGAGCCCGCCACCCCCGAGGACTACCGGCGCTGGGTGCAGCGGGTGCGCGAGGACGCGGTGCGCACCCTGGACGCCTTGGAAGAACGGCGCTCGCAGCTTCCCGAGGCGGTGCGCCCGCCGGTAGAGGCGCTGCTGGGACGGCGGCTCTCCATGCTCGACTGGCTGGACGAGCTCTCGCTGGAGGGACCCGCCCTGGCGAAGACCCGCTACCACGGGGACCTGCACCTGGGGCAGGTGCTGCTCAGTCAGCACGACTTCATCTTCATCGACTTCGAGGGCGAGCCGGCCCGGCCCCTGGCCGAGCGGCGGGCCAAGCACTCGCCCCTACGGGACGTGGCGGGAATGGTGCGCTCGTTCAACTACGCCGCGGCCGCCGCCGTCGGCCACCAGGCGGAGCAGCCGGAGGAGAAACGCCAGGCCCTGGAGTCCGCCATCGGCGAATGGGAAAGTCAGGCGGTGGAGGCCTTCTTCGCCGGCTACCGGGGCGCCACCCGCGACTGCCCTTCGGTGCCCGCGGACGCCGGCCACTGGCAGCGATTGCTGGAACTGTTCATTCTGGAGAAGGCGCTCTACGAGCTGCGCTACGAGATGGATAACCGGCCCGACTGGGTCGCCATTCCGGTGCGGGGGCTCCTGGCGCTTTCTCTCTCACGAGGAGGGTGAATCCCGTGGCAGGGCCCAAAATCCTGGCGATGGTGCTGGCGGGGGGCGAGGGAACGCGCCTCTTTCCCCTGACGGCGGAGCGGTCCAAGCCAGCCGTGCCCTTCGGCGGCCGCTACCGCATCGTCGACTTCGTGCTTTCCAACCTGATCAACTCCGAGATCCATTCCATCTACGTGCTGGTGCAGTACAAGTCCCAGTCCCTGATCGAGCACATCCACCGGGCCTGGGTGCTTTCGCCCATCATCCCGGGGCAGTTCGTTTCCATCGTGCCGCCCCAGATGCGGGAGGGCCCGGAGTGGTTCCAGGGCACGGCGGACGCGGTGTATCAAAACCTAAACCTGCTCGACCCCCACGCCCCCGACCTGGTGGCGGTGTTCGGCGCCGATCACGTCTATCGGATGGACATCCGGCAGATGGTGCGCTTCCACCTGGAGCGGGAGGCCGAGGTGACGGTGGCAGCGCTTCCGGTGCCGATCCAGGAGGCTTCCGCCTTCGGCATCGTAGAGGCCAACCGCAGCGGGCGCATCACCGGCTTCGTCGAGAAGCCGGTCTCTCCGCCTCCCATGCCCTCGGATCCTGAGCGGGCCTTCGCCTCCATGGGCAACTACCTGTTCAACACCCAGGTGCTGATCGAGGCCCTGCACGAAGCCCGGCGCCTGGGGGAGAAGGACTTCGGCCGGGACGTGATCCCGCGGTTGATCGCCAGTCACCGGGTGTTCGCCTACGATTTTTCCAAGAACAAGGTGCCTGGCGTGCGCTCTTACGAGGAACCCGCCTATTGGCGCGACGTGGGCACCATCGACGCCTTTTACGCCGCCCATCGCGATACCCTCGGGACGGAGCCCCGCTTCAACCTGTTCAATCCCCGCTGGCCGATTCTCTCCAGCGGCTATCAAGGACCGGTGGCGGCTATCGTCCGCGGCACCCTGGAGAATTGCGACGTGGGCGCCGGAAGCCTCATCAAAGACGCCACGGTACGCAACTCCGTGCTGCGCCGGGAAGTCCTGCTGGAAGAAGACGTGGTGGTCGAAGACTCCATCGTGATGGACTACACTATCGTGCGCGCCGGCGCTCGGCTTAAACGGGTGATCGTGGACCGCTACAATGTCCTCGGACCGGGCGAGCGCATCGGCTACAATCTGGACGAGGACAAGAAGCGCTTTCACGTGACCGGATCGGGCATCGTCGTGATCCCCAAGGGCGCCCACCGCGCCGATACCCGGCGCTATTACTGATCGGTCTCTCGCCGGCCCGGAGGGGTCACAAGCGCCCGGTGGCCGGATGACGGAGATACCTTCGCAAAATCCTCCGGGCTGGAGTCCGCCTGCCGCGCCGTCTCCGCTGCACGCGGCCCGGAGACGGCGCGCGCAGCGGAGCCGAAGATTCCTCAGAAGAACAGGACGCAAGAGCAAATTCCATGGCAAAACCGATCACAGCGGTCTGGCCCGGCCGCCCGTACCCTCGCGGGGCCACGTGGGACGGGGAGGGCGTCAATTTCGCCCTTTTCTCCGAGAACGCCGAGAAGGTTGAGCTTTGCATCTTCGACGACAAGGGCCGGCGGGAGCTCCAGCGCATCGAGTTCAAGGAGCACACCGACCAGGTGTGGCACTGCTATCTCCCGGAGGCGCGACCCGGCATGCTCTACGGCTACCGGGTCCACGGCCCTTACAAGCCCGAGGCGGGCCACCGTTTCAATCCCCACAAGCTGCTGCTGGACCCTTACGCCAAGGCGATCGTGGGCGGCATCAACTGGAGCGACGCCCACTTCGGCTACCGCATCGGCCACGAACGGGAGGACCTGTCTTTCGACCGGCGCGATAGCGCGCCCGGCATGCCCAAGTGCCAGGTGGTGGATACCGCCTTTACCTGGGGTGACGACCGCCGGCCCGACATTCCCTGGCACGAGACCATCATCTACGAGCTGCACGTGAAGGGCTTCACCATGCTGCACCCGGAGGTGCCCCCCGCTCTGCGGGGCACCTACGCGGGGCTTGCCACGACCCCCGTCATCGAATACTTGAAACGTCTCGGCGTCACCACGGTGGAGCTCATGCCGGTGCACACCTTCGTGGACGATCGCCACCTGGTGCAGAAGGGCTTGCGCAACTACTGGGGCTACAATTCCATCGGCTATTTCGCTCCCGACAACCGCTATTCCGCCAGCGGTCAGGTGGCCGAGTTCAAGACCATGGTGAAGGCCCTGCACTCGGCCGGGATCGAGGTGATCCTGGACGTGGTGTACAACCACACCGCTGAAGGCAACCACTTGGGGCCCACGCTTGCCTTCCGCGGCATCGACAACGCCTCCTACTACCGGCTGGTGGCCGACAATCCCCGCTACTACATGGACTACACCGGCTGCGGCAACACGCTGAACATGCAGCATCCGCGGGTGCTCCAGCTCATCATGGACTCCCTGCGCTACTGGGTGAACGAGATGCACGTGGACGGCTTCCGCTTCGATCTCGCCTCGGCCCTCGCCCGGGAGCTGCACGAAGTAGACCGCTTGGGGGCGTTTTTCGACATCATCCGCCAGGACCCGGTGCTGTCCCAGGTCAAGCTTATCGCCGAGCCCTGGGATTTGGGCGAGGGCGGCTACCAGGTGGGCAACTTCCCGGTCGGCTGGACCGAATGGAACGACAAGTACCGGGACACCATGCGCGCCTACTGGAAGGGAGACGGGGGCCTGATCGGGGAGTTCGCCCGGCGGCTCACCGGCTCCAGCGACCTCTACGGCAAGAGTGGACGCAGCCCCCACGCCAGCATCAACTTCGTGACCGCGCACGATGGCTTCACCCTGCACGACCTCGTCACTTACAACGAGAAGCACAACGAGGCCAACCTGGAGGAGAACCGGGACGGCCACAACCACAACCTGTCGTGGAACTGCGGCGTGGAGGGCGAGACCGATGATCCCCAGGTGAACGCCCTGCGGGCGCGCCAGAAGCGCAATCTGCTCGCCACCCTGCTCCTGTCCCAGGGGGTGCCCATGCTGCTCGCCGGGGACGAGATCTGCCGCACCCAGCGGGGGAACAACAACGCCTATTGCCAGGACAACGAAATCTCCTGGGTGGACTGGAACCTGACCCAGCCGAAACGCCAACTCCTTGCCTTCGTCCAGCGGATGGTGGCCCTGCGGCGCGATCATCCGGTGTTCCGCCGACGCCACTTCTTCCAGGGACGACCCATCCATGGCACCGGGGTCAAGGACATCGTCTGGCTCAACCCCGATAGCCGAGAGATGACCGACGAGGAATGGAACCAGCACCACGCCCGTTGCTTGGGCGTCTATCTCGCGGGAGAGGGACTCACCGAGACCGACGAGCGGGGCCGCCCCATTACCGACAGCAATTTCCTCGTACTATTCAATGCCCACCACGAGGAGATCCCTTTTAGCCTGCCCCAGCTCGCCGGCGGGCCCCGCTGGCTGGTGGTGCTGGACACGGCCTACGAGGAGGGCCTCGCCTGGGATGGGGTGTACATGGCGGGCGCTTCCTATCCTCTACAGGGCCGGTCCCTTGCCCTTCTGCAACAACAGAAGGTTTCCCCATGAGACGTGCCCACTCGATGCCCTTCGGCGCCGAGGTGCAGGGGGACGGCCGCACCCGCTTCCGCCTCTGGGCGCCTTCCGCCCGGGAGGTGGATCTGGAGCTGGAAGGCGCTGGCGGACGCCTGGCCATGGCGCCCGTGGGGGAGGGATGGTTCGAACGCACTGTCCCTGCGCCCCCCGGTACCCGCTACTGGCTGCGCATCGACGGGGGCCTGGCCGTGCCCGATCCTGCGTCCCGGTTCAACCCCGACGACGTGCACGGGGCGAGCGAAGTGGTGGACCCGGGCGCCTTCGACTGGCCGGACTCGGCCTGGCGCGGGCGGCCGTGGGAAGAGGCGGTGATCTACGAGCTGCACGTGGGCACCTTCTCCCCGGAGGGGACTTTCGCGGGCGTGGAGGCACGGCTCGACCATCTCGCTGGGCTGGGGGTAACCGCCCTGGAGCTCATGCCGGTGGCGGACTTCCCGGGACGGAGAAACTGGGGCTATGACGCTGTCCTTCCCTTCGCCCCCGACGCGGCCTACGGGCGGCCGGAGGAGCTGAAGCGCCTGGTGGCGGCGGCCCACGCCCGGGGCCTCATGGTGCTGCTGGACGTGGTGTACAACCATTTCGGTCCCGAGGGCAACTACCTACACCTGTACGCGAAGCCGTTCTTCACCGAGCGCCATCAGACCCCTTGGGGCGCCGCCATCAACTTCGACGGTCCCGGCAGCCGGGTGGTGCGCGACTTCTTCATCCACAACGCCCTCTACTGGATCGAGGAATTCCACCTGGACGGGCTGCGCCTCGACGCGGTGCACGCCATCGCCGACGATTCGCGCCCCGACATCCTGGAGGAGCTGGCGGAAGCGGTGCGCCGCGGCCCGGGAAGGGAGCGCCCCGTGCACCTCATCCTGGAGAACGACAAGAACCAGGCCCGCTACCTGGTGCGCGAGCCTTCCGGCCGCCCCCGCTGGTACGACGCCCAGTGGAACGACGACGTCCACCACGCCTTCCACGTGCTGCTGACCGGGGAAAAGGACGGCTACTACGCCGACTACGGGGATAAGCCGACCTGGTACCTGGGTCGCTCCCTCGCCGAGGGTTTCGCCTACCAGGGCGAGCCTTCGCCCTACCGGCACCACAAGCCCCGAGGCGAGCCCAGCGCCGAGCTGCCGCCGGGCGCCTTCGTCACCTTCCTCCAGACCCACGACCAGGTGGGCAACCGAGCCTTCGGCGAGCGGCTGGCGGCGCTCGCGCTGGAAGCGGGCCTGCGCGCCGCAACCGCCGCCTGGCTACTCGCCCCCTCCCCGCCGATGCTTTTCATGGGGGAAGAGTTCGGTGCTGCGACGCCTTTCCTTTTCTTCTGCGATTTTGGGCCGGAGCTGGCCGAGGCGGTCACCCAGGGGCGGCGACGGGAGTTCGCCCGCTTCGTCCGCTTCGCCGACCCGGAAGCCCGGAAAAAAATCCCAGATCCCAACGCCGAGGAAACTTTCGCCCGCAGCAAGCTCGACTGGAACTGCCTGCGGCGGGCGCCCCATGATCGCTGGCTTGCCCTGTACCGGCGCCTGCTCGAGCTGCGCCGCGACTACGTCGTGCCGCGGCTTCCCGGCATGGCCGGGCGCGCGGGAAGCTTCCAGGTGCTGGCCGAGGGGGCGCTCACTGTCCGCTGGCAGCTGGGGGACGGAAGCCGTCTCGTCCTATGGCTCAATCTTGGGCCCCAGTCGGTGGCGATCGACACGCCGCCTGAGGATCGGCCCTTCTTCGCCGAGCCCCAGAGTGCCTGCACTGCGCTCTCCGCGGGTCGCCTGCCTCCCGCCAGCGCCGTCTGGTTCCTGGACGAAGGAAGGAGCCCGGCATGACCGAGCCCCACGCCCTCGAGCGCCTGTGCCAGCTCGTCGGCATCGCCGCCGAGTACACCGACATCTGGGGCAAGGTCCACCGCGTACCCGACGCGACGCGTCTCGGCCTGCTCCACGCCATGGGCGTAATCCGGGACGCAGCCGACGTGCCCGCGGCGCTCAAGGAGCGGGAGGAGCGGCCCTGGCGCAGGGGGCTCGCCCCGGCGACCGTGGTGCGGCAAGCGACACCGCCGTACGTCATCGTCTATCGCTGCGCCGAAAGCCTCGCCGCCCGCAGCCACCGCTGGACCCTCACGCTGGAAAACGGCGAGACGAAAACCGGCGAGTTTCAGCCCGGGCAGCTCGAGCAGCGCGGCCGCCGGGACGTGGACGGGATTCCTTTCGTGGAGGTCGCGTTCCAGTGGCGCGACCGGCTGCCCCTCGGCTATCACCGCTTCGCCGTTCATCCGCCAGGCACCCAGACCGCAGCGACAACGAGTCTCATCGTCGCGCCCGACCGGTGCTACTTGCCCCCCGCCCTGGAGGGAGAGGGCCGGGTGTGGGGTCCGGCGCTGCAGCTCTACGCCTTGCGCAGCGCCCGCAACTGGGGCATGGGCGACTTCACCGACCTGCGCAGCGTGGTGGAGATCGCCGGCCGCGCGGGCGCCGGCATCGTGGGCGTGAATCCCTTGCACGCCCTGTTTCCCCACAATCCCCAGCACAAGAGCCCCTACAGCCCGTCCAGCCGGCAATTCCTGAACGTGTTCTACCTGGACGTGGAGGCGGTGCCGGAGTTCGCCGAGTGCGTGAAGGCCCGGGAGCGGGTGGCCGATCCCCAGTTCCAGGCCCGGCTGCGGGCACTGCGGGCGGCGGAGCTGGTGGACTACGCCGGGGTCGCCGAGGTGAAGCTCCCGGTGCTAGAGCTTCTGTTCGCCCACTTCCAGGAGCGGCATCTGGCTACCGGCACGGCGCGAGCCAAAGCGTTCCAGCAATATCGTCAGGCCCAGGGAGAAGCCCTAGAGCGCTTCGCCGTCTATCACGCGCTCCAGGAGCACCTCCACGCTCAGGACCCGGGCATATGGGGCTGGCCGGTGTGGCCAGAGGACTACCGCGATCCTCTGGCTCCGGCGGTGCAGCGCTTCGCTCAAACCCATCGCGACCGCATCGACTATCACGCCTGGCTGCAGTGGCTGTGCGAGGAGCAGCTCGCCGCGTGTGGGAAGCGCTCCTGGGAAATGGGACTGGGCGTCGGCCTCTACCAAGATCTGGCGGTGTCCATCGATCGGGCCGGCGCCGAGGCGTGGGCGTGGCAGAGGTTGTACGCACTCGAGGTCAGCATCGGCGCGCCGCCGGATGACTTCAACCTCCACGGCCAGGACTGGGGGCTGCCGCCCCTCATCCCGGAGCGGCTGGAAGAAGCCGCCTACGCGCCCTTCATCGCCATGCTGCGTGCCAACATGCGCCACGCGGGGGCCCTGCGCATCGACCACGTGATGGGTCTCTTGCGCCTGTTCTGGGTGCCAGCGGGGAGAAAGCCCTCTGAAGGGTGCTATGTCTACTACCCGTTCCAGGAACTGCTGGGAATCCTAGCGCTGGAGAGCCAACGCAACCGTTGCCTGGTGGTGGGGGAGGATCTGGGCACGGTGCCCGACGAAGTGCACGCAGGCCTCGAGCCCCTGGGAGTGCTTTCTTACCGGCTACTCCTGTTCGAAAAGGAGAGCGACGGCGCCTTCAAGCCACCCCAGGCGTACCCGGCCCAGGCGCTGGTGGCCGTGAGCACCCATGATCTGCCGACGTTGAAGAGCCTCTGGCTCGGCCACGACCTGGATCTGCGGGCGAACTTGCACCTCTATCCCAACGAGGAGATGCGGGCCCGGCAGCTCGTGGAGCGCTCCCAGGACCGGGCGCGGCTCTTGTGGGCACTGGAGCAAGAGGGGCTGCTGCCCGCCGGGGTGAGCCACCATCCCATCTCGGCGCCCGAGATGACCCCCGAGCTCATGCTCGCCATCCACGCCTACCTAGCGCGCAGCCCGGCCAAGATCATGATGATCCAGATGGAGGACGTGCTGGGCCAGCTCGAGCAGGTGAACCTTCCGGGAACCACCGACCAGCATCCCAACTGGCAGCGCAAGCTTCCCTTAAACCTGGAGGAGTGGGGCACCGACCCACGTTTCACCGCTCTAGCGGAGACCCTCAAGCGCAGCCGCGGAGCGGGCGTTCACCCCAAAGAGGAAGCGGCCGCCCCGGGGCGTCCCGAGGCCACCCCCATCATTCCCCGGGCAACTTACCGCCTGCAATTAAATCGGGCCTTCACCTTCACCCGCGCCGCCGAGCTGGTGCCCTACCTCGCCCAGCTTGGCATCTCCCACGTCTACTGCTCCCCCTATCTCAAGGCCCGCCCCGGAAGTCTCCACGGCTACGACATCATCGACCACACAGCCCTCAACCCCGAGATCGGCTCCGAGGCAGACTTCGAGCACTTCGTCGCTATCTTGAAGGCTCACGGCATGGGCCAGATCCTGGACCTGGTTCCCAACCACATGGGGGTGCTGGGGGCGGACAACGCCTACTGGCTCGACGTGCTGGAGAACGGCCCGGCCTCGGTCCACGCCGGCGTATTCGACATCGACTGGGAGCCGGTCAAGGACGAGATCCAGGGCAAGGTGCTGGTGCCGGTGCTGGGGGATCAATACGGGATCATCCTGGAGCGGGGCGAGCTGAAGCTCGCCTTCGACGCCCAGCGGGGAGAATTCAGCGTCTGGTACTACGAGCACCGCTTCCCCATAGACCCCCGGGAGTATCCCCGCATCTTGCTCGCCGCCATCGAGCGGCTGGACGCCCGCCTGGGTCCGGACGATCCCAACGCCTTGGAGTTTAAAAGCCTCGCCACCGCTTTTCAGAATCTTCCAGGGCGCGGCGAGACCGACCCCGTCAGGCTCGCGGAGCGCCACCGGGACAAGGAGATCCACAAGCGCCACTTGGGGGAGCTCGTGCGCCGCTCGCCCGACATTGCCTGGTACCTCGACGAGGTGGTGAGGGAGCTGAACGGCACGCCGGGGGATCCCTTGTCCTTCGACGCCTTGCATCTCCTGCTGGAGGCCCAGGCCTACCGGCTCGCCTACTGGCGGGTCGCCTCCGACGAGATCAACTACCGGCGCTTCTTCGATATCAACGATCTGGCCGCGTTGCGCATGGAAAACCCGGAGGTGTTCGAGTTCACCCACCGCCGGGTGCTGGAGTTCCTCAACGCCGGCAAGGTGGATGCTCTGCGCATCGACCATCCCGACGGCCTCTTCGACCCGGCGGAATACTTCCGGCGACTGCAGTACCGCCGTGCCCAAGTGCCGCCGCCGTCGGCGGAGCCGGAAGGCCAGCCACCCTTCCGCTCCACCTACGTGGTGGTGGAAAAGATCCTGGAGGGCGACGAGCGCCTGCCGGAAGACTGGCCCGTGCACGGTACCACGGGATACGACTTCATGAACCTGGTGGGGGGCCTCCTCCTCGATCCCGCTGCCGGGCCGCGGCTGGAGCGTTTCTACCGCGCCTTTACCCGGGAGGCGGATTCCTTCGACGAAATCCTCTACCAGGCGAAGCGCCTCATCATGCGCACCTCCCTAGCGGGCGAGCTTAACGTGCTGGCCACCCAATTGAACCGCATTTCCGAGGGAGACCGCCACACCTGCGACTTCACGCTGAACAATCTGCGCTACGCGCTGCGGGAGATCGTGGCCTGCTTCCCCGTGTACCGGACGTACATCGCCCACGGGGCCGCCCGCGAGGACGACCGGCGCACCATCCACCAGGCGGTAGAAGCCGCCAAGCGCCGCTCGCGCGCCGGCGACGTGAGCGTGTTCGACTTCGTGCGCGATGTCATGCTCACCGCCGTCGCCGAGGGCAAGGGCGACGCCTACCGCCGGCAGGTGATGACCTTCGCCATGAAGCTGCAGCAGTACACCGCGCCCGTGACCGCCAAGGGCATGGAGGACACGAGCTTCTATCTCTACAACCGGCTCATCTCCCTGAACGAGGTAGGCGGCGATCCGCGCCGTTTCGGGGTGACGCCCCTCGCCTTCCACCGGGCCAACCGGGAGCGGCAGAAGAGCTGGCCCCATACCCTGCTCGCCACCTCCACCCACGACAACAAGCGCTCGGAAGACGTGCGGGCGCGGCTCCACGTCCTGTCGGAGATTCCCGACGAGTGGCGCGCCAAGGTCCTGCGCTGGCACCGGATCAACCGCCCCCACAAGCGCAAGCTGGAAACGTTACGGGCGCCAAGCCTGAACGACGAGTACTTCTTCTACCAGACTCTGCTGGGGGCCTGGCCCCTGGAGCCGCTGGACCAGGCGGGCCTCGCCGCTTTCCGGGAGCGCATCGCAAGCGCCATGCTCAAGGCCATCCGGGAGGCCAAGGCCTACACCTCCTGGATCAACCCGGACCCGGTGTACGAAGAGGCCATGCTCGGCTTCATTGACGCCTTGCTGGCGCCGGACGCCGATAACCCTTTCCTCGCCGAATTCCTTCCTTTCCAGCGCAAGGTGGCGCGGCTGGGGCTGCTGAACAGCCTCACCCAGGTGCTGCTCAAGCTCACCGTGCCCGGCGTTCCCGACCTCTACCAGGGCAACGAGCTGTGGGACTTCAGCCTGGTGGACCCGGACAACCGCCGGCCGGTGGATTACGAGCATCGCGCCCGGTTGTTGGCCCAGCTTCGTCAGGCCGCCTCGGGCGACCCTTCTGCCCTCGCCGACTACGTAGCCGAGCTCTACGAAGGCATCGAGGACGGCCGGCTCAAACTCTATTTCACTTGGAAGCTCCTCACCTTGCGCGCTGAGCGAGACGAGCTTTTTCGCTGCGGCGAATACCTGCCCCTGCGGATCATGGGTCCCCGCGCCGACCATGTGATCGCCTACGCGCGCAGTCATGGCAACGCCTCCGTGGCCGTGGCGGTTACCCGTTGGTTCGCCAAGCTGAACGCGGTGACGGTGAAGCCTGTGGGGGACCTCTGGACCGGCACGGCGGTGGAAACGCCGGCGCCGGGGGAATGGTTCAACGTGCTCACCGGGGAGCGCATCACCGCCACCGACGGATCGGGGACGGCGTCCGTGCCGGCCGCCGAGCTCTTCAGGACGATCCCCTGGGCGGTGCTGGTTCCCGGGTAGCCTTCGCGGGGACCGTCAAAGCCGAAGAAGCCGGCCTCTCCATGAGCGAATATGTACGCCGGGCAGCCGGCTCGTTCCGCCCGTCCGGCGACGGGCACTAGAGGGCATGATCGGGGCAAATGATCCAGACCACCAGGCGAAAGAACCGCGCCGTTGACGAGGCCTGGTCTTCGTCGAAGCGTCCACCCGGCGCATCGCCTCTCTGGAAGAGCAACGGCGTCTGACCTCTCCCGACGAGCAGGGCGCGCTTCAGCGCACCACAGCGAGGGAACTCCGACAAATCGGTGCGCTTCGCCTGCCTGCCGCAACCTGTGCGGCGCCCTCTAGACACCCTACACCCTCCCCTTCCACGGCGCCAGCACCCGCTCAAGGTAGCGCATCAACAGGTCGAAGGCGATGGCGAAGAACCCGATCACGATGATACCCATGATGACCACGTCGCTCGCCAGGAACTCGGCGGCGTTGAGCACCATGAATCCCAGGCCGCGGGTCGAGGCCACCATTTCGGCCGCCACCAGGGTGGTCCAGCCCACGCCGATGCCGATGCGCATACCGGTGAAGATCTCCGGCAAAGCAGCCTTGAGGATCACGAAGCGGATGACCTGGAGCCGGGTCGCCCCCATCGAATAGGCGGCGTGGATCTGCTCGATGGACACCGAGCGCACCCCGGCCCGGGCGGCGATGGCCATGGGGGCGAAGATCGCCAGGTAGATGAGGAACACCTTGGAGAATTCGCCGATACCGAACCAGATCACCACCAGCGGTAGATACGCTAGGGGCGGCAGGGGCCGGTAGAACTCGATGGGCGGGTCGAAGATCCCCCGCACCACCCGGTTCACCCCCATGAGCACGCCGATGGGGATGGCGGTCACGCAGGCGAGCAGGAACGCGCCGAACACACGGGACAGGCTGGTGATCGTGTGCTCCAGTAGGGTCGAGTTGGCGAAGCCTTCCGTCGCCACCACGATGAACTTCTGGAACACAGCCTGGGGTGAAGGTAGGAACAGGGGCTTGACCCATCCCAGGTTGGTGACCACGACCCACAACGTTACCAGAGTCACAACAGTGGCGACGTTGATCGCCGTGCTGCTGCCCTGGCCGGGCGCCCCGTAGGCGTCGCCCGGCTTCACCGCGCCGGCGCCGAACCAGCGGGTCAGCAACGCGTGCAGTCTCGTCTCCTCGGTCTTCATCGGCCTCGGGATGCTAACGGCGCCCTGCTGCTTGGACGCCGTCCTCCGCGTCGAGAATAAAAAAACGCTCCTAGGCATGGACCACCTCCCGAGCGCTCTCTCCCGCCCTTTCGTCGCCGTAGATGATGGAAAGCACTTCCTCGCGCACCTGGATGAAGTCGGGGCTCGACTTGATGGCCCGGGCGTTGCGGCACTCCAGGAACCTCCGGTTGAAGTCCAGCTCGTAGGTGTGGGTGATGCGGCCCGGCCGCGGCGACATCACGACCAGGCGACTGCCGAGGAACAGGGCCTCCTCCACGCTATGGGTGATGAAGAACACCATCTTCTTCGTTCTTTGCCACACGTCGAGGAGCAGCTCCTGGATGGTCTCCCGCGTGAGGGCGTCCAACGCCGCCATCGGCTCGTCCATGAGCAGCATGGAGGGATTGCAGGTGAGAGCTCGGGCGATGCCTACCCGCTGCTGCATGCCGCCCGAGAGCTGGTAGATCATATGGCGGTGAAAGTCCTGCAGCCCCACCAGGGCCAGGTTCTTCGCCGCGACTTCCCGCCGCTCCCGCTTGGGCACACCCTGGAGCTTGAGGCCGAACTCCGTGTTCTCGATGACGTTGAGCCAGGGCAGGAGGGCGTGCTTCTGGAACACGACGCCGCGGTCGGACCCGGGTCCCGTGATGCGGCGTCCGCCCAAAAGCAACTCGCCGCTCGAGGGCGAGATGAATCCCGCCATCAGGTTGAGCAGCGTCGTCTTGCCGCACCCTGACGCGCCTAGCGCCACGACGAAGTCGCCGCTCTCGATGGAGAGGTTGATGTTGTCCAGGGCATGCACCTCCTCTCCGCGGCGCCGCCCGGGATAGACGACGCTCACGCCCTTGATATGTAGGCTTTCCATCTCGATTTCCTCCTCCATGTTGCCCGCCTTGGCGGGATCCTTTTCTCTGCGGCGCCGCCGGGCCGAGCCAACCCGGCGACCCCAGGAGAGCGGACGGTTACGGCCTCATGGCCGCCTCGGCGTACTTCGAGGTGACGAATCTGCCATAATCCTGCGCCAGGCTGTCGATGCTCTTCTGCGCCTTCAGGAACTCGGCGGTGGCCTTGAGGGCCCGCACGGCCCCGCCATTCTGGCCGCCCCCCAGCCAGGCGGCCGACGCCTGCTCCTCCACGGTCGGGAAACGGTAGAGTTTGACGGCCTCCGCCACGTCCTTGGACTCGCCGCCCACGAGCTTCACCATGGCCTTCACCTCCGGCGAATCCGCCGTCCAGCGCTTGCCCTCCCCGGCATAAGCGGCGTAGAGGTCGGCCAGCGTCTGGGTGAACTTAACCATGAAGTCCTGGTTCGCCTCCGCCCACTTGCGGTTGGCAGCGATGCCGTCAAAGGTCGCCTTGCCCTTCTTGGAAAGCTCACCCGAAGTGATCAACACCTTACCGCTCTGCTTGATGCGGGAGAGCGCCGGGTCCCACACGTAGGCCGCGTCGATGTCGCCCCGCTCCCAGGCGGCGGCGATCTGGTTGGGCTGCATGTTGAGCAGCCGCACTTCGGTGGGCTTGATGCCCCAGACCTCGAGGGCGAACATGGTATGGAAATGGGCGGTGGAAACGAACGGCACGGCGATCTTCTTGCTTTTAAGATCCTGCGGACCGTTGATGCCGGAGCCGTTGCGCACCACCAGGGCTTCCGCCTCGTTGATGTCATCCAGGATCCAGAAGAGCTGCAGGTCCACGCCTCGGCTCACCGCTGCTGCCAGAGGGCTCGAGCCGATCACGCCCACCTGCACGTCGCCTGAGGCCATGGCGGTCGCCACCTTGGCCCCCGAATCGAACTGCCGCCAGCGGATCTTGTAGCCGGTCGCCTTCTCGAAGCGGCCGTCGGCGATCCCCACCAACAGCGGACCGACGATCAACTGGTAGGCGACGGTGACTTCGCTCTGCTGGGCCCATGAGCCGCCGGAACCGGCCATCAGCCCAACCGCCAGCCCCACCCCTAAAGCGTTGCATACCCAGGTCTTGATGCGTTTCATCCCACGTCCTCCTCGCAAGAAAAGTCGTTTTGGCTAACGTACTGCTGCAAAAACCGCGGGCCGATCGCCTCTACCCGCAGGCGGAGAGCACGCTCCGCAGAATCTGGCACATCTCCTCGATATGGTGCCGCTGCGCGACGAGCGCCGGCGCCAGGATCGCGGCATCGCCGGTCGTCTTGATGTGCAGCCCGGCGTCGAACAACCGCTTCTGGATCTCGTAGCCGCGCCGCCCTGGAACCGCGTCCTTCGCGAACTCGATGCCGGCGATCATCCCGTAGCCCCGGATGTCGGTGATTACCGGCAGATCCCCCAGGGCGAACACCGCTTCGAGGAAGCAGGACGACAGGGCAGCGCCGCGTTCGAACAGCGCTTCCTTCTCGTAGACATCCAGCGCGGCCAGGGCGGCGGCGCAGGCCGCCGGATGGGCGGAAGTGGTATACCCGTGGGCGAGCTCGATCGCCTCTGGCGCTGCCGCGCTCAAGATGGTCTCGTAGATGTCCCTTCTCACCGCCACTGCCCCCATGGGCTGGGCGCCGTTGGTGATCCCCTTGGCCATGGTAATTAAGTCCGGGGTGACCCCGAAGCTCTGGGCGGCAAAAGCGGGGCCGGTGCGACCGAAACCGCAGATCACTTCGTCGAACACCAGCAGAATCCCGCTTTCATCGCAGATCTGGCGCAGGCGCTCCAAGTAGCCCTTGGGGGGGACCAGCACGCCCGTGGAGCCGGCGATGGGCTCGACGAAGCAGGCGGCAATGTTCTCGGCACCGTACAGGTCCACGAAGCGCTGCAGGTCTTCCGCCAGCTCGGCACCGGAACCGGGCTGTCCCTGAGTGAACCGGTTCTCCGGCAGCCAGGTGTGGCGCATGTGGGCGACGCCGACGGCGGGGCCGCCGAAGCCGCGGCGGTTCTGCACCATGCCCGACAGGGCCAGGCCGCCGAGATTGACCCCGTGGTACGCCCGCTCCCGGGACACGAACAAGGTCCGGCTTGCCTCGCGGCGCGCGCGGTGGTAGGCAAGGCAGATCTTCATGGCGGTATCCACCGCCTCCGAGCCGGAATTGACAAAGAAGATCCGGTCGAGCCCGGACGGGGTGAGGGCCGCCAGGCGCTCGGCCAGCTCGAAGGCGCCGGGGTGCCCCCGCAGGAAGCTCGGGACATAGTCGAGTTCCAGCAATTGGCGCTTGACCGCCTCGGCGATCTCCGGCCGGCCGTGGCCCGCTGGAGAGGTGAAGAGGCCCGAAGACCCGTCCAGGATGCGCCGCCCGCGATCGTCCCAGTAGTACATGCCCTCGGCGCGGGCGATAATTCGCGGCTCGGCCCGGAAGTCCCGGTTCGGCGTGAAGGGCAGCCAATGGTGCTCTAGTCGGAGTGGCCGCTCGTTCCCGGATTTCTTGTCTGATCGGACTATCCTGGCACTTGACCGCATGGATGCAGCGCTACCCTGGCATGGGGCCCCAGCCTGGAACCGGCTGGAGCGTGACGCCATATTGCATGCCCGTGGGAAGGCTGGTTAGAACCAGTTGGCGGGAATCAATGGGGCCAAGGGGATGCCCGTGCCGGAGGCTAGCGCACGTTTTCATTCCCCTGGTTTCGCCGTACATTAAGGTATTAGGTGATAAGGCGTATCGGCCGGAGGCGCTGAAATGGCGGGCAGGCTCAGGACGCTGATGTGGGACCGGCTGTTCCAGCGCTCCGCCCAGGGCGGCATGAGCCTGCAGGGGCAGATCCGGCAAATGCTGGTCTCCGCCATTCTCGACGGCCAGATCCCGGTGGGGGTACCCCTGCCCTCCAGCCGCGAGCTGGCTGAGCAGCTCGGCGTTGCGCGCAACACCGTGGTGCTCGCCTACCAGCAGCTCATCGACGAGGGTTACCTCATCTCCCGGGAGCGCAGCGGCCACTTCGTCAATCCCGACATCCTGGGGCGCAAAGCGTCCCCCCGCGGCAGCGCGACAGGGAGCGGGCCGGCTCCCCAGTGGACGGAGCGATTCCGCTTCCAGCCCTCCCGGCAGCGCAACATCGTGAAACCGGCGGACTGGCAGAAGTTTCCCTATCCGTTCATCTATGGCCAGTTCGATCCGTCGCTCTTTCCCACCGCCGAGTGGCGGGAGTGTTGCATGAAGGAGCTGTCGGTCATGGAGATCCGCGATTGGGCCCCGGACCTCATCGCCCGGGACGATCCTTCCCTCATCCAGCAGATCCGCACCCGGGTGCTGCCCCGGCGCGGGGTGTGGGCGTCGGAGGAAGAGATCGTGGTCACCGTGGGCGCCCAGCAGGCGCTTTATCTCCTGGCCGACCTGCTGGTCACCGACCGGACGGTGGTCGGCATGGAGGATCCGGGCTATCCCGACGCGCGCAACATCTTCGCGAGCCGCACGTTCCAGGTGATCGGCTTGCCGGTGGACGAGCAGGGGCTCCCCATGAGCGAGGCTCTCGACCGGTGCGACTACGTGTACGTGACGCCCAGCCACCAATGCCCCACCACGGTCACCCTACCCCTCGAGCGGCGGGAAGCTCTCCTCAAACGGGCGGAAGAAGCCGATTTCGTCCTGATCGAGGACGACTACGAGTGCGAGTACGGCTTTTCCAAGGAGCCGACCCCGGCGCTCAAAAGCCTCGACCGCAGCGACCGGGTGATCTACATCGGCAGCCTCTCGAAGACCTTCGCGCCGGGCTTGCGTCTGGGGTACATCGTTGGGCCCGAGGCCTTGATCCGGGAAGTGCGGGCCCTGCGCCGGCTCATGCTGCGCCACCCTTCCGCGTTCATCCAGCGCTCCTTCGCGCTGTTTCTCGCCCTCGGCCACCACGACGCCCTGCTGCGGCGCCTGTCCTACGCCTATCGGGAGCGGGCCCAAGTGCTGGCCGAGGCCATCGACCGCTATTTGCCCCAAGTGGCCCATGTCCCCGTCACCGGCGGCGCTTCCTGCTGGGTCAGGGGACCGGACTGGCTGGACGCCCGCGAGCTGGCAAGAGCGGCGGCCGCCCGGGGCGTGCTGATCGAGCCGGGGGACATATTTTTCATGGCGGAGGATCCGCCTCGTCATCATTTCCGCCTCGGCTTCTCTTCCATCCCCGTGGACAAAATCGAGCCCGGCATCCGGCGCCTCGTCGAGGCGCTGGACGAACAGGCCAGCTCCCGCAGTATCCGGATAAGCAAGGCGCCTTAGCCCGGGCGTTCTCCGCCCGCTTGAAGATCCCTTTTCGGCGCCTCGCCACCGCGCCGCCCGCTGGCCCAAGCGAATTCCGCCAACTGGCGCTACCGTCTGACCGCTCACTCTCCTAAGGTGATCGCCGTGCCGAGGGGTTTCCAAATCCCGCGGGTGGAAGCACCTGCCGGAACGACAGGACAACTGCCGAAGGAGAAAGAAAGCATGAGCAAGCAAACACACAGCGTGACGACCGAAACCCTGCAAGCCTTCGCCGAGGCTTGGAACCGCCACGACATCGACGCCCTCATGACCTTCATGACCGACGACTGTGTGTTCGAGACCGCGGCCGGACCGGATGCCTGGGGCACCCGGTACGAAGGCCGCGAAGCGGTGCGCGCTGCCTTCGCCCAGGTGTGGGCCCTCTTTCCCGACGCCCGCTGGAGGAATGGACGCCATTTTGTCTGCGGCGATCGAGGCGTGTCCGAATGGACGTTCACCGGCACTCGGGCCGACGGTATCCGCATCGAGGCGAACGGCGTGGACCTCTTCACCTTCCGGGGCGGGAAGATCGCCGTCAAGAACGCCTTCCGCAAGGATCGTCCGCCGGTCAAGGGGCCTTCCCGCTGACCGCGTCACGAAGCTACCCAAGGACCCACGAGAATGAGAGGTGTTGCCATGGATCAGAGCGACTTCCCACGGGCGCCGGCGACGTACGATCCGACCTTCGATCCGCTGGCCGCGGACACTCCGGCGTGCGGCCAGGCGTACCCGCCCACCTACTGGGCCGCCACCGCCGGCACGCCTCCGCCCGACGACGGACCCATCACCCAAGACGTGGACGTGGACGTGGCCGTCATCGGGGCCGGCTTCACGGGGCTCGCCACCGCCATCTTCCTTGCCCGGGAGCATGGCATCAAGTCCACCGTCCTGGAAGCCAACCGAGCCGCCTGGGGCTGCAGCGGCCGCAACGGCGGCCAGGCCCAGAACGCCAGCGGACGCCTGTACCGTTCCCAGTGGCTCCAGCGCTGGGGCAAGGACACGGCCCTGCGCCTGCACGCCGAGATCCGAGACGGCTTCGAAACGTTTAAGTCTCTCATCCAGGACATCGACTGTGATCCTCAGCCGGGCGGCCATTTATGGATCGCCCACCGCCCCCACGTCATGAAGAAGCTCGAGGCGGAGGCGCGGGTGATGAAAGACGTGTTCGCCTACGAGGCCGAGATCCTGGACGCGGCGACCCTGCGCCGCCGCTACGTGAACGACGCCGAAGCCGCGGGTGCGATGCACGAGCCCGACGGCATCGGGGTGCACCCGATGAAGCTGGCATTCGGCTATCTCAGACTCGCGCGCCAGCTCGGCGCCACCGTGCATCCCGTCAGTCCCGTCGTCGAATGGGAGACGAAAAACGGCGTCCATCACCTCAAGACGCCGGGGGGCACCGTCCGGGCGCGCGCGGTGGGCGTCGCCACGGGCGGCTACACCATGCAGACGCTGCACCCGCTGCTCAAGAATCGCGTCTTCCCGGTGCTCTCGAATTCCATGGTGACCCGCCCGCTCACGCCCCAGGAAATCGATGCGTGCAACTGGCGCACCACCGAGGTGCTCACCGATACGCGCACGCTCCGCTTCTACTACCGCCGGCTGCCGGACAACCGCGTGCAGATCGGCAGCCGCAGCGCTATCACGGGGCGGGACGCCCCTCACCCGAAGCACTTTCAGCTCCTGGTGGATGGCTTGCACCGCAAGTTTCCTGCGCTGAAGGGCATCGAGGTCGAGTATTCGTGGTGGGGCTGGGTGGACATCAGCCACGACATGATGCCGCGCATCGTCCAGCCGGATCCGAGGCAGACGATCTATTACGCGCTCGGCTACGGCGGGAACGGCGTCTCCTTCTCCGCCCAGGCCGGTCGGCGGATGGCCCAATGGATCGCGGGCAAGGGGCGCGGGCTCGACCTGCCCATCTACAACTCCCCCTTGCCGGGCCACGCGTTCGCGCCGTTTCGCCGGCTTGGCCAGTGGCTGCTGTATCGGTGGTATTTCCTGCGCGACGAATATCTTCTGTGATCCGTACCGGTCAACCCAACTGAAGGAAGAACGATGGCAACCAATCCCAAGCTAATGGAAGAGCCCCGGGGCAGCGCGCTGGTGGGCGTGGGTCCGGTGCGGATGACTCCGAGCGAAGCGTTCGTGGAGAC
>NZ_JBQACR010000150.1:0-382 GCF_051905455.1 Pelomicrobium sp. G1
GTTCGGGGGGGAGACCACCGGCAGCGTGGCATGGGGCTACGAGCTTGTCACTGGCCTGCGGTTCACCGCCTCCTACGGCACGGCGTTCAAGGCGCCCACGTTCAACGAGCTGTTTTTCCCCGGATTCGGTAACCCCAACCTCCAGCCGGAGGAATCCCGGAGCGCGGAGGTGGGGCTGGAGGGCGTGGGGCGCCTCTGGCGCTGGTCCCTCCATGCCTACCAGACTCAGGTGGATAATCTGATCGCCTTCGACGCGGCCACCTCCCTGCCTCAGAACATCGACGAGGCCCGCCTTAGGGGGATCGAGGGCATCGCGAGCGGAACCGTGGCCGGCTGGCGGATCGCGGCCCACGCCACCCTTCTGGACCCGGAGAACCGGAGT
>NZ_JBQACR010000151.1:0-380 GCF_051905455.1 Pelomicrobium sp. G1
GGCTTAGGGTGGATGAATACCACCGGATGGGCGAGGTGGGGCTGCTGGCGCCCGAGGCCCGGGTGGAGCTGATCGAGGGGGAGATCATCGATACGGCGCCGATCGGCAGCCGACATGCCGGAACCATTGCCAAGCTCGTCCACTGACTGACTGCGGCTGTTGGCGACCGGGCTATCGTCTACTCCCAGTCTCCGCTCCGGCTTGATGACCGTTCAGAACCCCAGCCCGATCTGGCCTTGCTCAAGCCACGGCGGGATTTCTACACCAGCCGCCATCCGACGGCTTTCAACACGCTGCTGGTGATCGAAGTGAGCGACGTTACATGCGCTACGACCGCCAGGTGCAAGTACCGCTCTACGCGCGCCACGACGTCCCCGAAG
>NZ_JBQACR010000152.1:0-380 GCF_051905455.1 Pelomicrobium sp. G1
GTCATCCGATAGGTAGCGCGGCAGCAGCTTCGTGAAGGTTGTTGTTTCGACGAATAGCACGGGATGTTTTATGATACGTCAATGACGCACCATAAGGCAAGCGGAGGAAGGCCCCCAAAGGCCGGGGGAGGAGATGCGCCCACCCCCAAGGAGCGGGCACGGCTGGAATCAGACCACGACGGCGGGGCGCTCGCTGGGTGGCGAGTCAACCCGCCTTGTGGAGCGGCTCCACGTTCTCCGGCATGGCCGGCGCCGCCACCCCGCGGGCGCGCCGGACGGACTCCAGCACCCCAGCATCATAAACCGTGCGCAAGACGTGGGAATGACGCTGCGTTTCGCTGCCGCTTCTGTGCACCCCGCTTGACGAGGCGCTCAGAACG
>NZ_JBQACR010000153.1:0-379 GCF_051905455.1 Pelomicrobium sp. G1
GCCTATCTCCTTGCGCCCCCTCCGCCACGGACGGCGGATCTTCCTCGTCCGGGTTGAGCACGCCGAAGCGGGCCGGGATGTGAGCGTAGAAAACCCGGATCCGCTCCCGTTCGACGAGCTCCAGCAGCCGCCTGGCTTCCTCCGGCGTGACGATGAACTCCACTTCCACGGTGAGGGTGCCGGCCAGCTCGAAGAAGTGGTTCTCGTGCAGCACGTGGTGCCGCCCGAACCCGGCCATGGCGCGAAATGCCGAGCCGCCGCGGATGCCCATGCGGTTGGCCTGCTCCAGCAGCCATTCCCATAAAAGGGTGTGGCGGTGGCGTGCGTTCTCGTGCACGTAGAAGCGTAGGAACGATCCTTCCATGGTGCCTTCCTCCAT
>NZ_JBQACR010000154.1:0-379 GCF_051905455.1 Pelomicrobium sp. G1
CTCCGCGGCCGTCGAGTTCTCCGCCCCGCCCGGCTACGGCGTCGATCCGGCGCGCGCCGACCTGCACGCCCGGGCCAAGGCCTATCAGCGAGCCCACCCAGGCACCGATTACGCCGCCGCCGTGGCGGCGGTCAGCAAGGCCCAGTAAGGAGGCCCCATGAGCAAGCAGTCGACCCCCATCCTCACCCTCACCCGAAAATCCGCCGGGGCGATCGGCGCCGGTCGGTTCGTCACCGCAGCCGGCGCCCAGGCGGTCGCGGACGCGAACGCGCTGGGCGTTGCCAAGTTGGCCGCCGGCGGCGCGAACGAACAGATCCCGGTGGTCGTGCTCGGCACCGCCGTCGTCGAGACCGGCGGCGCGGTGGCCGAGGGCCAGACG
>NZ_JBQACR010000155.1:0-379 GCF_051905455.1 Pelomicrobium sp. G1
CTCCATGATCTGGAGGTCGTCGAAGAGGGCAGCGCGGTCGCGCACTCTGCGGATGCGCATGAGGGCCTCCACGCCCTGATAGTCGAGCCCGAGCACGGCGCCGCTCATGCCGTCCACCCGCCACTGGGTCGCGCAGCCGAGGAAGAGCTCGACCGCGGGCCAGTTCTCGGGCCACACCTCGCACGTCTCGGGCTCGGCCCCGCCTTCGAAGGCGTCCGGCGGCAGGCCGAAGCGCTCCAGATCCTGCGCGAGCTCCTCATCGTTCGCTCCGGCGCCGCTCGCCCAGTGGCGGGCGGCCTCCTCTAGTTTTTTTGCCTGGCCGTCCCAAGGGAGTCGAGCCAGGCGCGCACGATTGCGCCCGGCACCTGGATGTGTGAGG
>NZ_JBQACR010000156.1:0-377 GCF_051905455.1 Pelomicrobium sp. G1
TTGCTGATCAAGGATTACGGGCTCGGCTACTATCCCAGCCTCGCGCTGGTGGTACTGGCCACCATGTTGCTCGCCATCCTCATCGAGCGGGTGGTCATGCGCCCCATCGCCGATTCCGATTGGCTGACGCTGTTCACCGCCACCCTGGGCGTGTTCTACATCCTGCACGGCGTGGCCGGCTGGCTGTGGGGACGGGACACCAAGGCGTTTCCGGTCACTTTCGATCCCACGCCGGTGGAGATCCTCGGCGCCGTGGTGAGCGAAGGCCATCTCATCAACATGGCCTGGGCCACTGCCATCGGCATCGTGCTGTACCTCTTTTTCAAGTTCACCAAGCAGGGCATCGCCATGCGCGCGGTCACCGACGACCCGGAAAC
>NZ_JBQACR010000157.1:0-377 GCF_051905455.1 Pelomicrobium sp. G1
GGCCAGTCCTGCTGGCGCTCGACGCCGAACGCCCGGCACAGCCAGATCTCGGGGCTTAAGGGCTCGGCCGGCTGCCACCGGCCCCGGGACAAGAGCCGTTCCAGGTGCTCGAGGGAAAGATCAGCGAACGGCGATGGGTCCGAGGCGTCGAAATCGAGAAGGTGGGGAACCAGCAGATGGACGATCACGGTGGCAGAAGGACCGCGCGGTGCGGTTCGAGGGGTGATTGTACACCGGCCCTTCGGAGGAGCCCCTCTTCCCGGCGGGCGGCCCGGGGTGCGTGCGCCGGAAGAATGTGGCAGACTCTGGCCCGCCTTCCTTCGAAAGCGACGGCCTAAATTGCAACCCTACGAAGTCTTCGTCGGCCTGCGCTATAC
>NZ_JBQACR010000158.1:0-377 GCF_051905455.1 Pelomicrobium sp. G1
GCGCTTGAGTAAGCCCGAGTTTTTCGCGCGCGTGCTTGAGCCGACGGCTAATGAGATCGTTCATTTCAGTGTTTCACCTATGAGAATCGCACGCGAACGCCCACATCTTCGCCAAATCGGATAGTGGCTTACGAACGTGTCATCTTGCGTGCAAGTTCGTCGAAAGCCCGCCTCCAATCTTGAAGAACCCTGACTACCTCGTGTAACTCATGCGCCACAGGATGACGTGGAATGTCGGAGTGGGAATAAGGCCGGAAATCGAGGGTCGTCTTCTCCTTCACCGACTTCCCTGAATATTCGTATTCGGCCGTTACGGAAAACACGCGTGGCGTCACGGCGCCATCAGCATCCGGGCCAAACAAGTTGGGAGCCTGCGC
>NZ_JBQACR010000159.1:0-376 GCF_051905455.1 Pelomicrobium sp. G1
CTCCCTCGTGCTCGAGGCGCGGCTGCGCAAAATCCCGCTGCCCGACCTGCTCGGGCAGCTCCACCTGAAGACATGAGGTCCCTATGCCGACCATCACCGATATCGAGTCCCTGACCCGCGCCTACGCCGATGCCCGCGCGCTCCTCGCCGAGCGCGTGCAGGCCCTGCAGGAGGAGATCGAGGCCGCGCGCCGCCGGCGCCTGCGCGGCATCAAGGAGGCCGTCGCCCGCGCGGCGGATGCCCACGCCGCCTTGCGCGCCGCCATCGAATCCGCGCCAGAGCTCTTCGCTCGTCCCCGGACGCTGACCATCGCCGGCATCCGGGTGGGCTACCAGAAGAGCCGCGGCGAGATCGTCTGGGAGGATGCCGCCCAGGT
>NZ_JBQACR010000015.1:0-27216 GCF_051905455.1 Pelomicrobium sp. G1
CCCGGTACCCGACATGATGCACTTGCAAGGCGCTCCTCCCGCTTCGAAGGAGTGCCAAAGGTTTGTGAACTTATGCAGGCTGTTTTCCTTTCTCTGTCCGGCTTGGCAAGGCAGCCCGACGTTCCCAAGGGATACGCAGCCCGCTGCAAAAAAGCCTTGCCCTCACGGGTAACCAAAGCCGTTCGCCCTGAGCCGGTAGGGGGGGGATCAAAAACTATCAGATCAACGACTTGCTTTTTGCCGTTTTAACCCACGATGCCGCAAGCCCAGCAATCGCTGGTCGGCAGTGACCAGGGTCGCGCGATGCACAATTGCAGTGGCGGCGATAAACCGGTCTGCCGGATCGCCGTGCAGGCCAAGCTCCACCGAGAGCAGGGCAATGTCCCCGGTGAGAGCAAACTCATGGATCCCCGAGTCGAGCAGTAGAGCGCGCAGCACCGCAGGCGAATCGAAGAGTTCCAACCGCTTCTTGGCGGCAAGCAGCGCAATTTCCCAGAAGCTCACCGCCGAGACAGCGAGCATGCCGCTGCTGGCCGCTGCGTTGGCGATGGATCGACTGCGCCGGCCAAGGCGAGCGTCCTCCGTGGCGTACCAGACGACGGCGTGGGTATCGAGCAGCACCGTCACCGCAGGGCTTCCCAGTCCACATCAAGCGGGGAGATGATGTCGCCCTTGATCATTACTTTGCCTTTCCACACGCCTGCAGGCTGGCGCTCGCGCGAGGAATGCGCCCGTAGCTCGGCGACGGGCCTCCCGTTCTTCGTGATCAGGATTGGCCTGCCAGTGCGGGCGACTTCGTCCATCAGTGCCAGGCATTTGGCCTTGAATTCGGAAGCTTTGATGGTTTGCATGGGGCGTTTCCGTAGTTTGACCATGGACATGACCATGGTCATGGTAACACAGACCGAGCGCCGACGGTCGGCTTCGGACTTGCAGCGTGTGCCCGCAACCGGCCGGGGGATCGAGCGCCTGCCCTCTTGACCGCCGCCCGATTGCGAGTGAGAATGGTTATCGATAAGCCAGCCAATGCCCATCGGGCTTCCTGCCAGCCGGGCGCCAGCCAGCCAATCATCAAAGAGCACCGCCGGCCAAAGGCCAAGGCTTGCGGATACGTCACGGAAAAGGTGGCGGGCACACGATCGGCGTACCGGCGTTTCCATATCGGTTTTTTCCGCCCTAGCGCCGCTTCAATTGCCGCCGCCGCAACCAGGGCTGGGGGTCTTACCGTTTGCTCAAAGAAGCGCTCGACGAGCTGGTCGCCGCCTACCGCGATCTCCGGCGCATGCTGGCGCGGGAGCTGGGCGCCGAGCAGGCGGCCGATCTCGCCCAGGCGAGCGTGGAGCGGGTGCTCGCCCACGCTCGCGTCGCCGCGATCCGCTCGCCCAGGGCCTTCCTGTTCCAGACGGCCCGCAACCTCCAGGTGGATCATCATCGCCGGACCTCCTGTGTGCGCTGGGAGCCCCTGGAGGCCGAGGCCTTGGAGCACCGCGCGCCCGAGGCGGTCACCGTGGAGGCGACGCCGGAGCGACAAGTCGTGAACCAGGACCTGCTCGAGCGGGTGGCGGCGGCCATCGACGCGCTGCCGCCGCGATGCCGCGAAGCCTTCGTGCTGAACCGCATCCACGGGCTTCCCCATGACGAGGTCGCGCGGGCGCTGGGTATTTCCCGGAGCATGGTGGAAAAGCACGTGATGCGCGGGCTGCATGCCTGCCGGGCGCTTCTGGAGGACGAACGGCCATGACCCCGCTCAGCGACGCCGAACGGGCCCATGCCGACGCGCTTTTCGCCCACAGCCGCTGCGGCCGGCCTGACGAGGAGCGGGAAGCGGCCGCGGCCCTCGCCCGCTGGGCGGCGGGCAGCGCCGAACGCACCGGATACCTGCGCCGGCTGGAAGCAGCCAGCCGGCTGGTGGAGGCCGTCGCGCCGGCGCTCAAAGACCGCTATCCGCGCCGCGATGCCGTACCCTGGCGCCCTTGGGCGGAAGGGTGGTCATGGCTTGCCCGCGCGGCGGCGGCCTGTGCGGTGGCGGCGGTGTCCGTTGCCGCCTTCTGGTGGGTCGATCCGGTCGTGTCCCGGCTCGCCGTGGAGACGGGCGTCGGCGAGCGCAAGACGGTCGCGCTTCGGGATGGTTCCCGCGTCACCCTCAATACCGCGAGCCGGATCGAGGTGGCGCTGCGCTGGCGCTCGCGGGAAGCGACCCTCGCGGCCGGCGAGGCGCTTTTTGAAGTGGCGGCCGAGGAGCGGCCCTTCCGCGTCCTCGCCGGCAAGACGCGGGTGGACGTGGTGGGCACCACGTTCAACGTCCGGCGCGTGGGCGACGGTGCCCGGATAGCGGTGCTGGAGGGGCGCGTGAGCGTTCGCGCCGGCGGTGTGGAGGAGCCGGTCCTCGTCACGGCGGGGCAAGCCGTCGAGACCTCCGGGCAAGGGATCGCCGGGGGCCCTCGACCCGTCGATGCGGAGGCCGTGGTGGCCTGGCGGGAAGGGCGGCTGGTCTTCGACGACGTGCCCCTCGCCGAGGCGTTGGCCGAGGCCCAGCGGTACCGGAAAGCGCCCATAGTCCTGGCAGACGAGGCGGCGGGGCAGTTGCGGGTGACCGGCGCCTTTCCGGCGGCGGACCCGGACCGGCTGCTGCGGCTGCTGCCGGAGGCGCTGCCGGTGGACGTGCGGTTCCCGCCGGACGGAACGGCCCGGGTGTCGGCAAGGAAGGGCCGCCAGGAGCGACGCCCGTAGCAACCAATTCCCGGCCTCGTCCGGTGAGGAGCCTCGAAGGGCGGGCCCACGCGGCACCCGCATGAGGATTTTCAGCGGCCGTTCGTCTTTTTGGTGGAGGGGGTCGATAGCCTGCCCCACCGACCAGGGAGGCGAGCGTGTCGAAACAAGAATCTTGCGGTCTGGCTTGTCTGATTCGCGTGGCAGGGATCTTCTTGGGGTTGGTTTTCACCTGGTTGCCGCCCGCGGCGGCCCAGGCGCGCCCCGTGCCCATCGATCTTCCGGCCCAGCTCCTTTCCCAGGCGCTGGCGGCCCTGTCGAAGCAGGCGGGGGTGGAGATCATCGCGCAGGGAGAGCTGGTGGCCGGACGCCAGGCGCCGGCGGTCCGGGGGACCATGACGCCGTCGGCCGCCCTCGAGCGGCTGCTGGCGGGAAGCGGCCTGGAGGCGGTCCCTGCGCCGGGCGGCGGCTTCGTGGTGCGGCGGGTGGCGCAAGTTCCAGTGGAGGAGCAACGGTTGCCGGAAGTCACCGTCCGCGGGCGGGAGATCGTCGAAAGCGCCTTCGGCCCGGTTCCGGGTTACCGGGCATCGCGCTCCGCCACCGCCACCCGGACCGACGTCCCCATCGGGGAGACGCCGGCATCGATCCAGGTGATTCCCGATAGGTGATCGGGGACCAAGCGGCCCTCCGGCTTAACGACGTGTATCGCAACGTCAGCGGCGTCACCCCCGCCTACACCGGCAACAACGTGGCCGCCACGGAGGGGCCGATTATCCGCGGCTTCAGCGTCTTCAACACCTACTGGAACGGCTTCCGGCTGCGCGATCAATCGCCGTCGGTGCTGGCCAACGTGCAGCGGGTCGAGGTGCTCAAGGGGCCGGCCTCGGTGCTCTACGGGCAGCAGGAACCGGGCGGGCTGGTGAACCTGGTCACCAAGCAGCCGCTGGATGCGCCCTATCGCTCGATCGAGCAGCGGGTCGGCGGTTACGACTATTACGAGACGTTGTTCGATGTCGGCGCGCCGCTCAACGACGACGGCTCGCTGCGCTACCGCATCAACGGCTCGTACCAGAACGCTGGCTCGTTCCGCGACTTCGTGGACAACGAGCGTTGGTTCATCGCCCCGGTGCTGACCTGGAGGATCACGCCGCGAACGGAGTTCACGGTGGAGGGCGCCTACATGCACAACGATTTCCTGTGGGACAACGGCCTGGTGTTCAGCCCGGTGACGTTCGATCCTCCGTTCGAGCCGGTGTTGCCCATCGAGCGGTTCTTACAGGAGCCGGCCTTCCGCAGCACGCGCGAAGAGATCTTCGCCGGCTACCGGCTGATCCACGAGATCACCGAAAATTGGAAGGTGCGGCACATGTTTCTCTATCATCGTAATGAGTTCGACATCAACGCTTATCGTATCGGCGCAGTGACTTCGCCCGGTCCGGGACAAATCACCGTCAATCGCCGCTTCGACGGCACGGTGCCGACCGCGACGGAGTTCAGCGCCATCCTCGACACGATCTATAAGTTCGAGCTGGGATCCACAAAGCACGAGCTGCTGGCGGGCGTAGACCTCGGCCACGAACCGAGAGGCGGCAACACACAAAACGGCCTTCGCGAGAATTCCAATCGGCCCATTGACGCCTTCAACCCCGTCTATGGCGCGGTGCCAGCGGACTTCAGACAGACGAGCTTCTTTGCCGAGCGCACGTTTTTCGGCGCCTACCTGCAGGACCAGGTCTCGCTGCTCGACCGCCGGCTGCACCTGCTCTTGGGTGGGCGCTTCGACTACGTGGATCAGGAGTCGTTGTTTGTGGATCCTTTCTTTACCCCGCCTTCCGGCAGCGGCGGCGAGCGCCAGGACTCCGCTTTCACCTTTCGCGTCGGCGCGCTGTACAAGGCCACCTCCTGGCTGCACCCCTACTTCAGTTACAGCCAAGGGTTCGTCCCACCCGCCACCGTGACCGTCGGCCCGGTGGATCCGGAAACGAGCGAGCAGATCGAGCTCGGCTTCAAAATGCCCTTCTTCGGAGAGCGCCTGGTGGCCAGCCTCGCCGTTTATCAACTGACTAAAGACAACGTCATCGGCGACGCTAACAATGACGGCATCAGCGAAAACTTCGGCGAGCTGCGCAGTCGGGGCGTGGAGTTCGATCTGATCGGAGAAATTCACGCCGGTTTGAGCGTTATTCTCACCTATGCCTTCACGGACACCGAGGTGCTGCGCTCCACGACCCTGCCCATCGGCGCTCGTTTCATCGGCGTGCCGTTGCACATCGGCAGCGCGTGGCTCAAGTATGACTTTTCCCCAAGTACACCGCTCGGGGGCCTGTCCCTTGGCACGGGCCTATATCTCGTGGACTCGCGTCCCGGCAACAACGCCAACCTCTTCGAGGTGGACGGCTACGGGCGGTGGGACGCCTTCGCGCGCTACCGCTGGGAACTGAACGGTTCTCGTGTTCTGACGGCGCAATTGAACGTGCAGAACATTCTCGACAAGAGGTATGTCGAGACGGTAAGCAACCTGAGTTATCAGCCCGGCGCGCCGTTGAGTGTCATGGCTTCGCTCAGGCTCGAGTTCTGACTGACACGGTCGAGGAGAGATCGGCGAAGCTGGACGAGCGCTAAAAGCCGTGAAACAGGGCTGGTGGGGGCAAATTGGCGCCGATGCCAAACCGTCCGGGGGCGCCTTAGGGGGCGAAGATCTCTTGCAGTGTGGCCAGCGCTTTGGCCAGGGTTTCGCCTTTGACCGCTCCAAGGCGCTTGACCAGCCTGGCCTTGTCCAGGGTGCGAATCTGATCGAGAAGGATCAATCCACTCTTGCGCTTAAAGGCCACGGGAATGCGGAAGGGAGCCGGACGGCTGCCGGTTGTCATCGGTGCGACGATGACCGTTCGAAGATAGTCGTGCATCTCCGGCGGGGAAACGACGACGCAGGGACGGGTTTTCTTGATTTCGCTGCCCACCGTGGGATCGAGCGATACCAGCCAGATATCGCCCCGCTTTACCACGCGAGCTTCTCGTCGCCCTCGTTGACGAATTCGGGCCACACCAGCGCGTCGTCGCCCGTCTCCGAAAGCTCGCGGCTCGCTTCAGTCCAACCCTCCCGCGCCTTGCGCAGCGGCCGGCGCAACACCAGCGCGCCCCGTTCCACTGTCAATTCGACTTCGTCTTCGAGCCCGGCCTGAACAAGCAAGGGTTTGGGGACGATCACGCCTCGAGAGTTTCCTAGTTTCCGGATGACGGTTCTCATGCTGCCCCACGCGCCAAGCTTGAAGGATGTTGTAACAATGTTACAACAAGGACGACTCGCCGCCAATGGGGATGCTTGTGCACCGCTACGCGGGTCTGGCGATGGCGGCGTTGCTCATCGACTGGCGCTACCGGCAGCTTTCTCGCTTTCCTCCACGAGCGGGACGCGGCTATTGGCGAGCGCTTGTCGAGGTGTCGCCGCCCGGGACGAGGGCTTCTTGCCTTGACCGCGGCCGATGGATAAGTGAGAATCTTTCTCGTTCTCATGACCCGCCGCACTCCCTCCATCCCCGAAGGCCTCTCCCGCGGGCTCGCCGCGGTGTTGGCAGGCTACGCGCTGGCCTACGCCTTCACCGCTTTCGCCTCCCTCGCGTTGCCCATGCCGCGGGCCGAGGCGGTGGTGACGGGGAGCATGCTGTCCTTCGTGGTCTATCTGATCGCGGTGGTCTGGGCCTTTGCGGCCCGAAGCGCGGTTCGCGCGTGGGCGGGACTGCTGGCGGGATCGGCCCTGTTCGGCGCCGCCGCCCTGGGGCTCAAGTTCTGGCTCGATTGAGCGCGTCGATGTCCCCCGATTTCCGGCGGTCGATGGATTACCTGCACACCTGGAGCGGCGTGCTGTTCGGTGCGCTGCTGTTTCTCATTTTCTTCATGGGGAGCCTCTCGGTGTTCGACCGGGAGATCGACCGGTGGATGATGCCGGCGACCCGGCTGCCGGCGCCGGCCGGACCTGTGTCCATCGACCGGGCTGCGCTGCCCCATCTCCAGGCTCTCGCCCCGGATGCGACGTCCTGGTTCATCTACCATCCAAATGAACGCGAGCCGACGCTGCGCATTGGCTGGTCGCGACCCGGCTTCCCGTTTGCCATTCGCGACGTCGATCCGGTAAGCCACCGACTGCTGCCGGAAACCGGCAGTCCGGGCGGGACACGCTTTTTCTACCCCTTTCACTACAGCCTGCACTTGCGCTGGCTCGATCTCGGCATCTGGCTGGTGGGGCTCGCCTCCATGGCCATGCTGGCGGCCCTCGTCTCCGGCGTCGTCATCCACCGGCGCATCTTCAAGGACTTCTTCACCTTCCGTCCCCACAAACATGCCGGTCGGGCGGTGTTGGACCTGCACAACGTCACCTCGGTCCTGTGCCTCCCATTCCACTTCGCCATCACCCTTTCCGGGCTCATCATCTTCTACCTGATCTACATGAACGCCGGCCTCCACATCGTCTATGGCGGCGACCGGCAGGCCTATTTCAAGGAGGCCATGGGGCGCTACGAGCGGCCGGACGCGGGCGTCCTGGGACGGCTCGCATCCGTGGATGCCATGGTGGAGCAGGCCGTCCTTTTATGGGGCGACGCCAGGGTGCGGAGCGTCGCCATCCGCAACCCGAACGACGCCCACGCGGTGGTGGAGATCCGTCGCGAGCCCCACGACCGGGTGGCCTACGTCACCGACACGGTCTACTTCGACGGCGCCACCGGCGCGGTGCTCGCGCGCGAGTCCATGGGCCCGGCGATGCGGGCGCAGCGCTTCATTTCCGGGCTTCACTTCGTGGCCTTCGAGCACGGGTGGCTGCGCTGGTTGTACTTCCTCATGGGGCTGGCTTCCTGCGTGATGATCGCGACGGGGCTGCTCCTCTGGCTAGAAAAGCGGCGGTCCAAGCACGCGCCGTCCGTCGCCAGTGGTTGGAGGGTCGTGGAAGCCACTTCCTGCGCCGGCACCCTCGGGGTGCTCGTGGCGACGCTGGCCATGCTGGCCGCCAACCGGCTGCTGCCGGAAGCGCTGGCCGGACGCCTGCAGTGGGAGATGGGAGTGTTTTTCGCCGTCTGGCTGGCGAGCGGAGTGCACGCTTGGCGGGCCGCCCATCCATGGCGCGGTCAGACCTTGGCGGTGGCGGTCCTGGGCCTTGCGGTTCCGGCGCTAAACGGGCTCACCACGGGCGATCACTTGGTGAAAACGATCGCGGGCGGGCAATGGACGATCGCCGGCGTAGACCTGGTGCTCCTCGCGACGGGGTTCGTGGCGGGCATGGCATGGCGCAGGCTTCGGTTCCGCGCCCTCCGCCCCGAGCCCGCGACCCTTGCCTTCGGAGAGTCCCTCGTTCCGGAGGAGCGCTGAGGGCGTGCTGCTCGCCCTGGTTTTTCTTTGCGCCTATGCGGGGCTCGCGGCGTTTGCCTTCGCCATGCCTCGCCACCTTTCCCGGGCAACGGGTGCGGCCGCTCTCCCGGGGCGCTGGCGGTTCGCCTTACGCGGGGCGGGGGCCTTGCTGCTGGCCGGATCCCTCGCCGCTGCCGTCATCCGGGATGGCGGGGGGTTGGGTAGCCTCCTGTGGATCGCTGCCCTCGGCGCGGCGGGCCTGGCCCTGGTCCTGGTGCTCGCCTACTGGCCGCGGCTCGCCTACGTTTCGAGCTGGGCCTCGGCCGGCGCTACGGCGGCGCTGACCGTCGTGATGCTGGCGACCCGGGAATTCATCGGTTGACGGGCCAATGTAAACGCGTATAATTCTCATTACTTTGTTGAGCATCTGACCTGGGTGTCCGCACCACCTGGCTCCCAGTCCAGGAATAGGGGGGCGTTTGTCATGGAACCCATTCGGCCGACGATCGAGCCGCCGGAAACCGTGCGCGGCCTGCGCAACCGCTTGCGCCTTTTCGTCGCCTGGATGGCGTTTCTCGCCGCCGCGGCGGTGGTGGCGGCGGCCCTGCTGCCCATCGTGCTCGCGCTGTAGCTGTCGTCTCGCCGATTCCGTCGGGATTTCACCTTCGTAGCCAGCCATTCAGCATCGCGCTGAGTAGCCAGCCAACAACGACTGCTGCTCAGGGGGATTCTGCGATGCGTCTTCATTCCTGTTTGTCCTCGTGACGTCGTGCGGCCCCGCTGCGCGGGAGCCGCGTGGTCTTGCCGCGTGCCGAAAAAAGCGCGAGCGGTTTTCGTGCAACTGACGGCCAAACGGAAAGGAAGGGGAGTTGAATTGAACGGTTTGCGACGGCAACAGGTTGCCGCTGCCTGGGCGGCGGCGGGGCTAGCAAGCGTGGGAGTGGCGGCAGCCCAGCCCGCCGACGAGGGCGAGCGCGTGGGGACCCTCTCGGAGGTGGTGGTTTCCGCCACACGCGAGGAAGCGTCCATCGCCACCATTCCCGGTTCGGTCACGGTGGTGACGCGGGAGACCATCGAGCGGGAAGCGCGCAGCGGAAAGAACCTGGGGGACATTCTCGGAGAGCGGGTGCCCGGCCTCGCGCCCGGGAGCGACACCATCAGCAACTTCGGCCAGACGCTGCGGGGCCGCAACGTTTCGGTGCTGATCGACGGCGTGCCCCAGAACACCACGCGCAACGTCTCCCGCAACCTGGCCACCATCGACCCCGCCGCCATCGAGCGCATCGAGGTGGTCCGCGGCGCCACCGCCATCTACGGCGACAGCGCCACGGGCGGCGTGATCAACATCATCACCCGGCGCGCGAGCGGCAAACCCGCCGAGCTTGAGGCCAGTGCCGGGGCGAGCGTCTCGCTGACCCATCCCGGCGACAGCCTGGGCGTGTTCCTGCGGCCCCAGCTCTCGGGCCGTCACGGAGACGTGGACTACCTGCTCAATCTGGCCTTCGAGCGCACCAACGGGTTCTTCGACGCCCATGGCGAGCGCATTCCCCCCGATCCCCACGGCCAGGGGGGACTGGCCGACACGGATAGCTGGAACGTGCTCGCCAAGCTGGGCTACGCCATCGATCGCGACCAGCGCATCCAGCTCTCCATCGACCGCTACGACGCCGCCCAGGACACGGAGTTCGCATCCGACCCGGCGGTGAAGGCGTTTGCGCCGCGGACGGTGCGCTCCCGGGCGATCCCGGGGCTCGTGCTGGAAGATCCCCAGGATACCCGCAACACCATCGCCAACCTGGACTACCGCCACGGGGATCTGCTGGGTAACCGGGTCCATGCCCAGATCTTCCGTCGCGACTACTTCACCCGCTTCTTCCCCTTCGACGGCCGCGCGTTCGCCATTTTCGGCAACAGCATCTTTCAGTCGCGGCTGGAGTCGGAAAAGAGCGGCGGCCGGCTGGAGGTGGAGCGCAAACTCGAGGGCAGGCTCCCACTCAGCGTGCTGTGGGGGCTGGACTATACCGAGGAGGCCACGTCCCAGCCCGTCTCCCTCTTCGACCCGGCCGCATTCGACGCCAGCGGGGGGCTCGTGTTCCGCAAGACCGGGGACCGGGGCTGGGTGCCCGAGATCCGGCAGGACAACCTGGGCGTGTTCGCCCAGCTCGAGCTGCCCGTGGGCAGCCGGTGGCTCTTGCGCGGCGGCGTGCGCTACGAGCGGGTCCAGGTGGCGGTGGACGACTTCGTCACCCTGGCCGGGGCGTCCGTGCAGGGCGGAGAGCTGGATTTCGACGAGCCGTTGTTCAACATGGGTGCGGTGTACACCCTCACCGGCGCCCTGAGCGCCTATGTCAGCTTTTCCCAGGGATTCTCGGTGCCCGACATCGGCCTTACCCTGCGCGGGGCGCCCAACGGCGCGTCGGTGAACACCCTGCAGCTCGCGCCCCAGAAGGTAGACAACTACGAGATCGGCGTGCGTGGCGAGTGGGCTAACACCGCCGCTTCGCTAGCGGTGTATTACAACGAGTCGGAGCTGGGCGCTTTTTCGGGCGGCTTCAACCAGCCAGTGGTGCGGGCGCCCGAGCGGATCTACGGCCTCGAGGCCACCCTCGATCACCGCTTGTCGAAGCGCTGGAAGACCGGGGGCACGTTCACCTGGCTCGAAGGCGAGACCGATCCCGATCGGGACGGCCGTTACACCTATCTCAACAGCTTCCGCATTCCGCCGCCCAAGCTGACCGCCTATCTGGAGCATGCCACCACCGAGCGCTGGTTGAACCGCCTGGAAGTGCTCTACAGCGGCGAGCGCGACCGCTTCGGCGGAAGCACCGCCTTCGGGGAACGCCCGGTGGACGGCTACGTGACCGTAGACTTCTACAGCCGCTATCGGTGGGGCCGGGGGACGCTGCAACTGGCGGTGGAAAACCTCCTTAACGAAGACTACTTCGTGCGCGAGTCGCAACTGCTCCGCACCGGGGCCAACGACTCTTATACCGCCTCGCCCGGCACGATCTTGAGCGTATCCTATCTGGCGCGCTGGTGAGGGGAGGGCATTATTGAGCTTCCGGTAAATGGTTAGCAAATCGTTTACCGCAGCCTCCTCTCTCCCGGAGGGATAGAGGGACTGGATATCCTTTTCTCCCATTGGGGGAGAAGGAAGAGGAGGGGGAAGGAGAGAGGGCCGAGCGTCAAGCATTTAGAGGACGCTCGCTAAGGGCTGCCGTGGAAATCCCGGGCCGGGCCGCGCCGCTACCACAAAACTTTGACCCGATATTGCCTGAACACGGGGTCGTTGGTGACGATCGCGAGATTTTCCAGCCGGGCCTGGGCGATCAGCATGCGGTCAAAGGGGTCTCTGTGGGGTCCCGGGAGCTCACCCGCAACGCGCCCGTGCTCGACGGAAACGGCAAGCGGTTCGAAGCGAAAAGTGCGGATGAGCTCGTGCACGATGCTGCCCAGATCACGGTTCATCCTGAGCTTGCCCAAGCGGATTTTCGTCGCCATCTCCCATACACTGGCGGCGCTGAAAGCGACCCGGGCGTTCGAATCCTCAATGGCTGCCGCCGCCCGCGAGGAGAGTCTGGGATCCCCCTCCGCCCACCAGATCAACGCATGGGTGTCCAGAAGCACGTTCATCGCCGCTTTTGTTTGCGACGGACCTTTTGTTTCACGCGCAGCGGATCGCTTGAATGTCCCTCTTCCAGCTCCAGCAGCCAGTCTTCCGGCATCGGTTCGAAGAACCCCTCCGTGAGCACGAAGGTGCCCTTCAAGGCGCCGGGCTTGCGTGACGGCTTCTCGATCGGCGCCAGACGCGCCACGGGCTTGCCTGCCTTGGCGATGATCACCTCCTCGCCGGCGGCGACGGCCTCAAGCAAGCGGGAAAGGTGGGTCTTGGCTTGGTGAACGTTGACGACCGTCATGGTTGCCCGTTTACGTAAACTCGATGAAGTAGTCTAGAAGACTACTCTGACTTAGTCAAATGACTTAGTTCGAAAATGGTTTTCGTACAGTCCGCGCTGGCGATCCCGCTCGATGATGGCTTCGCTCGGCCATTCGGGTAAACGCCGATCGCGCGGCCCTTACTGGGGACGATTCTGCCTATCTTCGGCGTCCAGTTTGAGACGAAAATCGGACGCTTCGAGGACGAAGTCCTGGACATTCCGGAAGATGCGAAAGGCATGGCGATCGCCTGGGCGACCATCGCATGGTCCGCAGCCTGCGTCACAAGGCAGCCGCAGAAGGGGTCGAAAACAGGCCCAGCTCGAGCACCTGCAATGCCTGGAATGGGGCGAGATGTAAGGTTATTGCATCGGCAAGCCTCTCGTTGCCAGCATAAATATCCCCAGCTCGTCTGCCCGCCGTGGCAGCGCGGCGAGACCCCGTTTTTTCTGGAGGGCACCCGAGGGACTATGGCATTGGCCCGGCCCGCAGCCGCGCCCGTGCGCCAGCCCCTAGGAGTACAGATCTGTTGACTTGGACGGGGATATTGAGAATAATTCTTACTCCGTTTTAGGGGTTCTGCCAGCCAAAGGCTCTCCGCCGAGTAGCCAGCTCATGGGCCACGAGGCGTTTTGGAGGAGGGCCGATGGTATCCATTGCACTTGCATGCGCCGCCCAGGGCTATCGCTGGAGCCGGGCGCCACTTGTTCTCAGCCTCGCCCTGGCCTTTTGGCCAGGTTCCGCGGCCGCCCAGGCCGCGGAAGTTGCCCAGCCCAATCCGGGCGAAGGGGAGGCAATGCTGGAGGAAGTGACGGTCAAAGCACCGGGACCGGAGCGCTTCACCGTCGATCACGCTCCCGGGGTGACCCGGTCTCTGGTTCCTCTGCAAGATCTGCCTGCGTCCGTCAAAGTAATCCCCCGCGCCGTCATCGAAGAGCAGCAGGCCCTACGGCTCGATCAGGCGGTGAAGAATGTCTCGGGCGTCGTTTTTGTAGATGGTGGAGAGGGGACCACCTTCTCGAGCCGCGGCTTCGGCCTGACAACTCTGCGGGACGGTTTCCGGCGAACGGAATTCACCGAGGGTGACCTTAACCGGGCGGATCAGGACACCTACAACGTGGAGCGAGTGGAGGTGCTTAAAGGGCCCGCTTCGGTGCTGTTCGGGCGCAGCAATGCTGGCGGCATCGTCAACATCGTCACCAAGCGCCCGCTTCCCGTTCCCGTGGCGGCGGTGACGCTGAATGCGGGCAGTTTCGACCTGTATCGTGCCACCGTCGATCTCGGGGGTGCCTTGTCTCCAGAGGGCGGGTTCGCGGCGAGGCTCAACGCCGGGTTGGAAGACGCGGAAAGCTTCCGTGATCTGGTGGAGTCCCGGCGGAAATTGGCCGCACCCGCCTTGGCGTGGCGCCCCGATGCCCAGACGACCTTGACGCTTTTGGGGGAATTCGTCACGGTCGAAGAAACCCCGGATGTTGGTGTTCCGCGCCAGGGCAATGGCGTCGTCCCCGGGGTTCCCCTTGATCGCTTTCTCGGCGAGCCCTCCACCGATTTCCTCCGCTCGGAGGTCCGGGAGGGAAGGCTTCTTTTCGAGCGGGGCATGGGGGAGTGGTCCTTGAAAGGGGCTCTCCTTAGGGCGACCATCGAGAACGACGAGTTTTTTACCCGAGGCGCATCTTTGCAGGCGGACGGCCGCACCCTCAACCGATCCATCATCGTGTCTGGGTTTCGCTCCGATGACGTGATGGGGCAAGTGGAGGTAGCAAAAAAACTATCTCTTGCCGGAAAGGATCACCATGTGACGCTCGGGATAGACGCAGGCCAGCGGGAGACCGACTCCCGCTTTAGCTCCGCCCCTGCTAACCCGATCGACATTTTCGAACCCGTCTACGGCAACACCGGGGCGACGGGCAGCTTTTTCGTCTTCCGCCAGACGCTCAAGCAGGATCTGCTGGGGGCGTTTGCCCACGATGTCATTTCCCTCGCTCCTCGCTGGAAACTGGCCCTGGGCTTGCGCTACGACCGCTTCAAGCAGGAACCTCTGCCCGGCAACCCGCAAGCGCTTCCGACCCGCACCTTCGAGCGCTTCAGCCCCCGGGCAGGCCTGGTCTATCAACCGACGAAAGCCGTGAGCGGGTATTTGGTTTACGACCGCTCTTTTCAGGTGCCGAACGGTTTTCCCTTGCGCTTCGATGGCCAGCCCCTGGAGCCCCAGCGGGGCATCCTTCACGAGGCCGGAGTGAAGATTCTTTGGTGGGAAAACGCCCTTTCCACCACGGCTGCCGTGTATCGGATCGAGCGGACCAACGTGGGAACTCGGGATCTGGACCATCCTGGGTTCCAGATAGCGGTCGGCGAGCAGCGCAGCCAGGGTTTCGAATTCGACGTGGCCGGGGAGCTGGCTACCGGCTGGAAGCTGATCGGCGGCTACGCTTATACCGAAGCGGAGGTGATCCGGGATAACAGCGTGCCCGCAGGCAAGACGCTGCCCGGCGTGCCGCGCCATGCGGCGAGCCTCTGGGCGAGTTACCAGCAACCGCAAGGGCCGTGGCGCGGCCTCGGCTTCGGGCTGGGGCTCCAGTACCTGAGCGAGCGGCAAGGCGATCTCAACAATACGTTCCAGGTACCCGCTTTCGCACGCCTGGACGCGGCGATTTTCTACAAGAGTCGCCACTGGACGGCCCGGCTCAACATTTACAACGTAGCTGACCGGGACATCCTGTTGAACCCCACTCGTTCGGGGTTTTTCAGGCCCGACGCGCCGCGCACCTTCCTCGCTACCGTCGAGTTGAGACTGTAGCGATGCGCCGATTTCTGTACCGGCTGCACCTTTACGCTGGGCTGGTGCTCGGCCTGGCGGTCGCTCTCGTCGGGCTGACGGGCAGCGCCGTGGTGTATCGACCGGAAATGGAGCGCATACTTCACCCCGAGTGGTACGAGTTCTCGGTTGGGGAGCGACGCCAGTCCCTCGACGCCCTGGTTCCACCCGCGGTTGCGGCTTATCCCGGTGCTCCTCCCCGCTTCGTGTCCGTGGACTTGCCCCAGGCGCCGCACGAGCCTTTGAAAGTGGTCATGAAGGATTTCGGCCGGGAGGGGGCGCCCTGGTGGCGGGTTCACGTGAATCCCTACACGGGCGAGATCCTGGCCTCGTTCGACCCGGAAAAGACGGTGACGGGTTTCCTGTTACACCTCCATGCCAACTGGCTCACGGGAGAGCATCGGTGGGGAGAGCAGGGGGTGGGGTCGGTGGGAATCGTGCTGCTGGTTTTGTGCGCGACGGGCCTGGTGCTGTGGTGGCCCGGCTGGCATCGCCTGGGCCAGGGACTGCGGATCCGCGCCGGCAAGGGCAGGAGCATTTTCCATGGCGACCTGCACCGGGTGCTCGGCATCGTTTTCGTCGCCCCTCTGTTTCTGATCGCCCTTACCGGCATAGTGCTGGTTTTCCCCGAATACACCCGGGGAATCGTCATAAGAGCACTGGACGTGCCACAGACACCGCGAGCGCCGCAGGTCAACATGGCGGGCCGCCAGATTTCGCTCGAGGCGTTAAAAGCCTTGATCCAGAAGAAGTTTGCCGAAGCGAGGGTTCTGGCAATCCAGTTGCCTTCCCCGGATGCCGGGCATTATACGGTGCGGCTGCTCCAGCCGGGCGACGAACGTCTCAGATACGGAGGCGGCGCGAGCCTTTTGGTTCGGGTGGAAGCGGCGACAGGGCGGGTCGTTCAAATCCTCGACTGGAGGAGCGTGCCACTTGCGACCCGAGTTTTGTTTTCATGGATATTCCCCACCCATACCGGCGACATCGCCGGCGCGGGCGGCCGGCTGATCGCCTTCGTCTCCGGGCTGGTACCGTTCTTTTTATGGGTCACCGGCTGGATCGTCTGGTACCTCCGCCGTGCCCAAAGGCAGAGGACGACTTTCCGTACAGCCCGTGCCGGCGGTGCCACTCGATAATGGCCTCGTCCGGCCATTGCGCGAAATGGCGATTGCGCGGCCCTGGGCGCGGCACCTCCACCCACGGCGCGGCATGATCCAGCATCATGTGTATTCGCTCGGGTGGCTTGGGAAGCGGCGTGTCGATGCTCGAAGCAAACGGATAGACCCACTGGGGCCAGCGCGGATCCCAAACGTAGAGGCCGCTGCCGCAAAGGGCGCAGAAGTGGCGCCGCGCCGGACTGCGCACGAGCTTTCCCGGTCGCTCGGGATCCTCGATTTTCGCCCGATAGATCTTCATGTTCGCTTTTCCCGTCACACGCAGGGTGGCGGTGAGCCCCATGATGTTGATGGCGTATCCGCCTCCGCCCTGGGTCTTGCGACAGATGCTGCAATAGCAGCGCAGGTAGGGATAGGGCGTGCGGGATTGGAGGGAGAAGGTCACGGCTCGGCAGTGACAAGAGCCTTCGAGCTTCACGGGGTACCTCCGATCGCTGAATCGCCGGCGGGCGGGAGACCGGCCGCGACGCCGGGAACTAGCGGGCCCGTCGGAGAGGGCGGGCTGGCTCGCGGGAACGCGAACCCCCGCCCGACGGGGCCCGCGCGCCGGGCTACATCTGGGATTGCAGGTAATTCTGCAGCCCGAGCTTGTCGATCAGCTCGAGCTGGGTCTCCAGCCAGTCGATGTGCTCTTCCTCGGAGTCGAGGATGTCTTCGAACAGCTCCCGGCTGATGTAGTCCCCCACGCTCTCACAGTAGGCGATGGCCGCCTGCAGGTCGGGCCGCGCGGCCCGTTCCAGTTGGAGGTCGCATTTCAGGGCCTCCGGCACGTTTTCCCCGATCATGAGCTTGCCCAGGTCCTGGAGGTTGGGCAGCCCCTCCAGGAACAGGATGCGCTCCATGAGCTTGTCGGCGTGCTTCATCTCGTCGATGGACTCGTTGCGTTCGTGCTCATAGAGCTTGTGCAACCCCCAGTTCTCGAACATCTTGGCGTGGAGGAAGTACTGGTTGATGGCGGTGAGCTCGTTGTAAAGGACCTTGTTGAGGTGCTCGATGACCTTGTTATCGCCTTTCATGGCAGCCTCCGCGATTTTTGAGGTTCTTGAAAGCCCTCGACGGGCAAGCGGGCGGAATCGAGCGGCCACAGCCCCGCCGGGGCGCGTGCTGACTTTCTAGGCTAGCACCGAGCCCTCGGATCGGTAAAGCGGGAACGGGGGTTCAGGAGGAGGCGGGAGCGAAATACGGGCAGCCGCTGCGGGTGCATTCCTGGAGGATCTCCTCCACCGTCCGTGTGCACCGGCCGCAGCAAGTGGCTGCCCCCAGGGTTTCCTGCAGCTCCTCTAGGGACGCCGCCCCCAGCTCCACGCACTGGCGGATTTCCCGATCGGTGATGGCGTTGCAAACGCAGACGTACATGGCGCTTGTCCTAATTGCGAATCATTATCACTCTGTCGGTCTGGAATTGCAAGCGCCTTTTTCCAGGAGTGAGCTGCGCCGGATGGCGCCCTCTTGGCCGTTCCAAGCAGGGGTCCAAGCCCCGATATGGGCCGGGGGTTGCCAATCTAAACAGTAATAATTATCATTTATTGCATGGACTCGGCGCTGCGCTTTGCGGTAGTCCGCCGTGGTTCATACAGCCAGCCACCCCTTTCGGCGGCAGCCAGCCGGTTGCTCAATCAGGAATCACTGCGTGGAGCAGGTCTGCCCGCAGCGGCTCTTCCGGTCAACGGTGTCCTCGACGGACCCTTGGTTTCCTGGCCCGCCTGTCGGTCGAGGACTTTCCCGGTCGCCGCTTCTCCCGCGGGCCTGTCCATCGAGGAGGTGGCCATGGCAATCCGAAAGTATCTTCACGTGGGCCTGGGTTTGGCGCTGGCGTTTTCCCAGACGATGGGAGCGAGTTCTGCGCGGGCGGAGGATGGCGAAGCGCTGGAGCCGGTGCTTGAGCCTGTGTCGGTGACCGCGACGCGAAATCCCATCGACCCGTTCGAATATCCCGGCATGGTGACCGTGCTTGAGCCAGAGGGGCTGAAGACGCGCCAGGCATCGACGCCGGACGACCTTTTGAAAGGGGTGCCCAACGTAGAGTTCACCGGTGGGCCGCGGCGTACCGGGGAGGTACCCAGCCTCCGCGGATTTTCCGGCCCCGACGTGATCATCACCCTCGACGGCGCGCGCCAAAACTTCGATTCCGGCCACGACGGGCGCTTCTTTATCGATCCCAGCTTGGTGCGGGACGTGGAAGTGCTGCGCGGTCCGGCCTCTTCCCTTTACGGTAGCGGCGGCATGGGCGGCGTGATCGCTTTCCGCACGGTGCGGGCCGAGGACTTGCTCGCGCCTGGGGAAAAAGTGGGAATGACCCTCTCGGGCGGTTACCAGTCCGTCAACCGGGAGAGGCTCGGGACCGTAATCGCCTATGGGCGGCCGGGCGCTGGCCTGGACTTGCTGGCGAGCGTGACCCGGCGAGCCTCTGGTGCGATCAAGCTGGGCGACGGAAGCGAGCTGGACCGCACGGACGACGATATCGTGGCCGGACTGGCGAAGGCCGGATGGCGCTTCGACAGGCATCAACGCTTCGAAGCGTCGTTCCAGCGGTTTAGCAACGAGGCCCAGGAGCCCAACAACGGGCAAGGAACCGGAAGCGGCGGCTTGGTCGAGAAGGATATCCGAGCCGATAACCTCCGCTTCGCCTACGGGTACAAGAACCCGGCGAATCCGTGGATCGACCTCGACCTTGTGCTCTACCGCACCGAATTCCGAGTAGACGAACTGCGGCTCGACGACCAGGGCACGGGACCCCGAGGAGAGCTTCTCAAGCGGGACGTGGACACGCTGGGATTGCGTTTGGATAACCGCTCGCGGGTGAAGCTCCCCGGCGCAATCCAGGTGACCTTTACCTATGGCGGCGAAGCCTACCGAGACCGGCAGGACGGTGGGGCCGGCCCGGGAGAGCGGGATGGCGTCCCCGACGCCGAAGCCGACTTCGCTGGCGTGTTCGGGCAGACCGAGATCCGTATACCCCGGCCCCTGGGTGTTGTTCCCGGCGAGGTGCTCCTCATCCCTGGGCTGCGCTATGACCATTACCGGTCTGCGAGCCCGATTGCCGGAGGCACGGAGGACCGGGCCCTTTCACCGCGCCTCGGCGTGAGCTATCTGCCGACCCCGTGGTCGCTCCTTTTCGCCCACTACGGCGCGGCGTTCCGGGCCCCCACCGTCAACGAGCTGTTCCCGAACGGGGTGCATTTCCGCATTCCCATCGGTCCTGGCGTGACCAACCGCTTCGTCCCGAACCCCGATCTGGCGCCGCAGCGCACCCGCACCTTAGAGTTGGGCGCGGGCCTGGACTTCAGAGACGTTTTGGGGCAAAGCGATCGGTTGCGGCTCAAAGCAGCCCATTTCCGCATTCGGGGGGAGGATTTCATCGACCTGGAAGTCGTTCAGCCCAGGCCTTTCGTCGACTGCAATCCGTTCATCCCGGGCGCCTGCGACGGCACCACCCGGGCCGTCAACGTGGCCGATGCCAGGCTTTGGGGCAACGAGATCGAGGCGTCCTACGAAAATCGCCGCCTGCGCGCGGGCCTCGGGTTTTCCACAATCGACGGTGAAAACCGGCGCAGCGGGGAAAAGCTGGGGGTGCTGACGCCTCCGCGCCTAGCGCTGGACGTGGCGCTTAAGCTCGCCGGGCTCGACGCCCTGGCCGGCTGGCGCATGCTCGCCGCCGGGGAGTTCGATAAGGTGAACAACCCCGCCGATCGGCGGGGCGGCTACGCGGTCCACGACTTCTATTTCGTCTGGACTCCGCGTGAGGCTTCCATCAAAGGCCTGCGCATCGACCTCGGCGTCGACAATGCTTTCGATAAGGCCTACTCCCGCGTCTTTACCGGCGCCCTTGAGCCCGGGCGCAATTTCAAGGCCCGGATCGCTTATACGTTCTGATCGTCGAGGGGCATCCGCGATGGGATGGCCGAGAAGCTTCTGGAAACACGGCCGAGTCGCACTGGTGTTGTCCGCCTTGGTGCCAGCGGCTTTGGCGGACGCCGCTCATGGGTGCAGTGCTCAACGCGGCGGGCCTGCTAGCGATTGGGGAACTGGTTTCCTAGTCATCGCACCGGATCGGGGCTTCGCCGGGAATGAGGAAATCCGAGAAGCGTTCGAGACCTTTGCTAAAGGGCGCAACGCCGCGCTCGCTTTCGTGACCGACGAACGCACTGCCGGGAACTTGCAAGGGGCGCTCCAAGCGCTCGCCCAAAACGGAGCCCGGCGAGCGGTGGCGTTGCCGCTCTTCATCTCTCGAGCCGAGCCCCGCTGGGTGTTGGCGGCCCGCCTGCTGGACTCGGGAGCCCTGGGTCCGCTCCCGGTGTCGGTCGGTAGAGCCTTCGGAGAAAGCTATCTGGCGGTGGAAGCGTTGGCCGACCGCTTTCGCGCGATCCGGGCGCCGGCGGGCCGTAGAGTCGTCGTGGTGGGCTACGGTGCGATGGACGCCGAAACGCGCCGGAGCATGACCGCCGACTGGCAGCGCATCGCCGAGCGCGCCGCCGAAGGCTTAGGCTTTGCTTCGGTGCGGAGCGTGGTGTGGCACGAGCGCAAGGCGCCCGAGCAGGCGACGCGCCAGGCGGAGTCTGAGCGCCTGCTGGCGGAGGCGGTGGCGAGCGATGCCGTGGTGATACCGTTTCATTTCGGCCGGAAACTCGACAGCATGATGTCGTTTGAGGCCGAACTGGCACATGCCCTTCCACCGGGTGCCGAGCTGCTGCCCGAAGTGGCAAGTCCTGACCTCTTGATCGCTGCCTGGATGTCCCAGGAGGCCAACCGTCATGTTCCCCTCAAGGCCGAAGATCTCGGCATCGTCATTCTCGCCCACGGAGCGGATTATCACTGGAACGAGACGATGCGCCACTCGGTCCGGTCGTTGGAAGACCGCTACAAACTGGAATTCGTGTTTTCCATGGCAGACCAGCCGTTGATCGAACGGGCAGTGGAGCGGCTCGAGCGTCGCGCGGTGCGGGCCATCGTGATCGTGCGGGTATTCGGGCTTGCCTCGGCATTTCGCGACGCGGTGGAAAGGATGATCGGATGGGACGTGGAGCATAGCGCTCCAGACGACCTGGGCCGTTCTGGGGCAGACCATGGGCACGACGACGACGGCAACGGTGGCGCCTACGCCCACCACCACGGACACGGGGGCGCGCGGGCGCATCCCCGCGCCCGCATCCGAGCTGCCGTCCCCATGGCCACGGCCGGCGGCCTGGAGGACGATTCCCTTTTCGCCGAGGCGTTGCTCGACCGGGCGAAAGCGCTGTCGCGGGAGCCTTCCCGGGAGACGGTGATCCTGGTGGCCCACGGCTCCGGCGACGACGCGGCCAACGCCCACTGGCTCGAGGTGCTGGACTCCCTCGCCCGCCAGATCAAGGCGCGCGGCGGCGAGGGATTCCGCGCCGTTCGGGTGGCCACCTGGCGGGAGGACTGGCCGGAGAAGCGTGCACCGTGGATCGAGCGGGTGAGGGAAATGGTGAAAGAGGCAACCCGCGACGGGGGGCGGGCGCTCGTCATCCCCGCCCGCACCAACGCCCAGGGACACGAGCGGGAGTTTCTTGCCGGGCTCGAGTTCGAGCTGGGAGAGGGTTTTGCGCCTCACCCACTGTTCGCGCGGTGGGTGGAAAAGCAGATCCAGGCCGGCGCCGCATCGTTGCGAGGGAATCATATCTGGCCAACCCCGTGAAGCGCCTGCGCGCAGCGATGATGTCTCCGGGCAAGCATTCTCCGGGGCCTTTACGGGCGCTCAATCCGCCAGCTTTTGTACCCCCTGCGCCCGCTGCAAGCGCTTGTCGAAGGTGACGAGCGGGCAATCCTGGGCTCGGGCCTCCGCCAGGATCAAGTCATCGGCGAAGTCCGCCGATCCGGTCTTATAGCAGGTGCACCCTACACCGTGTAGGGTGATCGGGGCGCGCCGAGGGCGGGCGAGGTCACCTCGTACCGATCTCGTCGGAGGCCATGGGCCGCCGTACCAGGGCCAGCAGAGCGAACGTGAAGGCGGAAGCGCCGAGCGACAGAATGCGGGACGTTCGGCGCCCGGCCGGCGACAGACGCTGTACCACCTGGCCCGCGCCCACGTGGGGGTTCCTGATCATAGAGCCGCCGGGCGCGGAGCAGGGTTAACGTGGAGCGGGCCGCTTATCCCGGCGCGGCATCTGAGGGATAATAAAACAATTAAGCTGTGACTTTTATCCACGGGAGAAACGCCATGAGTGTCGTGATGAAGACCGCTGCGACCGATATCGAGGCGATGCTGGGCAAGGAAGCGCAAAGCCTGCTCGGCCACGTGTGCAAGGGGATCCCCAAGGAATCGCTGCACCTGCCCGGGCCGGACTTCGTCGACCGGGTGGTGGCGGCGAGCGACCGCAAGCCCGCGGTGCTGCGTAGCCTCCAGACCCTGTTCAATCACGGGCGGCTCGCCGGCACCGGCTATCTTTCCATCCTGCCGGTGGACCAGGGGGTGGAACATTCGGGCGGGGCGTCGTTCGCGCCCAACCCCATGTACTTCGACCCGGAGAACATCGTCAAGCTCGCCATCGAAGGCGGCTGTAACGCCGTCGCTTCCACCCTGGGAGTGCTGGGCGCGGTGGCGCGCAAGTACGCCCACAAGATCCCCTTCATCCTCAAGATCAATCACAACGAGTTCCTGAGCTATCCCAATTCTTACGACCAGATCCTGTTCGCCTCGGTCAAGCAGGCCTTCGAGATGGGGGCCTGTGCGGTGGGCGCCACCATCTATTTCGGCTCCGAGGAATCCAAGCGCCAGATCCAGGAGATCACCAAGGCCTTCGAGTACGCCCACGAGCTGGGCATGGTCACCATCCTGTGGGCTTACCTGCGCAATCCCGCGTTCAAGCAGCAGGACAAGGACTACCACCTGGCGGCGGACTTGACCGGGCAGGCCAACCACCTGTCGGTCACGATCCAGGCGGACATCGTCAAGCAGAAGATGGCGGAAACGAACGGCGGCTACAACGTGCTCAAGTTCGGCAAGACCCATGCCAAGGTCTACTCGGAGCTCACCTCGGACCATCCCATTGACATGGTCCGCTACCAGGTGGCCAACTGCTACATGGGACGAGCAGGGCTCATCAACTCGGGCGGCGAGTCCAAGGGGGAGGGCGACCTGGCCCAGGCGGTGCGCACGGCGGTGATCAACAAGCGCGCCGGCGGCATGGGGCTCATCTCCGGCCGCAAGGCGTTCCAGAAGCCGTTCAAGGAGGGTATTGCACTGCTCAACGCGATCCAGGACGTGTACCTGTCCAAGGATGTGACGGTGGCCTGACTGGCTTTCGCACGCGCACGGATGACGCCCAGCTCCCGTTGCACGGCGGCCGTGCGCCCCTCTGGCTGTTTGAGCGCATGGTACGCCTGACGCGGGGGCGCGGCGCCGCACGACGGAGCGTAAAAGAGCTGGCGGCGCAGTCGGACCGATCGGCGGAAGAGGCTAGGGAGAGTCCTTTGCCGAATGGGCCTGAATCGGGCGGACTAGGGAGAGTCCGCTCAGCGCGGATCGGGCCGCAGGCCGGCCTTGTAGCGCTTGAAGTTTTCCACGTAGTGGTCGGCGATCCCGTTGATTCTCTGGATCTCCTCGGGCGTGAGCTGGCGGATCACTTTCCCCGGAGAGCCTACCACCAGCGAGCCATCGGGGATTTCCCTGCCTTCCGGGATGAGGGTGTTGGCGCCGATTAGGCAGTTCTTGCCAACGCGGGCGCCGTTCAGCACCACCGCCTTGATGCCAATCAAACTTCCTTCTCCGATGTAGCAGCCGTGCAGCATGACCATGTGGCCCACCGACACGTTGCGCTCCAGGGTGAGCTGCACGCCTTCGTCGGTGTGCAGCACCGAGGCGTCCTGGATGTTGCAGTTGTCGCCGATGGTAATGACGTCGTTGTCGCCGCGCACGACACAGTTGAACCAGATGCTGGCGTTGTGGCCGATCACCACGGAGCCGATGACCGTAGCGTTGTCGGCGACAAAGTAATCGTTGCCGCGGATCTCCACGCGGCGATCCCCTAAGGCGTAGATCATGCCTTACCTCCTTCGCTCAAGGTGAGCAGGAGGTCGGCACCGGCTTTGGCGATGCGCTCGTCGTCCTGGGAGGCAACCCCGGAGACCCCGATGCCGCCCACGATCTCCTCGCCGATCTTGAGCGGTACGCCGCCCTGCAGTCCGGTCAGGGCGGGCATGGTGAGATAGCCGTATCGTCCTTCCTTGAAGCGTTTTTCCCATTCCACCGTGGGCCGCTTGAACGCTACCGCCGAGTAGGCCTTGCCGATGGCTGTCTGGACGCTCCCGAACTGGACGTCATGGTCCCGCTGGAGGTAGAGCAGATGGCCGCCGTCGTCCACGATGGCGATGACCACCTTGAAACCGTGGCTGTCGGCGAACGCCTCGGCGGCGGCGGCCACGGATTTCGCCGCCTCGAGGGTCAAGACGCGCTTCATCATGGGAAGAACCGGAGCAACGTGGGTTGGGAGGAAAAAGAATGATAACCGAGTGCTCCGGGCAGACGAAAGGGTGAAAGTCCCCCGGCTCTTGCAACCCCGCCTTCGAGGTCATCGGGCCGGGGGGAGAAGAAAAGCGCACTGGGCGGCGACCGCGGTGCGCTTTTCTCGGCCAGGCCGCCGGCCCCCTACAGCAGCGGCACGATCAGCAGGGCGACGATGTTGATGATCTTGATGAGCGGGTTCACCGCCGGGCCGGCGGTGTCCTTGTAGGGATCGCCCACCGTGTCGCCGGTGACCGCCGCCTTGTGGGCGTCGGAGCCCTTGCCGCCGAAGGCTCCGTCCTCGATGTATTTCTTGGCGTTGTCCCAGGCGCCGCCGCCGGTGGTCATGGAGATGGCGACGAAGATGCCGGTGACGATGGTACCGAGGAGCAGTCCCCCCAGGGCCATGCGACCGGACTCGGCGCCCATGAGCGCGCCCACGATCACCGCCACCAGGATCGGCACCAGCACCGGGAGCAGGGACGGGACGATCATCTCCTTGATGGCGGCGCGGGTCAGCATGTCCACCGCCCGGGAGTAGTCGGGCTTCGCTTTTCCTTCCATGATGCCGGCGATCTCCCGGAACTGCCGGCGCACCTCGTTCACCACCGAGCCGGCGGCGCGGCCCACCGCTTCCATGGCCATGGCGCCGAAGAGGTAGGGCACGAGCCCGCCGACGAAGAGGCCGATGATGACCGCCGGGTGGGAGAGGCTGAATTCCACCGCCTTCCCTGCCGCCTCCAGCCCGTGGGTGTAGTCGGCGAACAGCACCAGCGCTGCCAAGCCGGCAGAGCCGATGGCGTATCCCTTGGTCACCGCCTTGGTGGTGTTTCCCACCGCGTCCAGGGGATCGGTGATGTTGCGCACTTCCTTGGGCAACTCCGCCATTTCGGCGATGCCGCCGGCGTTGTCGGTGATCGGGCCGTAGGCGTCCAGGGCCACGATGATCCCGGTCATGGAAAGCATGGCGGTGGCGGCGATGGCGATGCCGTAGAGCCCCGCCAGGGTATAGGACGCCCAGATCGCCAGGCACACGGCCAGCACCGGAAGCGCGGTGGCCTTCATGGAGACGCCCAGGCCGGCGATGATATTCGTGGCGTGGCCGGTGGTGGAAGCTTGGGCCACGTGGCGGACCGGCGAGAACTGGGTGCCAGTGTAGTACTCGGTAATCCACACCATGGCGCCGGTGAGCAGCAGCCCGATCACCGCCGAGCCCCACAGCGCGATCACGCTGTACATCCCGTTGCCGGCCATGAAATACTGGGTCACCGGCCAGAAGGCGATGAGGGCCAGCACACCCGAAACGATCACGCCCCGGTACAGGGCGCCCATGATCTTGCCCCCTTCGCTGGTTTTCACGAAGTAGGTGCCGATGATGGAGGCGATGATGGACACGCCCCCCAGCGCTAGGGGATAGATCACCGCCTGGGGGGCCACGTTGGGCGGGAACAGCAACCCGCCGAGCAGCATGGTGGCGATGATGGTCACGGCGTAGGTCTCGAACAGATCGGCCGCCATGCCGGCGCAGTCGCCCACGTTGTCGCCCACGTTGTCGGCGATGACGGCGGGGTTGCGGGGATCGTCCTCGGGAATGCCCGCTTCCACCTTGCCCACCAGGTCCGCACCCACGTCGGCGCCCTTGGTGAAGATGCCGCCCCCGAGACGGGCGAAGATGGAGATGAGGGAACCACCGAAGGCGAGACCCACCGTCGGCTCCAGGATGTGCTTGATGCCTTCGATCTGGGCCGCTTTGTCGGCGGCCGACCAGAGGATCCCGAAGTAGCCGGCCACCCCGAGCAGGCCCAGCCCCACCACCAGGAGACCGGTGATGGCGCCGCCGCGGAAGGCCACCGCCAGCGCCTCCGCCAGACCCTTGCGCGCGGCCTCGGCGGTGCGCACGTTGGCGCGCACCGACACGTTCATGCCGATGTAGCCCGCCAGCCCCGAGAGAACGGCGCCGATGGCGAAGCCCCAGGCGGTGCGCCAGGAAAGGGCGAAGCCGATGATGAGGAACAGGATGACGCCGACGATGCCGATGGTGGTGTACTGGCGGTTCAAGTACGCCTTGGCGCCTTCCTGTACCGCCGCCGCAATCTCGCGCATGCGCTCGTTGCCGGCGGGCAGGCTCATGATGCTCTTGATCCAGAGGCCGCCGAACACCAGGGCTGCGGCGGCGCAAAGCAGCGCTAGCGTGAGTCCTGCAGTCATGGAATTCCCCTTATGCTGGCGGGGCCGAAGCTCGGGCCGGCCCGATTACCCTTATGCGAGAACGAATTAGTGAACTCTTATATAAGATTTGGGTGGCGCGGATTTTAACATACTGCCCTTGTGAATCGGCGTAAGCGGCTACGCGAGTACCGCCCTCTCCTACAGGGCTTGAATGTTTCCGCGGCGTTCCGGGGGCGCCGCTACCGCAGAACGCAAGCTACGAAGGATCGCGACGTTCACGAACAAGGGCGTGATCTTTTTATTGGTAGTCTCTCGGTTCGTCCATGGCTCATGGCTAAGTGGTGGCAAGGAGCGTTTCGGCGCACCATTGAATGTAGGCCGATTCGGTGCGTTTCGCCTGCCTGCCGCGATCCGTGCGGCGCAGGCAGGCTTCGCTTCACGCACCCTACGAATCTTGTTCGGGACCGCCAAGGCTCCTTCGAACCTCGTTCCGGGGCGGCCGCGACACGGTGGCCGAAGGCTTGGTGCGGGAGCGGACGCGAGGAACCCGGATCGGCGCTCCTAGCTCACCTCCGCTTGTTCGGGACCGCCAAGGCTCCTTCGAACCTCGTTCC
>NZ_JBQACR010000015.1:27316-104054 GCF_051905455.1 Pelomicrobium sp. G1
GAGGAACCCGGATCGGCGCTCCTAGCTCACCTCCGCTTGTTCGGGACCGCCAAGGCTCCTTCGAACCTCGTTCCGGGTTCCCACCCGAAAATCTCCTCCAGCCTGAGCTCCCGGATCAGGGCGTCCACCGCTACCTGGCCGTGCTCGCGCTGGACCTCGGACAGGATCAGTTTGGCGGCGTTGGCGTTGTAGAAGCCGCCGAAGTCGGCCTGGACCTTGAGCAGTTGCCGTGCTTTTTCCAGCGTCATTCAGACCTTGAACTCCGTCTTGAGCTTCTTCGGCACCGCCACGTTCTTGAGCCGGGTGTACACCGGCAGCCCGTTCTTGTACGGAGGATAGTCCTCGCCCAGGATCAGGGGCTGGAGATACGCGCGGCACTTCGCCGTGATGTGGAAGCCGTCCTCGGTGATGTAGTCCCGGGGCATCATTTTCTCCCGGTTGGCCACGTCCTTGAGGTCGGCCACGCCGATCGACCACTTGTAAGGCCGGTTGGACTTACGCACGATGGTGGGCATGACCGCGTTCCTGCCCTTGAGGGCGAGCTCCACCGCGGCTTTCCCGACGGCATAGGCCTGGGCCACGTCGGTCTTGGAGGCGATATGGCGCGCGGCGCGCTGCAGATAGTCGGCCACGGCCCAGTGGTACTTGAGCTTGAGCCGCTCGCGCACCAGGTTGGCGATGATGGGCGCAACGCCGCCGAGCTGGGCATGCCCGAAGGCGTCGCGCATGCCGGACTCGGACAGGAACTGGCCGTCTTTGTTACGCAGGCCCTCGGAGACGCCGATCACGCAGTAGCCGTGGCGCTTGATGGTCTCCTCCACGCGCCCAAGGAACTTATCCTCATCGAAGGCGACCTCGGGAAAGAGCAGAATGTGGGGTGGCTCGCCTTCCTTCTCCGAGGCGAGCCCGCAGGCGGCGGTGATCCATCCGGCGTGGCGGCCCATCACTTCCAGCACGAACACCCGGGTGGAGGTCTTGGCCATGGAGGCCACATCGTAGCCGGCTTCGCGAATGGAAGTGGCCACATACTTCGCCACCGAGCCGAAGCCCGGGCAGCAGTCGGTGACGGGCAGATCGTTGTCCACCGTCTTGGGCACGTGCACGCATACGATGGGGTAGCCCATCTGCTCGGAGAGCTGGGACACCTTCAGGCAGGTGTCCGCCGAGTCGCCGCCGCCGTTATAGAAAAAGTAGCCGATGTTGTGGGCCTTGAACACCTCGATGAGCCGCTCGTACTGGGCCCGGCTCTCTTCCAGGCTCTTCAGCTTGTAGCGGCACGAGCCGAAGGCGCCGCCGGGCGTGTAGCGCAGCCCGGCGATGTTGGCCGCCGGCTCCTTGCTGGTGTCGATCAGGTCCTCGGTGAGCGCGCCGAGGATGCCGTCGCGGCCCGCGTACACCTTGCCGATCTTGTCCTTGTGCTTGCGGGCAGTCTCGATGACGGCGCAGGCCGAGGTGTTGATCACCGCGGTGACCCCCCCGGACTGGGCGTAGAACGCGTTCAACTTGGCCATCCAGTTGCCTCCCTTTCTTCGCTCTAGAAGTCGATGAACTGGGTGAAGGGGCTGCCCAGGCTGCTCCCGTCTGCCCCGGAGGCGGCGCCGGCCCGGTCCTTGGCGGTGTCGGCTTGCAGCTTGAGGAGCACCCCCAGGCATTCGCCCAGATCGTCGAAGGCTTCCCGGTCGGTTCCGTACTGGTCGTGGACGGAATAGTAGAACTGGGCCCGGTAGCGGCCCTCGGCGATCTTGTTGATGACGAAGCCCACCCCGTCCTGGGTCCAATGCAGGGTGGGGCAAGCCATGAGCTCGGACGATGAGGGATCGAGCTGGATCTCGCTCGTCGCCACTTCGACGGGCACCTCCCGGCCGTAGCGCTCCTTGAGGGCGGACTCCACCACCCATAGCTCGGCGTCGCTGAATTCGGGGATGGCGGGCATGGACCGTTTCCTCCGAGACGGCCTGGCGTCAGCTTAGCGCGGCGAAGATGCGGTCGCGGATCTCCTCCACGTTGCCGGTGCCGGCCACCTTCGCCACCTTGGGGGCGCTGGGGTCGCCTTCGGCCGCCCAGCGGAAATAGTAATCCACCAGAGGCTTGGTCTGGGCGTGATAGACCCGCAGCCGTTCCCGCACCGTCTCCTCCCGGTCGTCTTCCCGCTGGACCAGGGTCTCCCCCGTCAGGTCGTCCCGGTCCGGCACCCGGGGCGGGTTGAACTTCACGTGGTAGGTCCGCCCGGAGGGGAGGTGCACCCGGCGGCCCGCCATGCGGGTGATGATTTCCTCGTCGGGCACCTCCAGCACCAGCACGTAATCGATCTTGACGCCCTCGTCCCGCATGGCTTGGGCCTGGGGAAGGGTGCGGGGAAAACCGTCAAACAGGAAGCCGTTGGCGCAATCGGGCTCGCGGATGCGCTCCTTCACGAGCTGGATGATGAGATCGTCGGGCACCAGCGCTCCCGCCTCCATCTTTTCCTTGGCGAGCTTGCCCAGGGGCGTGCCGGCCTTCACCGCCGCCCGCAGCATGTCCCCCGTCGAGACTTGGGGTATGCCATAACGCTCGGTGATGAAGGCCGCCTGGGTACCTTTGCCCGCCCCCGGGGGGCCCAGCAGGATCAGTCGCATGGCGCTTCCTCCTTGGCCGCTCGCCACGATGTCGTCCCCGCGAATGATAGAACGTCCATGACGCCCGCGGATCGCTAATTGTGATGGGATCTATAAGGCTCCGGCTCCGGATCCGCCGCCCTGCGCCGCGCCCGTTCCAGATCCTCGGGCGTGTCCACGCCGGCCGGCGCGCTGCGCTCCGTCACCCAGACGGCGATCCGGTAGCCGTGGGCCAGGGCTCGCAACTGCTCCAAGGACTCGAAGACCTCCGCTTCGCTTTTGGGCAGCCCGGCGTAGGCGGCGAGAAAGCCGGCCCGGTAGGCATAGATGCCGATATGGCGGTAGGCCGGCAGCCCCGCGGGAAGCGCTTTGGCGCCCGCGGTGAAGGCGTCCCGGGGATAGGGGATGGGGGCGCGGCTGAAATACAGGGCGCAGCCCTGGGCGTCCAGCACCACCTTGACCACGCTGGGGCTCAAGAAGCTCTCCAGCTCCCGGATCGGGTGGCAGGCGGTGGCGATGGCGGCCTCCCTCCTCCCGTGGAGATGCCGGGCCGCTTCCCGGATCAGCTCGGGATCGATGAACGGCTCGTCGCCCTGCACGTTCACCACCACCGCTTCGGGGGGGAACCCCCGCGCCTTCACCACTTCGGCGATGCGATCGGTGCCGGTGGCGTGCTCGGCGCGGGTCATGCAGGCGTCGAACCCGTGGCGGCGCGCCGCCTCGGCCACGTCCGGATGGTCGGTGGCGATTACCACCGCCCGGGCGCCGCTCTCCCGCGCCCGCTCGGCCACTCGCACCACCATGGGACGGCCGCCGATGTCGGCGAGGGGTTTGCCCGGTAGCCGCGTGGAGGCGTAGCGCGCCGGGATCACCACGGTAAAGGGTTCGGGCGTCATGGAAGCGCGGGGCACCGGCTCGAGCGCCTCAGGCGACCTCTTCCTCCGGAGGGAGCTTGCGGGCTTCCTCTTCCAGCATCACCGGAATGCCGTCCCGGATGGGGTAGGCGAGGCGGTCCGCCTTGCAGATTAGCTCCTGCTCGGCCTTTTTGTAGACCAGGGGGCCTTTGCACAGGGGGCACACGAGAATGTCAAGCAGCTTGGGATCCATGGGGGTATCCGATCTTGGCGAGCAGGGCGGGCAGCGGGTCCGGATCGACCACTGCGGTAACGGCGAGCACCCAATGCGTCTCGTCGGCGAAGGCTTCGCATTTTATCGCATCCTTCTCGGTCATGAGGATGGCTTCCGCGCCGGCGAAGCGCAGCTCTTCGGCGCGGAAGCGGTGGTGATCGGGAAAGGCGTGGGCCGTGCCGGAGATCCCGAGGGCCTTAAGGGCGTCGAAGAAGCGGCGGGGATTGCCGATGCCCGCCACCGCGTGGGTGCGCTTGCCCTGGAAGTGGCCCGGCGGAACCACAAAGCGGGGATTGAGCAGGTTGTAGAACTGCCGGCCCTCGAGCCGCATGCGGTACTCCCGCCCCGGCGCGAAGGCGCGGGGGGCGTTCCCGTGCACGATCACCAGGTCCACCCGGTCGAGCCGGGACGGGTCCTCCCGCAACGGGCCCGCCGGAAGGAGCCAGCCGTTGCCAAATCCCTGGTCGCCGTCCACCACTGCGATCTCCACGTCCCGGGCGAGGCGGTAGTGCTGCAGGCCGTCGTCGGAGACGATCACGTCGCACTCGGGCCGCTCCGCAAGGAGCGCCCGGGCCGCGCCTACCCGGTCGCGTCCGATCCACACCGGACAGCCGGTGCGGCGGGCGAGGAGCACGGGCTCGTCGCCGAAGCGGGCCGGGTCGGAGGCGGCCTCCACCGGGGCGGGGCCCGCCACCGTGGCGCCGTAGCCCCGGCTCACGATCCCCGGCCGCCATCCCAGGCCGCGCAGCCGCTGGACGAGCCAGATGACGAACGGGGTTTTGCCGGTGCCTCCCACCGTGAGGTTGCCCACCACGATGACCGGCACCGGAAGCCGTTCGGTCTTGAAGATCCCTGCCCGATACAGGGCGCGGCGGGCGGCGGCCGCCGCCCCGAAGAGCAAGCTCAAGGGGACAAGCGGGGCCGCGAGCCAGGGGGTCCGGCGCCAGTGGCGCTCGATCCAGCGCACCGTGGAGTTCATGGGGGGGAAGCCCGGATGTCCGGGCTCAGTTTGACGAAGAGCCAGCGCCGGGGTCAATCCCAGTTGAAAACCCGCTCCAGCAACTCGTTCCGCACGCTTCCCGCCAGGCGCCGCTCGGCCCAGAAAGCCTGGCGCGCCCGGTCCCTCAGCTCCCGCTTGAGGAGCGGCTCCTGCTGCCAGGTCCGCCACGCCTGGACGACGTCGGCGGGATTGGCCGACTCCATGACGGTGGACGCCAGGGCGGCCTTGGGCAGGGGAATGCCGGGGCGGCGGCTCGCCGCCGCCCCGCCGCCCAACGCCTGCCACAGATGCTCGTCGTCCCGGGCGTCGAAATGGACCGCGACGCAGGCGGAAGCCACCGCCGGAAGCCAGGCCGGATCGTCGACGGCGACGAGGGCACCGTCGGGCAAGGGCGTCCTCTCCCAGCCGCTGATGGGCATGAGCTTCAGTTTCGGCGCTTGCCGAGGCGTGAAGCCGGTGACGAAGAGGGGATCCCGGGGAAAGACCGCCCGGAAGGGGGCGAGGAAACCCTCCAGCGCCTGGGGATCGACCCCGTGCCACCACCACAGGGAGCGGCTGGAGGGACCGTTCACCAGGGCGGCGAAGCTGGGATCCACTTGGGACGGCATGACCAGGGTGAGGAGATTCGCGGCCGGCGCGGCCCCGCTTCCCGCGGAAGCGGCTTCTTCCTCGGTGGAGGGATAGACCTGCTCGAAATCCATCCCCGGGCTGCGGCCCGCGGCCACCAGCAGCCGGTGGGAAAGGCAGGCGGTGGCCTGGGCCAGGTGGGGCCGGGGGGCCACGCCCGCGAACACGATACCCATGGGTTCGAGCCGCGTAAGCGCCCGGCCCACGGCGAGGGGATGGTCGCAGGGGCCGAATCCCCAGCCGGTGCGGGGATTGCCGGCGAGCGGCGCGAGGACCTGGGGATACTCCTGCTCGAAAGTGAAAACCAGCCGCACGTCCAGGCGCTTTTGCCGGATGGCGCGGACGAGCTCCGCCCCGAGGCGCACGCTGCGAGGATGGCTCCCAGCCACGACCCAGACCGTCTTGCCCTCGGACGGCGGGCGCAGGAAACCCCAGCGGGCGTTCGCCCGGTGGGACCGGCCGGTGCACCGGTCCTCAAGGTCGGCCAGCAGCAGCGCCGGAAGGGAGGAACCGTAGGGATCCCAGGGCACGGTCCGTTGGGGCGGGTCGCGCCGCCTTGGCTCCGCGGGTTCCTCTTTTACCGCTCCCGCGCCTGGGTGGTGAACGTGATCCGGTGGTAGCCGGCGACGCGCGCCGCCTCCATCACGTTCACCACGGACTGGTGGGAAGCCTTGGCGTCGGCGGCGATCACGATCACCGGCTCGGCGGCGCCGGCCGCGGCACGGCGCAGGCTCTCCACCAGCACCTCGAGCCCAGTAAAGCGCACCGGCTGGTTGTTGACCGCGTACTGCCCGGCGGGATCGACGGCGACCGTGATCTCGTTGGGGCGCTCGGGCTGTTTCTCCGCGCCCGCCTCGGGCAGGTTGATCTGCAACTCGGAGAACCGGTTGTAGGTGGTGGTGACCATGAGGAAGATCAGGATCACCAGCAGCACGTCGATCAGCGGAACGAAGTCGATCCGCGGCTCGTCCTTCTGTCGCCCGCGCTGGAAGTTCATGCCTTGCGCTCGCCCAGCAGGACTTCCACCAGCTTGATCGCCTGGAGCTCCATTTCCACCACCATCGCGTCCACCTTGGCCCGGAAGTAGCGGTAGAAGAGAATGCTGGGCACGGCCACCAGGATGCCGAAGGCGGTGTTGTACAGGGCGATGGAGATGCCGTGGCCGAGCTGGATCGGGTTGCTGCCCGTGGGGGTCTGGGAGCCGAAGATCTCGATCATCCCTACCACCGTGCCGAACAGGCCGAGGAGCGGTGCCACCGCGGCGATGCTCCCCAGCATGGTGAGAAAGCGGTCCAGCTCCTGGGTGGCGGCGCGGCCCGCCTCCTCGATGGAGTCCTTGATGATTTCCCGGGAGCTTCGGATGTTCTTCAGGCCCGCGGCGAAGACGCGCCCCAACACCGGGCCCCGGTTGAGGCGGGCGATCAGCTCCTCGCTGACGCCGTTCTTGCGGTACTCCTGCACCACCCGATGGAGGAGATCTTTCGGCACCACCTGGCTCTGGCGCAGGGACCAAAGACGCTCGCCGATGATGGCGACGGCGACAACAGAGGCGACGATGAGAAACCAGATCGGCCAGCCGGCCGCTTCGATGAGGGCGAACAAATCCGTACTCCCAAGCCCGAACGGAAAAAAATGTGGTAACTCTATCCGCAAGCACCGGGCGGAGCAAGCCACACGACGGCTCAAGGCCTTACGCGCTAAAAGCGCCGCCGCCACCGCCGATTTCGGCCTCGATCATTGTCCACAACCTTTGTGGATAACTTTGTGGGCAGTCTGTAAAAATGCGGGCTAAGTCGCGTTCGTTACACGAATTTTTCTGCCGCGATTAATTTTTGAACGCTCAAATTTGCCATTACCTTTCAATGAGTTAGTCCATCGAACGCGGCTTCCGGAGGGAATGGCCCGCGGCCTGGACGCAGAAGCCCGCCCTGACGGGAAGAATGTGGATTAAAAGGTTTGTCAAGTGGATTTCGGCGCCCCCACCATCGACCCCGCCCGGGTGCTCACCGTCACCGAGCTCAACCGGGCGACCCGCGTCCTCCTAGAACAGGCGTACCCCTTGCTGTGGGTCCGGGGGGAGATTTCCAACCTGAAGCGCTACGCGTCGGGCCACTGGTACTTCGCCCTGAAGGACCGGGAAGCCCAGGTGCGTTGCGTCATGTTCCGCAACCGCAATCAATACCTGGACTGGGAGCCGGCGGACGGCGCCCTGGTGGAGGTGCGGGCCCTGGTGACGCTGTTCGAGGTCCGGGGGGAGTTCCAGCTCAACGTGGAGACCATGCGCCGGGCGGGGCTGGGAGCCCTGTACGAAGCCTTCGAGCGCCTGAAGGCGAAGCTTGCGCAGGAAGGCTTGTTCGCCCCCGAGCGTAAGCGGCCCCTTCCCCTCTTCCCGCGCCAGGTAGGAATTGTCACGTCTGCCCAGGCGGCGGCGCTGCGGGACGTGCTCGCCACCCTGCGCCGGCGCTTGCCGACCTTGCCAGTGGTCATCTATCCGACCCAGGTGCAGGGGGAAGGCGCCGCCCAGCAGATCGCCGCGGCTCTTCGCCTCGCGGGCGAGCGGGCGGAGTGCGACGTCCTCATCCTGTGCCGGGGCGGAGGGAGCCTGGAGGACCTGTGGGCATTCAACGAGGAGGTGGTCGCCCGGGCGATCGCCGCCTGTCCCATCCCGGTGGTGAGCGGCGTGGGCCACGAGACCGATTTCACCATCGCCGATTTCGTCGCCGACCGGCGCGCGCCGACCCCCACCGCCGCGGCGGAGCTCGCGAGCCCCAGCCGCGTCGACCTGCTGGCCCGCTTGGAGAGCCTGGCGCGGCGCCTGCGTCGGGGCTATGAACGGCGGCACGAAGCGCGCATGCAACAACTGGACTCCCTAGCACGACGGCTCATCCATCCCGGCGAGCGCCTCCAAGCCCAATCGCTGCGGCTGGCGGACCTCCAGCGGCGGCTCGCGGCCGCGGCGCGCCGCCGGCTCGCCCAGGAGACGACGCGAACCGCGTACCTGGCGGAGCGTCTCCGGCGGTCGCGTCCGGACGTCGAGGCGCTGCTCGAAGCCCGGCGCAGGGGGGCGGAGCGGCTGGCCCGGGCGATGGCCCGCAGGCTCTCCTACGCCGAACGGGAGCTTTCCCGGCTCGAGGCCCACCTCGCCCACCTGAACCCTCAGCACGTGCTCGAGCGGGGTTACAGCATCGTCCGGACCATGGACGGCAGCATCGTGCGCTCGGCGACCCAGGTGGTCTCGGGGGATCTCTTAGAGCTCATTTTCGCCCGGGGCTGGGCCCGGGCCGGGGTGCACGAGAAGGGCGACGGCGAGTAGAGGAAGTCAGGGTGGCTCAAGGGGACAATGAGTGCGCTTTGGCGTTGCTTTCCTTCGCTGCCCCAGGTCTCAGCCCGCGAGGGCTGCCCGCAGGTAGGCCAACACCTCCTCGGCAACCAACTCTGCGAAGCAGTCGAATTCGGTCACGTCCTTCATCGCCCGCAGCCAGGTGAGCTGCCGCTTGGCGAGTTGGCGTGTCGCCGCCACGGCCCGCTCCCGCATGACTTCCAGCGTGTACTCGCCCTCCAGGTACTTCCATACCTGCCGGTAGCCGACACAGCGCATAGAGGGCATGGAGAGGTCCAGGGCGTAATGGCGTCGCAGCCAGCGCACTTCTCCGATTAAGCCTAGCTCCAGCATGTCCTCGAAACGCTGGGCGATACGCTGGGCGAGTCGCTCCCGGTCGCCGGGTACCAGGGCCAAGGGAATAGCCCGATAGGGGAAGTACACGTACTTGGGTTTCTTGAGTAGGGCCGACAAGGGCCGGTCGGTCAGGAAGTACACCTCTAAAGCCCGCTGGATGCGCTGGGCGTCGTTGGGAGAGAGCCGGGCCGCGGTCTCCGGGTCGACGCGGGCGAGGATCCGATGCAGCGCTGGCCAGCCCTGCTCGGCAGCCATGCCGTCGATCACCAGCCGCAGCGCCGGGTCCGCCTTGGGCAGCTCGGCGAGGCCTTCTCGCAGTGCCTTGAAGTAGAGCATGGTCCCGCCCACGAGGAGCGGGATGCGGCCCCGCTCGGTGATCTCCCGCATCACCGCGAGGGCATCGTCCCGGAAGCGCCCCGCCGAATAGGCTTCGTCGGGTTCCACCAGGTCGATCAGATGATGGGGCGCCGACTTGAGGGTCTCCGCGTCCGGCTTGGCGGTGCCGATGTTCATGTGGCGGTAGACGAGCGACGAGTCCACGCTCACGATCTCCACCGGAAGCTCCCGGGCCAGCGCCACCGCCACCCGGGTCTTGCCCGTGGCGGTGGGCCCCATCAGGAAGATGGCGGGGGGATCGGGCGCCCTGCGCTCGCGGGAGTTTTGACCGGAGAGCCCCGGAGCTTCCCTCTCCACCTTCACCTGCCCCGCATGAACAGGCGGTCCAAGTCCTGGAGGCTCAACTGCAACCATGTGGGCCGCCCGTGGTTGCACTGGCCGGAACGCTCCGTCGCCTCCATCTGGCGCAACAGGGCGTTCATCTCGGCCAGGGTGAGGCGCCGGTTGGCCCGCACTGCTCCGTGGCAGGCGAGCCGGGCGAGGAGCTCGTTGCGGTGGGCGGTGGCGACCGTGGCGGCGCCGTATTCCTGCAGCTCCTGAATCAAGTCCCGGACTAGACCCGTGGCATCGGCCTCCTGGAGCGCCGGGGGGACCGCTCGCACCGCCAGGGTGGTGGGCGAAAGGGGCGCGATGTCGAAGCCCAGGCTTCCGATCAGGGCCTGGTTGCGCTCGACCGTTTCCACGTCGTGGACACTGGCGGACAAGGTCAGGGGAATGAGCAGGGGCTGGGACGCAGGTGTGGCCTCGTCCAGGGCGCTTTTTAGCGCTTCATAGACGATGCGCTCGTGGGCGGCATGCATGTCCACCACTACCAGGCCGTGGGCGTTCTGGGCCAGGATGTAGACGCCGCCCAATTGGGCCAGGGCGAATCCCAGGGGCGGGATCTCGGAGGAGGCCTCGGCAGCCACCGGCGCCTCGGCCAGGGCCTGGGCGAATTGGGCCTGGTAGGCGGCGACAGGCTGGGCGGCGGACAAGGGGACCGCCATCTGGCGCAGCGATGGCCCAGGGCCCGCCTTCCGCCTAGGCCACGGCGCAGGCGCCGTTTCCCGGCGGGGACTCCCGGGCGGCTGGGCGGCCGGGGCGCCGGCCCGGGACCCGGCCAGGGCCTTGTGGAGGGCATGGAAAACGAACCGGTGCACGGCGCCGGGCTCCCGGTAGCGCACTTCGCTCTTGGTCGGGTGCACGTTCACGTCCACCGCCTCGGGGTCCAGCTCCAGGAACAGGACGTAGGCCGGATGCCGCTCGTGGTGCAACACGTCTCGGTACGCTTCCCGCACCGCGTGGGCGAGGAGCTTGTCGCGCACGAAGCGGCCGTTGACGAAAAGATACTGGGCGTCCCGCTGGCCGCGGGCCTGGGCCGGGCGGGCCGCGAGCCCGAAGAGCTTGAGCCCCGGGGCACCCTCGTCCACGGCGATCGGGGCGGCCGAGAGCGCTTCCCCCATGAGCTCTCCGATGCGCGCGGCCGCATCGGCGGGAGCGAGGGACCAACGCAGCCGGCCGTTGTGCTGGAGGGTGAGGCGCAGATCCGGCCGGGAGAGGGCGATGCGAACGAAGGTCTCCTCGCAATGGGCGTACTCGGTCGCCTCGCTCTTCAGGAATTTGCGCCGGGCCGGCGTGTTGAAATAGAGATCGCGTACCTCCACCCGGGTGCCCTGGGCGAGGGCTGCGGGCTCCCGGTGGCCGATGCTGCCCCCGTCGCAGCGGATCGCCCAGCCGTGGGGCTCCGAGGGGTGCCGGCTTGCGAGCCGCAGGCGCGCCACCGCACCGATTGCCGCCAGCGCTTCGCCGCGGAAGCCTAGGCTCTCGACACGGGCCAGGTCCTCCAGGCTGGCGATCTTGCTGGTGGCATGGCGGGCCAGCGCCAGGGGCAGCTCCTTCCCCGGGATGCCGCAGCCGTCGTCGGTGACGACGATCAGCTTCTGGCCGCCCTGGGCGAGCTCCACGCTCACCGAGCGGCTGCCCGCGTCCAGGCTGTTCTCCAGCAGCTCCTTCAAGGCGGAGGCAGGCCGTTCCACCACCTCTCCCGCCGCGATCTGGCTCACCACCAGCTCAGGAAGAACCCGAATAGAAGGCATGGGGAAGTCGTTTCGGGAGCATGCACCATTATAGCGGTTGCCCTTGACCGCCGTTATTGCGCCGTCCCGGCGAAGCGATTAGGATTGGGCCTCGCCCGGCCGCAGAGGCGAGGCAGCACAAGAATTGAATTCGATGACCGTCCGGCGTTTCGCGGCTTTCGCCTCCCAAGGCCTCTCGGCGGGGAAAAAGGGGTGTTCCTGCGAATAAGAAGCGAGCGGGCACGGCTAGGCCCGCTTTCGCCTGCCGGTCCCTCGTCCGAGAAGAAGGAGAACACGCATGCAAATCGGAGTCCCTGCGGAAACGCGCGCGGGCGAAACCCGCGTGGCCGCCACTCCGGAGACGGTGAAAAAGCTCGTGGCGGGCGGACGTCACCGGGTCCTGGTGCAGGCCTCGGCGGGCGTCAAAGCCAGCATTCCCGACGCGGAGTTCGAGGCGGCCGGGGCCACCATGGTGCCGAGTGCCGAAGAGCTGTACGCCAACGCCGACATCGTGCTCAAGGTGCGCGGCCCTTCGGCTGGGGAGTTGGCCCATTTGAAAAAGGGTGCAATCCTGATTGGCCTGCTCAATCCCTACGACAGCGCAATGATGGAGGCCTACGCCCGTCACGGTGTCACCGCTTTCGCCATGGAGTGGCTGCCGCGCATTTCCAGGGCCCAGGCGATGGACGTGCTCTCCTCCCAGGCCAACATCGCCGGCTACAAGGCGGTGATCATTGCCGCCAACGAATACCAGCGTTTCATGCCCATGCTCATGACGGCCGCCGGCACGGTGAAGGCTGCGCGGGTCTTGGTGCTCGGTGCGGGCGTTGCGGGCCTGCAGGCGATCGCCACGGCGAAGCGCCTCGGGGCGGTGATCGAGGCTTCCGACGTGCGCCCGGCGGTGAAGGAGCAGGTGGAATCCCTGGGGGCGAAGTTCCTCGACGTGCCCTACCTCACCAAGGAAGAGCGCGAGATCGCGGAGGGCGTAGGCGGTTATGCTCGGCCCATGCCCCCCGACTGGATGCGCCGTCAGGCGGAGCTGGTGCACGAACGGGCTAAGGCTGCTGATATCGTCATCACCACAGCCCTCATCCCGGGCCGTCCCGCACCCAAACTGATCAAGGAAGAAACGGTAAAAGGCATGAAGCCGGGATCCGTGATTGTGGACCTGGCGATCGAGCAGGGGGGCAACGTGGAAGGCTCCGAGCTCGACAAGATCGTGGTCAAGCACGGGGTGAAGATCGTCGGCATCGCCAACCTGCCGGCCCTGGTAGCCGCGGACGCGAGCGCCTTGTACGCCCGCAACCTTCTGAACTTCCTCAACCTGCTGCTCGACTCCAAGACCGGGGAGCTGAAGCTCGACCGGGAAGACGAAATCATCGCCGGCGCCTTGGTGTGTACCGGCGGAGAACTAGTGAAAAAGAGCTGAAGCGCACCCGCGTTAGCGCTCGATGCCACGAGCATGATTCCAAGGAGCACCCATGACCGGAGCGATTGACCCCATCGTCGTCAACCTCACCATCTTCGTGCTAGCCGTTTTCGTCGGCTACCACGTCATCTGGAACGTGACGCCGGCGCTGCATACCCCCCTCTTGTCGGTGACCAACGCCATCTCCTCCATCATCATCGTCGGCGCGATCCTGGCGGCGGGGGTGGGCGGCTTCGGGTTCGAGAGCGTAGTCGGTTTCATCGCTGTGTTGCTCGTGTCGATCAACGTCTTCGGCGGCTTCCTGGTCACCCAGCGCATGCTAGAAATGTTTAAGAAAAAGTCCAAAAGCGGCAAAGGCAAGGAATAACGAGGAAGTGAAGAACACAATGCGCTTTTCCGTCGCAACCACGAGCATTGGCGGCAAGGGCCCCAGTGCTCCGAAGGAGAAAAAATGACCGCCAACCAAGTCGCTCTAGCCTACCTGATCGCCTCGGTCCTGTTTATCTTGGCGCTAAAAGGGCTCTCCTCGCCGGTCACGGCCCGGCGTGGTAACCTGTTTGGTATCATCGGCATGGCGATCGCCATTGCCACCACCTTCGCCATCACTCGCAACTGGGCCCTGATCGTCCTGGCGATCGCCATCGGCGGAACGATCGGTGCCGTGATCGCCCGCCGGGTGCAGATGACCCAAATGCCGGAGCTGGTGGCCGCCATGCACTCCCTGGTGGGGATTGCGGCGGTGCTGATCGCCATCGCCGCGGTCAACAACCCGAGCGCCTTCGGGCTTCCCGATCCCCTTCCCAAGGGCAACAAGCTGGAGCTGTTCATCGGCACATTCGTCGGCGCCATCACCTTCTCCGGCTCGGTGATCGCCTTCGGCAAGCTGGCGGGCCTGGGCAAGCATTTCCGGCTCTTCTCCAGCGCCCCCGTGGTGTTCAAGGGCCAGCACCTGTTGAACCTGGCGCTGGCGATCGCGATGATCGGCTTCGGCACCGCCTTCTTCCTGGGCGGAAGCGACACCCACTGGCTGCCGTTCATCGTCATGACCGCCATCGCCTTCGTCTTGGGCGTTCTCATCATCATTCCCATCGGCGGGGCCGACATGCCGGTGGTGATCTCGATGTTGAACAGCTACTCGGGCTGGGCGGCGGCGGGCATCGGCTTCTCCCTGAACAACCCCATGCTGATCATCGCCGGCTCCCTGGTGGGCTCCTCGGGCGCGATCCTCTCCTACATCATGTGCAAGGCCATGAACCGCTCCTTCATCAGCGTGATCCTGGGGGGCTTCGGCGCGGCCGAGGGCGCGGCGGTGGAAGAGGCGGGGCAGAAGACGGTGCGTTCGGGCAGCGCCGAGGACGCCGCCTATCTCATCTCCAACGCCGAGAACGTGATCATCGTTCCGGGCTACGGGCTGGCGGTGGCCCGCGCCCAGCACGCGGTGAAAGAACTGGTGGACAAGCTGCAGGGGAAGGGGGTCAACGTGCGCTTTGCCGTGCACCCGGTGGCGGGTCGCATGCCGGGCCACATGAACGTGCTGCTGGCGGAGGCCGAGATCCCCTACGACATCGTGTTCGAGATGGAGGACATCAACAGCGAATTCATCAACACCGACGTGGTGCTGGTGCTGGGGGCGAACGACGTGGTGAACCCGGCCGCGCGCAAGCCGGGTAGCCCCATCTACGGCATGCCGATCCTGGAAGTGGACAAGGCAAGGACGGTGATCGTGGTCAAGCGCTCCATGGCGGCGGGCTACGCTGGATTGGACAACGAGCTCTTTTACATGGACAAGACCATGATGGTCTTCGGCGACGCCAAGAAGGTGGTCGAGGACATGGTGAAGGCGATCGATTGAGGGGAGGAGGAGAGCCCGTAAGGGGCGCGGCCCGCGAGGCTGCGCCCTTTTTTTTTGGGAGGGTGCGCCCCCGGGTTTGCCAGTATCCAAGCGATGTGCTAGAACTGCGCCCAGCCCACGCCTCGCGCGCAGGCAACCGGCCCAGTTTCCGCTCCGGGGAATGTCGTCATGCTGAACCTTCTCTCCGGCGATCCGCCCCTCTCGGTGATGGCGCCCCTTCCCGGCATCGCGGTCCGGGAAAACGTCATGGGGCGCAGCCTCTACAGCCGCACCGGCCATCCCGCCGGGGAAGTGCTGCTCGAACACTACGGCAGGCGGGTGAGCTTCGCCGAAGGGCAGGGCGAGGCGTCCGATCACGTGATGGAGATCGGAGAGGATGAGGTGTTCCTCGCCTCGGGGGACCTGGACGACTACGTCAACCATAGCTGCGAGCCCAACTGCCGCCTCCGGTTCGAGCCCGACGGGCGGGTCTTCCTCGTGGCGATGCGCGATATCGCGCCCGGCGAGGACCTGAGCTTCGACTACGCCACCACCACCACCCGCGCGGGCATCGCCGCCTTTCCGGGCTGGCGTTTCCAGTGCCGTTGCGGCGCCGCCGGCTGCCGAGGCGAGGTGGGCTGCGCGGAAGATTTGCCCCTCGAGCGCCTGCGCTACTATGCCCGGCAGGGGGCCCTGGCACCCCACGTGCTGCGCCGGCTGGGCTCGCTCCTCGCGCTCGGGTGAGGGCACCCGGTGGAGAGCCCCGTCCCCAGCCCCCCGGCTTCCCCGCTCGTGGGTCCGGCCGGAGGGACGGGCGGCCCAGGGGCGGCGGCATGAAACCGGCGCCCCCGGCAGCGCTGGGGGGGCTCCTGCTCCTGCTCGTCCAGGCCGCTTGGGGCGAGGCCCCGCCCGGTCCGGCACCCGGCACCGTGATGCTTCAGGTGGAAAACGACTGGCCCTTCGCCACCGACCGCCAGTATACGGGTGGCATCGAGCTTGTCTGGTTTTCCGGCGAAGGGCGACCCGGTGACGGCGCCTGGCCCGGATGGCTGCCGGGTTTTTCCTCCCTTCGTGGGCCGAAGAGCCGGCGCCACTGGACCTTGGCCCTGGGCCAGCAGGCCTACACCCCCGATGACTTGAGCGCCACCGATCCGCCTCGCTCCGATCGCCCCTACGCCGGCTGGACCTACGTCCGGCTGGGCGTGACCGGGTGGGACAGCCGGCGGCTCGACGCCTGGCGCCTGGCCCTCGGCGTGGTGGGACCTTCTTCAGGAGCGGAGGCCGTCCAGAGCTGGCTGCACGACCTGACCGGCAGCCAGAAGGGCCGGGGCTGGGACTTCCAGTTGGGCGACGAGCCCGGCGTGGTCATGCACTGGGAGCGCCGCTGGCGGGCCTGGGCCGGGGGGTGGGGCGACGGCTGGGGATGGAATCTGGTGCCGGCGGTGGGGGCGAACCTGGGCAATGTCTCGACCGCCTGGGGACTTCAGCTCGAGCTGCGCTTCGGCTACCGCGTGCCGCCGGACTTCGGCGAAGTGGCCTTCTTGAACGGCGGCCCGGTGGCGGGTCCGGCCCGCCGCACCGCTTCCGGCTATTCCCTGTACGGCGTGCTGGCCCCTTGGGCCGAGGCCGTGGCGAGGAACGTTTTCCTCGACGGCAATACCTGGAAGGACAGCCGCCGTGTGGACAAGAAGCCTTTCGTTGCCGGCCTGGCGGCGGGAATGGGGCTGCGCACCGGGGAGCTCTCGTTGAGCCTCTTGGCGGTCTACCGGACGCGGGATTTCGAAACCCAGCCCCACGACCATCATCTTTACGCCGTGCTGGCCCTGTCCTATCCCCTGTGACCCGCAGGCCGAGGGGCGCTGGCGTCGTATAATGAAAAGTCCCGTCGTCATCCTGAGTCTGCCGGAGCCCGCATCATGCTGACCCCGTTCCACCTGGCCATTCCCGTACGCGATCTGGACGAGGCCCGCCGTTTCTATGGCGGCGTGCTGGGCTGCCCCGAGGGCCGCAGCGACGAGACGTGGGTGGACTTCGACCTCTTCGGCCATCAGGTGGTGTGCCACCTGGACCCGAGCCTCGGCAAGGAAGGCCGGGTGCGCGCCCACGTCAATCCCGTGGACGGCCACGGGGTGCCCGTTCCCCACTTCGGCGTCGTGCTCACCATGGAGCAGTGGGAGTCCCTGGTGCAGCGGTTGCGGGCCCAGGGCGTGCGCTTCGCCATCGAGCCCTACATCCGTTTCAAGGACCTGGTGGGGGAGCAGGCGACGATGTTCTTTTACGATCCCTCGGGAAACGCGCTGGAGTTCAAGGGGTTCAAGGACCTGTCCCAGCTCTTCGCCAGGTAGCGGCAGCCCGGCCCGCCCAGGGCCACGCCCCGTGATCCGGCACCAGGAAAAACCGGCACCCCAGCTCCACGGCTCCGCCACGGTGCGGGGCCTGCTACTGGCGGCGGGAACCCTGTGCGTGGGCCTGGGCTTCCTGGGATTGTTCCTTCCGGTGCTCCCCACCACCCCTTTCTTGCTGCTCGCCGCCGCCTGCTACGCCCGGGCCTCGGAGCGCTTCCACGGTTGGCTGTTGGGCAATCCCGTCTTCGGCCCGTTGATCCGGGAATGGCAACGTCATCGAAGCATCCCTCATCGCGCCAAGGTGAACGCCATCGCGCTCATGCTGCTCACCTTGGGCGTGTCCATCGTCTTCTTCGTCTCCCATCCCCTCGTCCGGGCGCTGCTGGCCGTCTTCGGCGCGGCGCTGGCCCTTTATCTCTATCGCATTCCTTCCCGCGATCGCCCTGGCGGCGGTTTGAAAGACGGCGGCCACCGGCCTGGCGACACGGCTTGAGCGGTTTCCGAGCAAAACGGGACGCGGCGCCCAGGCGGGTCTCCACGCCATCATTCCGAATCTCTCGTGAGATATCCGGGTTAAAATCCGCCCTTCTGGATTCCCATTGGCTTTTCGCTTTTCGACGAAAAGCGAAGCCGTCCCATCGGGAAAGGGCGCATGGACCAGTGGTTTTTTCTGCCGTCGTGGCCCATCCGCTCCTCCGGTCTGCTGTGGTTCGCGGTCGTGTTGATCGCCGCCGCGGCGGCGGGAGAGGCGGCCGGACGTTGGCTGCGCCTGCCGCGCCTGCTTGGCTACCTGGCTGCGGGGATCGTGGCCGGCCCTCAGCTCACGGGGCTGCTGAATCCAGGCACACTGGGAGAACTGCGCCTGCTGCTGGATCTCGCCATCGGCCTCATCCTGTTCGAGCTGGGGCAGCGGGTGGACCTCAACTGGCTGCGGCGCAACCCGGGATTGCTGGCCACCAGCCTGCTGGAGAGCGTGCTCGCCTTCCTGGCGGTGTTCAGCGTGTTGTCCGCCCTGGGTAGCCGGCCTCTGATCGCCGCCCTCGCGGGCGCCATCGCGGTGGGGACCTCCCCCTTCGCGGTCATGACCATCACGCGGGAATTGCGCGCCGAAGGCCAGGTCACCGAGCGTCTGCTTCTGCTCACCACCTTGAACGCCGTCTATGCCTTCGTGGCCCTGGCCCTGCTGCTCGCCGGCATGCACCTGGAAGAGCGCAGCGGCTGGCCGGTCATGGTGCTGCATCCCCTGTACCTGATCGGCGGGTCCCTCGCCATCGCCCTGGCGGCGGCGGGGGCGCTGCTCGTCTTGCTGCGCTACCTTGGCCGCCAGGAAGACGCCCAGGTAGGAGCGGCCATCGCGGTGGTGATCCTGGCCGTTACCCTGACCACCAGCCTCAACCTCTCGGTGGTGTTGAGCCTGCTGGCCTGCGGAGCGCTCACCCGCACCCTGGACCGCGCCCGCCGCTTCGCCTCGATCCGCTTCGGTGACGTGGGGTTGCTCGCCACCATCATCGTCTTCGCCCTGACCGGGGCGGCGATCGAGCTGAAGGACTTGGGCGCGGTGGCCCTGCCGGCGTTGGCCCTGGTGGCGGTCCGGTTCCTGGGCAAGGCGGCGGGAGTGCTGGCGCTCGCCCCGTTTTCGGCCCTGAGCGTGCGAAAATCTGGGCTTCTCGCCTTGGCCCTGGCGCCCATGTCCCTGATGGCGGTGATCCTGCTCAAAGAAGCCTCGTCCGCTTATCCCATCTTGAGCGGAGAAGCCACCGCGGTGGTGATGGTGGCGGTGGCCCTCATGGAGGTCCTGGGGCCCCTCGCCACCCATTACGCGCTGCGCGCCTCCGGAGAGGCGAGGGCGTGATGGCATCCCTCGAGTTCAAGCCCTCGACTTTTCTCAGCTTCGGAGTGGAGCTGGAGCTGCAACTGGTCAACACCCGGGACTGGGATTTGACTCGTGGGGCGTCCGATCTGCTCGCGTTGCTGGAGAAGGGGAAGCACCCCGGCGACGTGAAACCCGAGATCACCGAGAGCATGATCGAGATCAGCACCTCGGTTCACAGCCGCTACGACACGCTGGCCGAGGAGCTGCGGGCGATGCGCGACGCCGTGGTCAAGGCGGCCGACCGGCTCAACATCGGGGTGGCCGGCGGCGGCGCCCATCCCTTCCAGCGCTGGAGCGAGCGCCAGATCTGCGACCGCCCCCGGTTCCGCCACCTGTCGGAGCTGTACGGCTACCTCGCCAAGCAGTTCACCGTCTTCGGCCAGCACATCCACGTGGGCTGCCGCGACGGGGACCAGGCGCTTGAGCTCATGCACGGGCTCGCGCGCTTCATTCCCCACTTCATCGCCCTGTCGGCCGCCTCCCCCTATTACCAGGGCGTGGACACGGCCTTCGACTCGTCCCGGTTGAACGCCATCTTCGCTTTTCCTTTGAGCGGCCGGGCGCCGTTCCTGACCCGCTGGAGCGAATTCAACGGGTATTTCGAGAAGATGGCCGGCTCGGGCATCGTGGGTTCGATGAAGGATTTCTACTGGGACGTGCGCCCTTCGCCCGGCTACGGCACCCTGGAGATCCGGGTGTGCGACACGCCCCTCACGGTGGAGCGAGCGGCGGTCCTCGCCGCCTACGCCCAGGCCCTGTGCCGCTTTCTCCACGAGGAGCGTCCCTTCCGGCTCAGGGAGGAGATGTACCTGGTCTATACCTACAACCGCTTTCTCGCCTGCCGCTTCGGGCTCGACGCGGACCTGGTGGATCCGGAAAGCGGGACGCGCCGCACCCTCAGGGAGGACATCTCGGCCACCTGCGAGCGGCTGCGGCCCCACGCCCGGGACCTGGGCGCCGAGGCGGCGCTGGAAGAAGTGCTGGGCTGGGTCCGGGGGACGGGCAACGACGCCCGCTGGATGCGGGAAGCCTACGCCGAGAGCCATTCCCTCCAGGACCTGGTCTGGCGCCAGACCGGGCGCTGGCGCGGCGAAAGCGGTTAAGAGTTCACCACAAGGCACAGAGGAAAAAACATTTTCCGCTGCTCAACGGCGGAAAATCCAGAAGAGCAGGGTCAGCACCAGGGAGACGATGATGCTGGTGGTGATGGGGAAGTAAAACGAGAAGCCCTCTCGCTCGATGTGGATGTCGCCGGGCAAACGGCCCAACCCCAGCTTGGACAGCCAGGGCCAGGCGAGCCCGATCAAGACCAGGACAAGTCCGATGATGATGAGCCAGCGCGCCATGGGTTCATTCTAGCGCGGCCCCGTTTCTCGGGGAGAGGGCGGTCAGTCGAAGGACAGGGTATAGACCAGGTTGACGCCGTTGGCCGCGCCGGTCACCGCCTGGACCGCCCATTTTTCGGACAGCGCTAGGGTGATCCGGGCCACGTTCCCCGTGCCTTCCAGGGTCCGCCCCACGCTCACGTAGACCGCGGAGGTGAGCTGGGTACCCAGGGTGATCTCTTGTTGTTCCTGGCGGAAAGTGCTGAAGCCGAAGTCGGTGTCGGCCGCGGCGGTGCCGGGCCCGAGGATGAGCCAGGCGAGCTTCTGGTTGTCCGGAACGGGCGGGTTGGAATAGAGGCTGGAGCGGGGCGAGAGGGCCGTGCCGGTGATGAGGACCCCGGCCTCGGCGGTGGGACTCTTGCGCACCGCCAGGATGTCGAGCGTGGGATTGGCAAGGGGACCGTCGAAGAGCAGCACTCCCCGCTCGATGGTGAGCTGTTGCCCGTAGGCCCGGTAGTTGCCCTCGGCCACCCGCACCGTGCCCTTGACCTGGACCGGGCCCGCGTCGTCGGAGACCACGCGAAACCGCCCCGCGAGGCGCGCCTCCAGCCCTTCGCCGCGGATGCGGAAGGCTTCGCCCAGGTCGATTTCCAAGTCGAAGGCGAGCCCGAGGGGGGCGCCTTGTTCCGGGACCGGGGCGCCCACGATCACCACGTCCTCCGACAGGCTGGGCGTTTCGAAGGACTCGAGCTCCAGCAGCCCCCGATCCGCCCGGAATTTCCCGGTGACCGAGATCTTGCCCCCTTCGCCCTTCACCTTGCCGCTGCCACTCGCCACCAGCACCTGGTCGGGGCGCTGGATCAGGGTGGCCCGGCGGGCCTCCACGTCCAGGTCCAAAACCGGCGCGCCGTTCACCAGGCGGCCGCTGCCCCTCGCCTCGAGGGTGCCTTCCCCCGCCCGGAACGCGGCGCGGCGCAGCCGTAGCCCGTCCTGGTCGAACTCCATCTCGGCCTCGCCCTGCTCGAAGGCGAGCCCCAGGTCTTCCCGCCGCACCGCCAGGTTTTCCGCTCGCAGGCTCCCCCGCAACCCAGGATCCCGCAAGGTGCCGTCCCCCGTGAGGGCGCCGCGCACGGAACCGTCCAGGCGCACCCCGGCGCGGAGCAGCCGGCCGACCCAGGTTAGGGAGGGCATGTCCACCTGAACCTCCAGGGCCAAAGGCGCCTCCGGCGCGAGGCGCCACAGGCCGCCTTCCCGGTGGGCTACGGTGCGGAAAGTTCCCGCGACGCGGCCGGTGCGGGCGCCCGCCGCCGACAGCCTCCCCTCGATGGCGTTGTCCCGGGCGTGGGCTGCGACGGCGAGGCGCTCCAGCCCCAGCGCCAGGGGGCGGTCACCCCGGAGCAGGACATCGCCCCGCTCCCGCCACACCTCCACCGTGCCGTTCAAGGTGGCGGAGGCGTCGATCGTCCATCGGGCCCCCAGGACCAGGGACACCTCGAGCCCCGCCTCCTTTCCCAGCTCGGGGGCGAGCGCCGCCACCGGCAGCCCTTCGGCCCGGCCTGCCCATCGCACCCGATCGCTATCAGCGAGCAGGGGCTCGAAATCCACCCGGCCGCCGCCGGCCAGCTCCAGTCGGCCCGTCCCCAGGGCGAGGCGCCGCCGGGAAAGTTCCAGGGAGACGGGGGCAGCGAGGGCCAGAGAGTAGGGCTCGGCGGTGCGAAAGCCCACCAGGCGCCCTGACCAGGCCGGTTCCGGATCCAGCTCGAGGGCTCCCTGCAATCGGGCTTCCCCCGCGATACCAGGCCCTCGAACCTGCACCTCGGCGGTGTGGCCATGCTGGGTGCCGTACAGGCTCAGGGTTGCCTGGGTAAGGGTCCACCCCTGTGCAGCGAGCCCCTGCACCGAAGCGCGCACCGCCATCGGCTCGGCGAGCCCCCGGCTTGCATCCATGCGCATGTCGAGCCGTTCGACCGCCAGATCGCCTCTTACACGCAAGGCTTGGGCGCTCATCTCAAGGGCGAAGGCCGGCGCTTTTGGGCTGCCGCCCACCCATCCGTGCGCCGAGAGGGACCCGGCGAGTGCGGGATCGAGCTGGGCCAGGGCGGGGGCGGCGAGGTCGAGCCGCAGCCGGTCCGGGCCGCTTCCGAAAGTCCCCTGGGCGGTGAGGCGGTTCCGCCCGATGGCAAGGGAGGCGCGGGGGGTCCCCAGGCGCTCCCCGTCCACCTGGAACTCCCCCTCTCCGGCGAGGGCGGAACCGCGGAAGGCGCTGCTCGGGGCGATGCGGTAGCGGACGGCCGCCGACCATGGGGCGTCGATCCGGCCGCTCGCCTCCAGGGCGGCGTTGATACGGGCGGGGGGCGCCTGCACGAACACCGACGGATCGAAGTCCCGCAGCGTCCCCCGGGCGGCGAAGCGCTTGGGCGCTTGAAGCTCCAGCCGTCCCGTGGCCTCCAGCCGGGCCCCGGCGTGGGACAGGACCGCCCGGCCTACTTGAACCGTGTCCCCTTCGCGGCGGGCTTCCAGGTCCAGGGCGTAGGGGCCCTCCCGCAACCGGGCGGTGAAGGACTGGGCGGTTTGCGTTCCGGCCAGGATCACTTCCCCCGCGGGCTTCAAGGGGCGGAGCTTCCCGTGCAGGGCGTTGAGCCGCACGCCCCGGGTGGTGAGGCGCAGCTCGAACCGCTCCCCGTCCCAGCGGCCTTCCCCGCTTCCTTCCCCGGCTCCCCCCAGGACGATGACGGGCAACCGGGCGCTTATCCCTTTGTCATGCACCACCAGGCGGCCTTCGAGCCGGGAGAGGGGAAGGCAGTTGCGGTCCAGGGGACCCGGCGCGCGGTTGACCACTTCCACCGGGCCTTCGAGCCCTTCGTCCGCCCCTTCCAGAGTGAAGCGCAGCTCGGCCCGGGTGGTCGGCCAGGGAGGGCCAAGCCGGGAGAGGTCCAGTCCCTGGAACTCTCCGGCCAGACGGCGCAGCGGCCGCTCCTCGAACGGCGTTGCCGTCGCCTCGAGGGTCCCCTGTTCCCACGGGCCTTCGGGCGTTACGGTCAGGGCGAGCCTCTGCAGATCGCCCGAGGCCTGGACCGTGGCCGCGATGAGATGGGGAAGGCGAAACTCGCTCAAGCGCGCTGAGGCCTCCAGCCGGAACGGCGCAGTCCCTTCGAGGCGCCCTTCGCCGCTCACCCGCGCCCAGGGGGTGAAGGCCTCCATGAGCCGCCACCGGTGCCGCTTGCCGTCGCTCGCGACCCCGGCGGCGACGGAGGTCACGACCAGGGTCTCGACGCCCCGCTGGATCTCGATCCGCTCGAGCGCCAGGCGCTCGAGGGCCACGGCCAGGGGAAGGGTGAGACTTCCGGGGAAAGAGGGGGGAGCTTCTTTCGGAACGACCGCGACTTTCAGCGTGCGGATCGAGAGCGCCTCCACCTGGAGCTTGAACCGCGCGAGGGCAAGGGGCGTCCAGCGGACGGAAACCTGCTCGGCGTTCACCGTGAGGTCCGCGCCCCGGTATACGATCCGGTCGAACGCCATGGGGCCGTAGAGGGAGCCCTTGGCCCCCTCGATGGCCAGCGCCCCGCCGCTCGCGGCGCTCAGGCGCCCGGCGATCCAGGCGAGGGTGGCTTCCCGCCCTCCCAGCCACAGGGCGAAGGCCGCCGCGGCCGCCACCAGCGCCGCCCCGATCCAGAGCGCCCTACCCCAGCGTAGACGTTTCATCAGAACACGAAGCCCGCCAAGAAATGAATGCGGAATTCCTCGGTGGCCTCCCCGTAGGCCAGGTCCAGGGCCAGGGGACCCACCGGGCTTTTCCAGCGCACGCCGGCCCCGTAGCCGAGCTTGAAGTCGAAATTCTTGAACCGGTCGGTGGCGTCGCCCCCGTCGATGAAGGCAGAGACGCCCCAGCGCTCGGTCAGCATGTGGACGTATTCGCCGCTTACTACCCCCAGCACCCGGGCGCCGGTCACCGCGTCCCCCACCTGCTCCCCGATGCTCTGGAAGGCGTAGCCGCGGATGGAGTTGGAGCCGCCGGCGCGGAACAGGTACTGGGACGGCACCTTGCGCGGCTGGGGGGCGTAGACGGCGCCCGCTTCGCCCCGCAGCACCAGGGTGTCGCTTCGGCCCACCGGGACGAACCCCATCGCCTTGACGTAGCCCCGGGCGAAGTCCTCGTCTGAGACGAGCGCCTTGGAGGCACCCGTCGCCTGCCAGTTCAAAATCCAGCCGGCGCGGGGATCCACCAGGTCGTCCACTTTGCGCCGGGTCCAACTGTACTGCAGCGGCAGGGACACCAGGCTGTCCGCCGGGATGCCGCTGATCTTCTTGTTCTGGGAGAGCAGACCCAGGGAGAGCTCCGAGTCCTTTTCCCGGGCGGTTTTGAAGCGGCGCAGGAACGCGCCTAGGGTGCTCGCCACCTCGTTCTGGATGTCGGTGCGCTGCCATTGCAGGCTTCCGGCATAGCGGTAGCCATCGGGCGCCGGGGGAAGCGCCAGCTCCGTGCCCGCCGTCTGCTCCTTCTGGGCGAGCTTCAGCCCTGATGTCCAGCTCCAGGCCCGGCCCAGGACGTTGCGGTCGGTGTAGGAGATCTCCCCGTTGGCCCCCACGTCGGTGCTGAACCCCGCGGCGAGCCGCAGCTTCTTGGACGGCTGCTCCACCACGGTGACCCGGATGGGAGCCTGCTCCGGGCGCTCCCGGTCGATGTCGGCGGTGACCAGCACCGAGGCGAAATAGCCGGTGCCGAGCAGGTCCTCCTGCAGGTCGGTGAGCCCCTTCTGGCTGTAGGGCGTGCCGGGGGCGAGGCGGTTCAAGTTCCGCACCAGGCTCTCCGGGTAACGGGAAAGCCCCTCCACCAGGAGGGGCCCAAAGGTGAAGGGCGGGCCGCTGTCCACCACCACGGTGAGGTCGACGGCGCGCTCCTCCGGATGCACCCGGGCCTCGCTCTGCACGATCTCCGCCGCCGCGTACCGCTCGTTCGCGAGCCCGGTAAGCAACGCCTGCTTGCCCCTGTCCCACAGACGCTGCTGGAAGCGCAATCCCGGCTTGAGGGGCCAGCGCTCCCGCAGCTCCGCCAGGCGCTTCAGGTTATCCCAGCGGTCCTCGGTGACGGGGCCGGTGAAGCGGACGTCCACGGAGCGGATGAGGGAAGGCTCCCCCGGGTCGACCCGAAACCGGGCCCTCCAGCGGTCAGGCGCCTGATCGAGGGCGGCTTCGACGCGGGGGGAGAAGTAGCCCTCCGTCGCCAGCAGCTCCCGGATCTGGGCGTCGGCGCCCCGGTACAGGGCGAGGAAGCGGCCCCGGCCCATGTCCGGCTGGGCGGCGAGCTGCTGGATCCGCAGGTGGCGCTCCAGCAGCGCCTTGATCTCCGGTGGCGCCTCGATCTCCACCGAAAACTCGGGCTGGGGCGCCTGGGCTCGGGCCGGGATGAGCGCGATCATGGAAGCGAACGAAGCGCAGCCGAGCAGGACGGCGCGGACCAGGGTGCGGAAGGCGGGCGTCGCCATGACCCTGCGCGCCTTTGCGCCTCGACTCCAGGTTTTCAGAGGGGAGGCGGAGGGTTGCGCCGCACTGCCAGGACCGCAAGGGCCACCCAGGCGACGAAGGCCAGGGCAAGAAGCAGGTAAAAGCGCACCGCGCCCAGCTCCAAGAATGCCCGGTAGGGAAAGTAACCTTGCACCAGGCCTACAGCGATCACCAGCAGGAAGGCTGCGCCGTAGACCTCCAGCAGCAGGCGCAGTAGCCGTACCGTCCTCATCGGTCGCTCGCGACGGCGCCCGCAGGCCGCGGGTCGACCCGGTCGAGGCAGCGCAGGGGGAACGCCGGGGCCCGGCCCAGCTTGTCCTGGCCGGCGTAGACCGTGAGGTGGGGATAGGGGATCTCGATTCCCCGTTCGTCGAAAGCGCGCTTCAGGCGCCGTAAGTACTCGCGGCGCACCGTCCATTGCTCGAGCGGCCTCACCTTGAAGCGACAGCGCACCACCACCGCGGAATCGGCCCATTTGTCCACGCCGGCGATTTCCAGGTCTTCCAGGATCTTGGGGCCGAAGACCGGGTCCTCACGCATCTCCTTCGCCACCTCGCGCATCACTTCGAACACTTCGTCCACGTTCTCCCGGTAGGCCACGCCGATATCCATCACCGACTGGGCGAACTCCCGGCTCATGTTGGTGACGGTGGAGATCGCCCCATTGGGCACGAAATGGACGTTGCCGTCGTAGTCCCGCAGCCGCACGTAGCGCAGGGTGACCTCCTCCACCAGCCCGCCGATGCCGGCCACGTTGACCACGTCCCCGACCCGGATCTGGTTCTCGGTCAGCATGATGAAGCCGGTGAAATAGTCCTTCACCAGGCTTTGGGCGGCGAAGCCGATGGCGATGCCCGCCACCCCGGCGGTGGCCAGAATCGGGGCGATGGAAATGCCCAGCTCCGAAAGGATCAGCATGCCGGCCACCACCCACACCACCACGGAAGCGAGATAACGGAAGGCGCGGCTCAAGGTCTGGATGCGCTTCACTTCCTCCACGTCGGCGGTGCGCGCGCTCATGCGCTCCCGGAACAGGCGGATGGCCCGGCGCGCGAGGCCGAGGACGATCCAGGCCATGACCAGGATCAGGATGATGCGCACGCCGTCCTGGAGATAGGGCAGCATTTCCTTGAATTCCGGACCGAGGCTTTCGAAGAATTTGTTCATGGCGTGTCAGCGGAATCGAAGCGACGGAAAAGGCTGGGCGCCGGCCGCGGGAAAGGGGCGACGGACAGCAGGACCGCCCCGCGCAGCGCAGGGCCTAGTGTCCTGTCCCGGAAATAGCTTGTGCAAGGTTGCCCATGACGATCGAACCTCCTGGCCCGCCTGCAGAGGCCTTCCTTTGTCGAGCCTGAAAAACCGACCCGGCGGGCGACAGGCTAGGCGCGAGGCCGCAGCCGTATCGGCAATACGGCGAGGCCGAGCAACACCGCATGGTGCCGCTCGGGCGCGGTTTTTCGGCAAGGTTTTTCCGGGACAGGACACTAGGATAACGTCTTTTGCCGCGAAACCCAAAGCGGCCTGCCCCGGCCCTCAACGCTCCCGGGTTTCCGCCTCGCTTTGGGCGAGCTTCGGACGGGCGATGGGCGGGTTCTGGGCCAGATAGCGCTTGACGCCCGCGAGGATCGCCCGGGCCATCTTGTCCTGGTAGGCCTCGTCCCGCAGCTTGAGCTCCTCCTCCGGGTTGCTGATGAAGGCCGTCTCTACCAGGATCGAAGGGATGTCCGGCGCTTTCAACACGGCGAACCCGGCCTGCTCCACCTCCTCCTTGTGCAGGACGTTGAGGCCGCCTAGCTCGACGAGCACCGCCCGGCCCAGCTTAAGACTGTCGGCGATGGTGGCAGTCTGGGACAAGTCCAGCAGGGTTTGCTTGAGATAAGGGTCGGGTACGTCCAGATTCACGCCGCCGATCAGGTCCGCGTCGTTTTCCTGCTTCGCCAGCCATTGGGCCGCGGCGGAAGTGGCGCCCCGCTCGGACAGGGCGAACACCGAGGAGCCCCGGGCATGGGGCTTGATGAAGGCGTCGGCGTGGATCGACACGAAGAGATCCGCATTCACTTTGCGCGCCTTGGCGACCCGCAGGTGCAGGGGGATGTAGTAGTCACCGTCCCGGATCATGGCGGCCCGCAGGTTCTCTTCTTTGTCCACCAAGGCTTTCAGCTTGCGGGCGATGGCCAGCGTCACGTCCTTCTCCAGGGTCCCGCGCCGGCCGCGGGCGCCCGGATCCTCGCCTCCGTGGCCGGCATCGATGGCCACGGTGATGAGCCGTTTCGCCTCCGGAGCCCTGGACCCGGCGGGTCCCTGCTCGCCGCGACCGGGATCCGGCGCGGGCGACTCCTTTTTCATCACCAGCGCCATGAGGGGATCGACGGGGGTGAGGGGGTACACGTCCACCACCAGCCGGTGGCCGTATTCGCCGATGGGCTTCAAGGGAAACGCCTGGGGGTTGACCTGCTGCTTCAGGTCCAGCACCACGCGTACGGTCCCGGGCTTGAACTGGCCCACCCGGATTCCCCGGATGTAGGGGTCGGCGGCTGTCACCTTGTCGGGCAGGGCCGCCAATGCCGGGGAAAGCGCCACGCCCTCCAGGTCGATCACCAGGCGGTGGGGATCCTCCAGGGTGAACACGGTATAGGCGACTTGGACCGGCAGCTCCAGGGTGACCCGGGTGTATTCCTCGGCCGGCCACACCCGCACCGCGGTCACGGGCACCTCCGCCGCTCGGGCAGGGGAGGCGAGCAAGAGGAGCAACGGCAGGAGGGCGGCGAAAAGGCGGCCCGCGGAAATGCGCGGGGGGCGTTTCAGCCGGCGTAGTGGGCGTTCAACCGTTCGATGCACCGTTCACCTGTGGGCGTGGGGGCGGCGAAGCGGGCGATTCGGCCCGATCCTTGAAAGGCGAGCCGGATATCCAGGTCGGGCGGAGGAAGAATATCGCCCGCCTTCTCCGGCCACTCCACCACGCACACCGAGCGTGGATGGAAATACTCGCGAAACCCCGCCTGTTCCCATTCTGCCGGATCGTCGAAACGATAAAAATCAAAATGATATAAGTCTAAGTTAGAGATAGCATAAGGTTCAACCAGGGTAAAGGTCGGGCTTTTCACTTTTCCCCGGTAGCCGAGGGCTCGCAGCAGCCCCCGTACCAGAGTGGTCTTGCCGGCGCCCAGGTCGCCGCCCAGGTAGAGGCGAAGACCCGGGAGCACGCAGGCAGCGAGGGCTCCGCCCAGGGCGAGAGTCGCCTCCTCGTCGGGCAGGAAGCGGGAAAAACGGGGCCCGTCCTCGGTATGATGGGAAGTATGCAAAGCGACACCCTCTACGACGAGCGGCTCGAGGGCGCGGCCCTCGCCCAGGCCATCAAGGACTGGGGCCGCGCGCTGGGGTTTCAGCACGTGGGCATCGCGCGGGCCCACCTGGAGGAAGCCGAAGCGCGGCTTCTAGCGTGGCTCGCCCACGGCTACCACGGCGACATGGATTATATGGCACGCCATGGGGTCAAGCGCAGCCGCCCCGCGGCCCTGGTGCCCGGCACCGTGTCGGTCATCAGCGCGCGGATGAACTACCTGCCGCCCGGGGCGCGGGATAGCTGGGCCGTGCTCGGGGATTCCCAGCGTGCCTTCGTGTCCCGTTACGCCCTGGGGCGGGACTACCACAAGGTGGTGCGAACGCGGCTGGCGCAGCTTGCGCGCCGCATCGCCCGGCACGTGGAGGGGTTCGCCTGGCGGGCTTTCGCCGACAGCGCCCCCGTGATGGAAGTGGAGCTCGCGGCCCGCGCCGGCGTGGGGTGGCGGGGTAAGCACACCCTGCTCCTCGCCCGGGACGCGGGTTCCTGGTTCTTCTTGGGCGAGATCTATACCAATCTTCCCCTTCCCGCCGACCCGCCCGAGCCGGACCACTGCGGCACCTGCACCCGCTGCATCGACGCCTGCCCCACCCGGGCCATCATTGCCCCTTACCGGATCGATGCCCGCCGCTGCATCTCCTACCTGACCATCGAGCACAAGGGAGAGATTCCCGAAGCCCTGCGCCCCCTGATGGGCAACCGCATCTACGGCTGCGACGATTGCCAGCTCGTCTGTCCTTGGACCCGGTTCGCCAAGACCTCCCCCGAGCCGGATTTCGCCGTGAGGAACGGGCTGGACGACGCGAGTCTGGTGGCGCTTTTCGGCTGGAGCGAGCAGCAGTTTCTCGAACGCTTTGCCGGCAGCCCCATCCGACGCCTGGGCTACGAGCGGTGGCTGCGCAATATCGCGGTGGCCCTGGGCAACGCCGCCACCACACCGGAGGTGGTGGCGGCGCTGGAAGCGCGGCGCGACCATCCGTCAGCTCTAGTGCGGGCCCACGTGGCCTGGGCCTTGGCGCGGCACGGGCGCGAGCGGTCAGCCGCTTGAGAGCGCCCGCTCCACCAGGGCGCGGGTTTGCGGCGCGAGTTCGAGCCCCAGGGCCTCTTCCCGCGCCCGGGGCGACATCTTGTTCCAGGTCTTGCGCAGGATGTCGATCACCTGGGCCTCGTCATGCCGGCGGGCGAAGCCCGGCAGGGCGTGCTCCAGGAACACGAGACACGCCGCGTCCTCCAGGCACTGGGCTTCCGGGTCCCGGCGCAGCCGCTCCTTGCGGATCAAGGACTGGACCCGGGCGACGGTCATCTCCTCGTAGCCCGCCTCCTTGAGGAGCTCCCCCGCCAGCCGGGCGTGGGCCTCGGCCTGGGCCGTCCGCCACCGGTGATAGCCGGCGCGGTCCATGGGGTAGCTGTCCCGAGGGATGGCCCAGCGCTTCAGGTGCTGGCAGCGGGCCGCCAGCTTGAGCGGCTCGGAGGCCTCCGGCCGCAGCCGCTCCACCCAGGCGCCCATGCGCTCGGCGTAGAGGGCTTCGCCCGGCCGCGGAACCCCATCCACCACCTCGGTGTGGGGGTCCTGGCGGTGGAGCGCGTCGATCAGGGCCAGGGCGCGTTGGAAACGGGCGGAAGGCATGGATGCCAGGCAGGATGTGACCGGACCTCTGGCCCATCATTGTACGGCAGGCGGCGCGGGTGGAAAGGGATCGGCGGTGGCGCTAAGATGAAAATCGTCCCGATCGGAACAAAGGAGAACCCCATGCCCATCCAAGTCGGCGATCGCCTTCCCGACGGCATCCTCACCGAGTACGTGGAAACCGAGCAGCCGGGCTGCGCCGTCGGCCCCAACGACTTTCGCGTCGCGGACCTCGCGAAGGGCAAGCGCATCGTCATCTTCGGGCTGCCCGGGGCGTTCACGCCCACCTGCTCCGCCAAGCACGTGCCCGGCTTCGTCGCGAATTACGAAAAGCTCAAGAGCAAAGGCATCGACGAGATCTGGTGCATTTCGGTGAACGATGCTTTCGTCATGGGCGCCTGGGCCAGGGAGCAGAAGGCCCTCGGCAAGGTGCGCATGCTGGCTGACGGCAACGGGGACTACACCCGCAAGCTGGGCCTGGAACTGGACTTGACCGCCCGCAACATGGGCGTCCGCTCCCAACGCTACGCCATGCTGGTAGAGGACGGCGTGGTGAAAAAGCTCAAGGTGGAGCAGCCGGGCAAGTTCGAGGTCTCGAGCGCCGAGGCCATGCTCGCCGAGCTCTGAGGGGCCGGGCGGATGGCCGGGGCGCGGAGGATGCCGCATTCGACAAACTGTCTGCGGCGGCGCGGGGCCATGATAGGCCTTGCCCTGCTCGCCGTGTTGGCCGGCGCCGCCCCCATCGCGACGGGCGGCGCCAAGGAGGCTGCCATGACGCTCACGCTCACTTCCAGCGCGTTTTCCCACCAGGGGCAAATTCCGAGGAAATACACCTGCGACGGGGAGGACGTATCGCCGCCCCTCGCCTGGACGGGCGTGCCCGCTGGCGCGAAGAGCCTCGCGCTCATCGTGGACGACCCGGACGCCCCCGATCCCAAGGCGCCCAAGATGACCTGGGTGCACTGGGTGCTCTACAACATCCCGCCCACCGCCACCGGACTGCCGGAGGCGGTGGGCGCCAAGCTGCCGCCGGGCACCCTGGAGGGCTTGAACGACTGGAAGCGCACGGGCTACGGGGGCCCTTGCCCGCCCATCGGCCGCCACCGCTACTTCCACAAGCTCTACGCCCTGGACACGGTGCTGCCGGACCTGAAGAAGCCCACCAAGGCCCAGTTGGAAAAAGCCATGCAAGGGCACGTGCTTGCCGTCGCGGAGCTGGTGGGCACGTATCAACGGTAGAACCTATCCTCAAAATTGGGTAGGGTGCGTTGAGCGCAGCGAAACGCACCGCAGTTCCGGAGGCGTCGCGACGGTGCGCTGAAGCGCACCCTACCGCACCGGCAATTTTGAGATAGCCTGTAAACAGGCAGCCTCGCGCTACCGCCGCTCCATCCCCGCGGCATCACCGGGTAGCCAGCGAATCGGCAGACAACGCTCGACCCTTTCCCTCTGGCCTAGCCCTGACCCCGGGACCCCTGCCCGGCACCACCTCGCGGAAGGACTGCCACTCGCCTGGCATGAAACGCATTCCATTTCTTTCGCAAGCTTGCCATAATGGCGGGGCGTGTCTCCTCGCGATAAAAAGACAGAGTTTCATGCATTTCATTGCATAGGGAGGGCGGGTAAGGTCCTTATGGCCTCACCGTGCCGCTTGGGGGATATGGAGCCGGGGACGAGCCGTCCGCACCTTCCCATCGGGGCCTATCGGCTGGAGTTTGCCGCCGACAACCCGGTCATCCTGGGCGAGTTCCCGGGCTCCGCCTGGCGAGGCGCCTTTGGGCATGCGCTCAAACGCGCTGTCTGCGTGACCCGCGAGCGGCGCTGCGAAAGCTGCCTGCTGTACCGCACTTGCCTCTACCCCTATGTCTTTCAGACGCCGCCGCCGCCCGACGCGGCCAAGATGCGTCGCTACGAAGCCGTTCCCCATCCGTTTGCGCTGCGTCCGGAACCTGCGCCCGGCGACGATGGGCGCGTCAGCCTTCTTTTGACCTTGTTCGGCGATGCAAACCGCCATCTTGCGGCCATTCTGTACGCCTTGATGCGCGCTGCCTCGGGCGAACGGGGGATCGCCGGCAATCGGTTGATGCTCCGGCGCGTGTGCCAGGAAGAGGCGCCGGGCTCCAGCGCCTGGATAAAAATTTACGAGGAGGGCGGAGTGCTTGCGCCCCTTCCACCCTTGCCGGTCCCAGTGCCTCCCGTGCCCCCGGCGATCACCATCCACCTGCACACGCCCCTGCGCATCAAACGCGACGGGCGCCACGTGGGCGCCGCGGAGTTCCGCTTTTCGGACTTATTCCGCAACCTTCTGCGCCGGATCTCCATGCTCACCTACTTTCATACCGATACGCCGCTCGAGACCGATTTCAAGGCGCTGGTGACTCACGCCGAGACGATCGCGACCCGAAGCGAGCTCGCCTGGAAGGACTGGACTCGATATTCGGCGCGTCAAAAAACCCTCATGCGGTTGGGCGGCCTGGTGGGGCGGATCGACATCGACGGCCAAGACCTCGCGCCCTTCTGGCCTTACCTGTGGCTGGGGCAGTGGACCCATGCCGGTGCGGGCGCGACCATGGGCCTCGGGCACTACACCCTCGCAAGCTTGCAAGTTGCCCGCGAGGTAAAAATTTCTGCGACATTGTCCGGCGATGAGCGAACTTGATCCGATGCGCCCCGACCGTTACCCGCGCCGCATCCTGCTGGCGGTGACCGGGCTTTCGCCCCAGGTGGTGACGGAGACGCTCTATGCCCTCGCGGTGAGGCCTGAGGGCAGGCCGGCCTTCGTCCCCACCGAAGTGCACCTGATCACTACGGCCGAAGGCGCCGAGCGGGCGCGCCTTACGCTCCTTTCGAAGGATCCCGGCTGGTTCCATCGCCTGTGTCTGGATTACAAACTCAAGGGGATCGCTTTCGACGAAACGCGTATTCATGTGCTGAGCTGGCCGGAAGGCGGTGCGCTGGAGGACATTCGCACGCAAGAGGACAACGAACGGGTAGCGGACTTCCTGACCGAACGCATTCGCCAGCTCACGGCCTCGGAAGAAGTGGCGCTCCATGTGTCCATCGCCGGCGGACGTAAGACCATGGGTTACTACGCGGGCTATGCACTTTCCCTCTACGGCAGGCTCCAGGACCGGCTGTCCCACGTGCTCGTGTCCACGCCGTACGAATCGAATCAGGAGTTTTATTACCCCACGCCTTACAGCCGTGTGATTTACACCCATCCGCCGGAAAACCGGCCCATCGATGCCCGGGATGCCAAAGTCACATTGGCCGATATTCCCTTCGTCCGCCTGCGCCACGAATTACCCAGGCGGCTGCTCGCGGGCGCCGCGCGCTTCAGCGAGGTGGTGGCGGCGGCTCAGGAGATGCTTGGGCCTCCCGAGCTGGTGATCGATCTCGATGGCCGGCGTATCCGGGCCGGCGGGAGGATCGTACCGCTACCGCCTGCGGATCTTGCTTTTCTTGCCTGGTTCGCGAGGCGCGCCGCCGAGGGCCGCGAGCCCCTCGCTTGCCCAAAGGATGGCGTTCCAGAAAAGGAGTACGCCGAGGCGTACCTGCGCGAATATCGCACGATTCTCGGGCCGATGGGGGGCGACGAGGCGACTGTAAAGCGTTACGCCAAAGGTATGAGCAAGGACGACTTTCTCGAGCGCAATTCCAAGCTCAAGAAGCTATTGACCCGCGCCCTGGATGTTTCCGCTCGCCCGTACCTGATTCACGGCGAAGGGAAGCGGCCTAAACGCTATCGCCTCAAACTGCCTCCTAAGTCCATCCATTTCACGGCCATCGACGATACGCCATCCGGCTTCTCTCCCGAGGCAGCAAGCAGGGCTTGCAGAGGGCAGGAGGCCGAGTCGGCGCGTGGTACGAAAAGCAAGCGATTGGCGCGCCATGAGCGACAAACGACGACCCGCCGCAGCGGATAGACTTTCCGCCTGGAGCGGCTTGCCTGCCGCTCAGACTGCAACGAGCCTGAGTTTCGGCTCGACGCGGGCCAACGGCTCGAAATCCCGATCATCGTGCAACAAAGCCGCTCTGTGCTCGATGGCGAGGCACGCGATCAGGCAAGCGTGGGGGCTGCGCGGGGTGAAACCCTCCCAGCGGCAGCGAGCATACAGGGCGCCCGCCGCCGCGTACGTATCCGCGCTCGCCTGCAACATCGGTAACGAAGCGAAGTGCGACCGCAGCACTTCCAACTCCCGGGGGCCGCGCGCTCCTTGGAGCAACTCCTGCAAGACGACCGGGGCCAAAGCGAGGTCCTCCTGGTCGAGAAGCTGGTCGAGAGCGCGCGCGGCTGCAGTAGCTTTGCGCCGCAACCAGTCGATCCAGACGGACGTGTCAACGAGAATCACGATTCATCCCGGCCCGCACCGCGCGCACGTCATAGGCCGGATCGATCAGGTCGCGCCCCGCCAGCTCCCGCAGGGCGCTTTGCTTGCGGCGGGCTACCAGCTCGCGCAGGGCGCGATCCACGACCTCGCGTTTCGTCTTGGCGCCGGTCAGGCGCATCGCTTCCTTGACGATCCGGTCATCGAGCACGATGTTGGTGCGCATGCTATACACCTCCTAATGTGTATTTTAGGGCGATTCGCGAATCGGGACAAGTGTCCCGCATGCTTGCCCGCTGCAGCCATCCTGCTTTCGAAAGAAAAGGCGAGATGCATTCGCTGGTGACTTTTCTCGGCAAAGGCCGCGACGATCCGAAGACCGGCTATCGTAGCGCGCGTTACCGCTTTCCGGGCGGGCACGAGCGCGAGACGGCCTTTTTTGGGTTGGCGCTTGCCGAGCGGCTCGCCCCACAGCGGCTCGTGGTTCTCGGAACCGCAGGCAGCATGTGGGGGGTGTTCGTGGAAAACCTCGCGGTCGAGGGAGAGGAAGAAGAGGCGCGGCTTGCGCTCCTGGATGCCGAACCGGCGGCGAGGGTGGATCAAGGACTTTTGGACCGGCTGCAACCGTTGCTCAGCCGGGCCGTCGGCATGGAGGTGCTCCCGCGGCTCATTCCTTACGGAAGGAACGCCCCGGAGCAGCGTGCCATTCTAGAAACCGTCGCCGAAGCGGTGCCGAGCGGGAAGGTGAGTTTCGATCTCACCCATGCGTTCAGGCACTTGAGCATGCTCGGCCTGGTGTCCGCCTTCATGCTCGAGCGCGTGGGCAAGCTCGAAATCGAGGGCATCTGGTACGGGGCGCTCGAGATGACCGAAGGGGGTGTGGCGCTCGTGCTGCGGCTCGATGGGCTGCTTGCCATCCAACGCTGGGTGGATGCCCTCGACCGCTACGATGCCACCGGGCATTACGGCGCCTTCGCACCGCTGCTTGCGGCCGACGGCGTCCCCGCCGACAAGACAGCTTGTCTCGAAGAAGCGGCTTTTCACGAGCAGACACAGAATCTCGCCGATGCAAGGCGCAAGCTTCTCACCTTCCTCCCGCAGCTCGAAACGAGCCTGCCCGGCGCCTCGGGCATCTTCCAGAAGCGGCTGGCCGAACGGCTCGCCTGGGTCCGCGGTGCCGACCTCGCCGAGCATCAACGCAAACTCGCCTACCAGTATCTCGCGCGCGGCGATTATCTGCGCGCGGCGATCTTCGGCTGGGAGGCTTTCGTCACCCGCGAGCGTCTCGAACGCGGGCTCGATCCGCAGCAATTCAAGGAAGGACGGGAGGCCGCCATCGAGGCCTTAGAGCAGGAATTCTAGGCCGGCCAACACGAAGACTGGAAGAGAGAGGCCTACTGGATGCTGAAAAATCTGCGCAATGCGCTCGTGCACGGCAATGCGCCGTCGTATCCGAAGTTTCGGCAGCCGCTCGCCTCGGCGGATCGGCTATACAAAGCACTCGAGGCCTTGTTCAAGCGGCTGTTGGGGTGAGACAAGCTTGCGAACGACACGCCGTGAAGGGCAGACGACTATGATCGACAACGCGAAAAGGGCAGTCGCCATGAAAATGACCGAGCGCCGATACACCGTCCGTTTCCTCACCCCCGCCTTTCTCGGCGACGCCAAGCAGAACGGCCGCTGGCGCACGCCGCCGTTCAAGGGGGTATCGTGAGTGACAAACCTTTGATAGATGCATCCTGCCGGGTCGCGCTGGCTGCATTCATGCACGACTTGGGCAAGTTCGCCGAGCGGGCTCGGATTCCGCAGGCTCTCGAGAAAGATGCGGATGGCAATACTCGCCAGCAGATCAACGAGGGGTTGTATTGTCCAGAGTCGAACGGGCGCCGCACCCACATCCATGCCGCGTACACGGCTATTGGGTTGGATTTGCTGGAAGACTGGTTGCCGGAGTTGGTGGGCGAGGACATGAGCCCATTTGCACCATGGCGCGAGAAAAATGCGGACGACTCGCTTATCAATGCGGCGGCCTTGCACCACCGTCCGGACACTTATCTCCAATGGATCATCGCTACGGCGGACCGGCTTGCTTCGGGCTTCGAGCGCGAGGAATTTGAGAGCTACAACCGCGCGGCCGACGAACATGAACAACAAGGGCGCCGGCTCAATCACTACACCACGCGGCAGGAAACGTTACTGGAGCGTATCCACCTGGACGGTCGGCGTGAGACGAGCGACTGGCGTTATCCCCTGAAACCACTGGCACCAGAGACCATCTTTCCCGTTTCCGCCGCGGAATGCGAAAGTGACAGCAAAGACGCGGCACAGGCTCATTACCTTGAACTGTGCAATCAGTTTCTGGAAGGTATAAAACTGGTCCCGGCGAGCCACCGGTACTACCTCGCGCTGTGGCTCGATCACTTCGACAGCCTGTGGCTGACGTTCACCCATGCCATCCCCTCGACGACGGCGGGCATCGGCGGAAACGTCCGGCCGGATGTGTCGCTCTATGATCATTCGAAGACCACGGCGGCGCTGGCGGTGGCGCTGTGGCGCTATCACCATGACCGCGGTGATGATGCCGCAGCCGTACGCGAGCAATTGCGCGCACAGTGGGACAAGGCGCGTCGTGAAAGCGCCGAGGCGCGCCAGGCGTGGGAAGACAAGAAATTCCTTCTGGTGCAAGGCGATTTCACCGGTATCCAGAACTTCATCTTTGCCGAGGGCGGCAGTACCCAGAAGCGCGCCGCGAAGCTGCTGCGCGGGCGTTCGTTCTACGTGTCACTGCTCACTGACCTCGCGGCGCTGAAGGTACTGGAGGTGTTGAGTCTCCCCGCCACCAGCCAGGTCGTCAACGCGGCCGGTAAGTTCCTCATCGTTGCGCCGAATGCCGCGGCGACCGTCGAGAAGCTGTGTGCTGTACAGAAAGAACTTAATGACTGGTTTCTCCAGCACACCTATGGCCAGTCGGGTCTCTTGCTCGCCTGGCTGCCCGCCAGCGCTGAGCACTTCAAACACGGCGAGGGCAATGTGAGCCCCTTTCGCGAACTGATGGTCCGGTTGTTCCAGCAGTTGGAGATGACAAAGCTGCAACGCTTCGGTCTGTGTAGCGAGACTCCGCCGAAACCTGTTTTCGAAGACTTCCTCGACCGCTTCGAACACGGCGAATGCCGCATCGACGGCCGCTCGCCCGGCGTGGTAAACATTGCCGACGAAACCTGGGTGAGCGCGCTGGCGGCGGACCAGATCGACACCGGAAAATGGCTTGCCACGCAGAAGCGTGTGCTTATCACCCGCAGTCCCCTCAATCACCATACGCTGCGTCTCGACCTCTTCGGCTATCGCGTGAACTTTACCGAGAGCGAAGCGGACACCGGCCGCTTCGGCAACGAGGCGAGAACCGGCAACCTGGTCCGTGCCTGGGATTTCTCGCTCCCGGAATCGCCCGATGCGCCGCTTTGGAACGGCTATGCGCGGCGGCACATCAACGCCCATGTACCGCGCTTTGGCGAGATGAATGCCTGGGATGCGGAGCGTTACCGAGGTATCGAGAAGGCTGAAGACTTCGAGCCCGATCCGCACGAGCCCAAGACCCTGAACCATCTCGCGCGCAACGACCGCAGGCTCGACGAAAACGGCCGATGGATTGGCGTCGAGGCACTCATGACGCTCAAGGGCGACGTGGATAACTTGGGGCTCATCTTCCAAAAAGGACTGGAGCGTCCCACCTTCGCAAAGATGGCCGCGCTGTCTAGGCAGGTGAACGCCTTCTTCACCGTATATCTGCCGTGGTTGTGTCAAAAAGAATTTCCGAACACCTATACCGTGTTCGCCGGCGGCGACGACTTCTTCCTCATCGGCCCGTGGCATTCGATGATTGGGCTCGCAAGCAGGATGCGCGAGGAATTCGCACGGTATGTTGCCGGCAATCCGGATATTCATTTCTCTGCGGGGCTGTCCATGACCAAGCCTGGGCTGCCCATCCGGCAGCTTGCGGCACTGGCGAAGGAGGCGCTGGACCATGCCAAGGACTACGATGCCGGCCCGATGCCCAACAGGGAAAACCCAGGCATGAGAACCAAGAACGCCGTAACCTGCTTTGGCCAGTCAGTTTCATGGGCCGACTTCGGTGAACTCATGAAGCGCACGGCAGCTCTGGAGCGGGCCGCACAGGAGCATGCCCTGTCTACCGGTTATCTCTACGCCCTGTTGCGCTATACCGACATGGCCGCCGAGCTAAAAGAAAAGACCCCGCGCCCGCAGGCGGCGCTGTGGCACTCGCATTTTGCCTATCGCACCCGGCGTCTGGCAGAAACCCGCTACAGGGAAGTAGAGGATCGCGACGAGCGCGAGCGGAAACGGCGCGCGCTGCAAACGCAGCTCGGCGCGGAGATCGCCGGGGTGAGCTTCACGAACGCCAATTTCCGCCTGCACGAGGGATCGATCAAAGGGCCGCAGATCGTCGAGTTCCTCAAGGCACTGGTCAAACAGATCGGACGACGCTTGCTGATCATTTGGGACGGTCTCAAGGCCCATCGTTCCCGTCTGGTACGGGACTACGTCGACGGCCTGGAGGAAAAGATCGAGCTGGCCTTCCTGCCACCTTATGCGCCCGAGCTCAATCCGCTCGAATACCTGTGGGCCTGGCTCAAGCGACATGCCCTTGCGAATTACTGCCCCAGCTCCATTGCCGACCTCGCCATCACCGCACGCGGCAAGCTCCAATCGGCACAGCGACGCACATCCCTCATCGCCGCCTTCTGGAAACAGGCTGAGCTGTTCTGATGTCACGAGATTACGTAATTCTCAATAGAACCTATCTCAAAATTGCTGTCTGCGCGCGTATGAGTTTCTAGAACCTATCTCAAAATCGCCAGCGCGATAAGGTGCGCTTCAACGCACGGTCGCGACGCCTCTGAAACAGCGGTGCGTTTCGCTGCGCTCAACGCACCCTACCCGATTTTGAGATAGATTCTAGTGTCCGCAACGGGACGCGGCGAGAGGTTGAATCATGAGCATCCCTTTAAATCTGCTCCCAGCTCACTGGTACTGGGTGGCGACCGTTCTCTACGGGCTGCTCCTCGTGCACCTGATCCGCCGGGCCCCCTGGGTACGGCTCAAGGACAAGGCAAAGCTTAACGCCTATCTCGGCACCTGCGTGATGCTCATGGTGCTGTGGTGGATCGAGACGCCCCTCCTGCCCGGGACCGAGTACCATTACTTGGGGGCCACCTTGCTCACCCTCATGTTCGGCTGGCGGCTCGCCATGGCGGGCATGAGCTTCGTGCTGGCGGCAAGCGCGCTCAACGGCGAGATCGACGCCCTGAACTATCCTTTGAATGCCCTGATCATGGGCCTCGTTCCGGTGATGGTGAGCCACGGAATCCTCAAGGCGAGCGAGCGCTTCCTACCCCCCAACTTCTTCGTTTACGTGTTCCTAGCTGGTTACTGGGGCGCCGCCCTGGCCATGGTCTGCGCGGTTCTGGCGGCATGGGCGGTGTTGTGGGCGGGCGGCGCTTATTCTTTCGCGGTCCTCGCGGACCGCTACTTTCCCCTGCTGGTTCTGCTCGCGATACCCGAAGGCATGATCACCGGCATGCTCATCGCCATGATGGCGGTGTTCAGGCCAGCCTGGGTAAGCACCTTCGACGACAATCGCTACCTGAATGGGAGATAAACGCTCGGCGGTCGTGACCGGGGACGCGCCCACGGGGCCGGTGGCACGGGCGCGCAGCCGTCTTCAGACCGCCGCCATCGCCTCGTCCAGCACTTCGATCCAGTGTTTGACGGGTAAGTCCGTGCCGCTTGCGAGATGGGTGAGGCAGCCGATGTTGGCGGTGGCGATGAGCTCAGGTTTTCCCGAGGCGAGGGCCGCCACCTTGTTGCGCAGCAGCCTCTGGGAAAGCTCCGGCTGCAGGAGGGAGTAGGTGCCCGCCGAGCCGCAGCACAGGTGAGCGTTGGGCACGGGGGTGAGGGCGAAGCCCGCGCCGCGCAGCAACTCTTCCACCGCCCCCCGGAGCTTCAGCGCGTGCTGCAGGGTGCACGGGGCGTGGAAGGCGAGCCTGGGCCTGGGCTTCCCATCGAGGAGGGTGGCGAGGCGCTCCCGTTCCGCGACGAGCACCTGGCTCACGTCCCTGGCAAGGGCCGAGACCCGGGCAGCCCTGGGCGCGTAGGCGGGGTCGTGGCGTAGCAGATGGCCGTACTCGGCCACCATGGCGCCGCAGCCGGTGGCGGTGATCACGATGGCTTCCGCCCCTTGCTCCACGTGGGGCCACCAGGCGTCGATCAGGCGGCGGGCGTAATCGAGCCCTTCTTCCTGGGCGTTGAGATGATAGGGGACGGCGCCGCAGCAGGCGGGGTGCCTCGCCTGCACCAGGGAGATGCCCAGGCGGTCCAGCACCCGGGCAGCCGCGGCGTTGATGTTGGGAGCGATCCCGGGTTGCACACAGCCGTCCAGCACCACCATGCGCCGCGGATGGCGGGGCGCGGGCCACGGAGTCGGCGCCTGGCGCGGCGGCACGCTCTTTTTCAGGGCGGGCGGCAGGAGCGGCCGCGCGAGCTGCCCGAGCCGCAGCAGGGGATTGAAAATCCAGGGTCTGGGCAGCACGGCCCGCAGGGCGCCGCGCACGAGCCGCTCGATCCGGCCCCGGCCCACTTGCCGCTCGATGACGGCGCGGCCGATGTCGGCGAGGCGCCCGTACTTGACCCCCGAAGGGCAAGTAGTCTCGCAGGCGCGGCAGGTGAGGCAGCGGTCCAGGTGCAGTTGCACCTTCTTCGTCGCTGGCGCCCCTTCCAGCACCTGCTTCATGAGATAGATTCGGCCCCGCGGGCCGTCCAGCTCGTCGCCGAGGAGCTGGTAGGTGGGACAAGTGGCGGTGCAAAAGCCGCAGTGGGTACAGGCGCGCAGGATCGCTTCCGCTTCCCGGCCCTCCGGGGTATGACGAATGAATTCGGCGAGATGGGTTTCCATTCGGTTTCACATGCCGGGGTAGAGCCGCCCGGGGTTCAGGATCCCGGCGGGGTCGAAGGCCTGCTTGAGCCGCCGGTGGATGCGTTCCAAGGCCGCGGGCAGGGGATGGAATACGGGAGTTGTCCCGTCCGCGCCGCGGAACAAGGTGGCGTGGCCGCCGGATCGTAGGGCGGCGGCCCGGATCTCCGCTGCCGGGGCATCCCGGGCGATCCAGCGGAGAGCCCCGCCCCACTCCATCGCTTGGGGACCGAGGGCCAGAGGCGGGGTGGTGGACTTGATCGATAGCCGCCACAGCCGCGGACTGGAGGCGAAGAACGGGTGGGTCTGCTCCCGCACCGAAGTCCAGAAGGCTTCGCCCTCGGCGACCTCCTCGCCACCGATCTTCGAATGGGCGGCGCGAATGGCGCTCTCGGCCCCCGAGAGCCGGATCCAGAGGAGGCCTTCGTGATGGAAGGTGGCGGAGATGGGCAGGGGCTTGCCGGCGAGAGCGTTCATGGTCTCGATGGCTCGGCCCTCGTCCATTTCCAGGCGCAGGGTGCGCTCGGCCCGAGGCCGGGGCAGGACCTTGAGGGACACCTCCAGGATCACGCCCAGGGTTCCCAGGGAGCCCGCCATCAGGCGCGAGACATCGTAGCCCGCCACGTTCTTCATCACCCGCCCGCCGAAGGAGAGGTCGGTGCCGCGCCCGTCCAGCATGCGCACCCCCAGCACGTAGTCCCGCACCGCGCCGCTCGCCGCGCGCCGGGGCCCCGAGAGCCCGGCGGCGACGCACCCGCCCAGGGTCGCGTCTTCGCCGAAATGGGGTGGCTCGAAGGGAAGCATCTGCCCCTGCTGGGCCAACGCGGCTTCCACTTCCTTAAGGGATGTTCCGCAACGGGCGGTGAGCACCAGCTCCGAGGGCTCGTAGTCCACGATGCCCCGGTAGGCGGCCACGTTCAGGGTTTCGCCGATGCTGGGGCCGCCGTAGAAGCGCTTGGTGCCGCCGCCCACGATGTGGAGCGGCGTGCCCTCGGCGGATGCCCGGCGCAGGATTTCGGCGATGCGATCGATGGTCTCTTGCATGGGTCAGGCCGAGGGCGATGTTCAGAAGCGGGGCAGGTCGGGGAAGCGTTCCTGCCCTGCTTTCACGTGCATGCGCCCGAATTCGGCGCAGCGGGCGAGGGTGGGCACCGCCTTGCCGGGGTTGAGCAATCCGCGCTCGTCGAAAGCGTGCTTCACACGGTGGAACGCCTCCAGCTCCGCCGGCCGGAACTGGACGCACATCTGGTTGAGCTTCTCCACTCCCACCCCGTGCTCCCCGGTGATGGTGCCCCCCGCCTCGATGCACATCTCCAGGATGCGGCCGCCGAATTCTTCCGCCTTCTCCAGCTCGCCGGGCACGTTGGCGTCGTAGAGGATGAGGGGGTGCAGGTTGCCGTCGCCGGCGTGGAAGACGTTCATGCAGCGCAGGCCGTACTCCCGGGAAAGCGCTTCGATGCCCTTCAGCACCTGGCCCAGCTTCTTGCGGGGGATGGTGCCGTCCATGCAGTAGTAGTCGGGGGAGAGGCGCCCGGCGGCGGGGAAGGCGGCCTTGCGCCCGGCCCACAGCCGCAGCCGCTCCGAGTCGTTGCGGGAGACGCGGATCTCCGTGGCGCCGCACGCCTTCATGACCTCCGTGACCCGGGCGATCTCGTCGGCCACCTCTTCCGCGGTGCCGTCCGACTCGCACAGCAGGATCGCTTCCGCGTCCAGGTTATAGCCGGCGCGCACGAAGTCCTCCACGGCTCGGGTGGTGAGCTGGTCCATCATCTCCAGCCCCGCGGGCACGATCCCGGCAGCGATGACGGCGGCCACGGCGTCGCCCGCCTTCTCCAGGCTGTCGAAGGCGGCCATCACCACCTGGGCGGTTTCGGGCACGGGCAGCAGCTTCACCGTGACCTCGGTGATGACCGCTAGCATCCCCTCCGAGCCGGTGATCAGGGCGAGCAGGTCGTAGCCCGCCGCGTCCAGGGCGTCGGCGCCGAACTCCACGATGTCGCCCTCGATGGTGACGGCGCGCACCTTCATGACGTTGTGCACGGTGAGCCCGTACTTCAGGCAATGGACGCCGCCGGAGTTCTCCGCCACGTTGCCCCCGATGGTGCAGGCGATCTGGCTGGAGGGATCGGGGGCGTAATACAGCCCGTAGGGTGCCGCGGCCTCGGAAACCGCCAGGTTGCGCACCCCCGGCTGCACCCGGGCGGTGCGCGCCAGGGGATCGATTTCCAAGATGCGCATGAACTTAGCCAGGGAGAGCAGTACCCCCTCCTTGAGGGGAAGCGCACCGCCCGAGAGGCCGGTACCCGCGCCGCGGGCCACCACCGGTACGCCCTCCCCATAGCACAGACGCAGGATTTGCACCACCTGGTCCTCGGTTTCCGGGAGAACCACGACTCCCGGCACTTGCCGGAACGCAGTGAGCCCGTCGCACTCGTAGGGGCGTAGCTCCTCCGGCTCCGACAGCACGTTGTCGGGGCCCACTAGGCGGCGCAGCCGCTGCACCAGTGGGCGGGCGGAGGTTCGGGTTGAGGTCTGTTCTGCGTGGAGCATCGATGCCTCCGGAATCTAGTCCGGATGTTTCACGAGGGGCTCGGGGGGATGGCGCGGGGCCGGGCGAACTCCATGGGGGCCAGCCCCAGCCGGGCGGCCGCGCTAACCAGATGGGCCCGGGCCGCTTCCCGGGCGGCGTCCGGGTCTCCGGCGGCGATGGCCTGGAACAGCCGCCGGTGCTCCGCCTGGGCGGCCTGGGCCAGGCTCGCCTCGCTCCAGGTGGGACGGCGGCTGTCGGCGAAAGGATGGCCGATGAGGGCGACCAGGCGCTCCAGGTAGGGGTTGTGGGCGGCGGCGGCGATCGCCCGGTGAAAGGCGTTATCCGCCTCCGAGCCGTTGCCCTGGCCCGCGAGCGCCCGGTCCATGGCGGCCAAGGGTCCGGCGATTTTCTCGATGTCCTGGGACGTGCGCCGCAGGGCCGCCAGCTCGGCGGCGGTGCTCTCCACCGACAAGCGCAACTCGAAGACGTGGCCGAGCTCCTGCAAGTCCGGCTGATCATGAGCCAGCTTGAAGCTCAGAAGCTCCGGCCGCGCCGCCACATAGGCCCCCGCCCCCTGGCGCGCGACCACGTAGCCGTCCGCTTTCAGACAGGCGATCGCTTCCCGCACCACGGCCCGGCTTACCCCAAAGCGCTCGGCCAGCGCCCGCTCGGTGGGCAGCCGGTCACCGGGACGGAAGGTGCCGTCCCGGATGAGCCCCTGCAACGCTCGGATCACCGTCTCGCTCAGGCGCAGCGGCCGGGCGACTTCTTGCAGGGCTTCCATGACCGTCATAATATCACTCGTCTCGTTAAATCAAACAGTTATGATTACTCAGCCACTAGGTTATCAAGTGGCCTGATTATCAGACCAATTTACCGCGAGCGCTTTAACTCGTCAAGGTGGGGCGCATCTATAACTACTCAACTACTCTAGTGGTGCTTCGAGCTCGATTGCCGGCGAAGCGAAGCCGAGTCGTGGACCGCTTCGCCGGCGAGGGATTCTGCCGCATCTAGGCGCGGCTTATGATGACGATAATTTCATATTATGGAAGTTTGATTTGCATTCTGCAATTTCCAGTGCTATGCTTGATTCCATATAACAACAAATAATTTCATATACTGAAATCCTATTAGGAGGTCGCTATGGCGAAGATGACCGCCGCGGAAGCGGCAGTGAAGGTCTTGGAAAGCGAAGGGGTCGATCTTGCCTTCGGCGTGCCGGGAGCGGCGATCCTGCCGCTTTACGACGCGTTGCGCAAGAGCTCCATCAAGCACGTCCTGGTGCGGCACGAAGAGGGCGGCACCCACGCGGCCGAGGGCTACACGCGGGCGAAGAAAGACAAGATCGGCGTGTGCATCGGCACCTCCGGCCCCGCCGGCACCAACATGGTGACCGGCCTTTATTCCGCCATGGCCGACTCGGTGCCGATCCTGTGCATCACCGGCCAGGCGCCCCGGGCGAAGCTCCACAAGGAGGACTTCCAGGCGGTGGACATCGCGTCGATCGTTCGCCCGGTGACCAAGTGGTCCGTCACCGTGATGGAGGCGGCCCAGGTGCCCTGGGCCTTCCGCCACGCCTTCCACCTCATGCGCTCGGGGCGGCCGGGACCGGTGCTCATCGACCTGCCCCTCGACGTGCAGAAAGAGATGATCGAGTACGATCCGGAGGCCGACGCGCCGCTGGAGGTGTTCAAGCCGCGGGCCCACCGGCGCCAGATCGAGAAGGCCCTCACCATGATGATGGAGGCGCGGCGGCCCCTGATCATCGCCGGCGGCGGGGTGATCAACGCAGACGCGTGCCATCTGCTGCGGGAATTCGCCGAGATCACCCAGACCCCGGTGGTGCCTACCCTCATGGGGTGGGGGGCGCTGCCCGACGACCATCCCCTCAACGCCGGCATGGTGGGGCTGCAGACCCAGCACCGCTACGGCAACGCCAACTACCTGCGCAGCGACTTCGTGCTGGGGTTGGGCAACCGCTGGGCCAACCGCATGACGGGCAGCGTGGACGTCTTCACCCGTGGGCGCAAGTTCGTCCACGTGGACATCGAGCCGACCCAGATCGGGCGCGTCTTCTGCCCGGATCTTGGCATCGTCTCCGACGCCAAATTCGCCCTGGAGCTGTTCGTGGAAGTGGCCCGGGAATGGCAGGCGGCGGGCAAGCTCGCCGACCGCAGCGCCTGGGTGGCAGAGGTGCAGGAGCGCAAGCGCACCATGCACCGCAAGACCCATTTCGACAACGTCCCGATCAAGCCCCAGCGGGTGTTCGAGGAAGTGAACAAGGTGTTCGGCGACGACACCGTGTTCGTGACCGCCATCGGGCTGTACCAGATCGCCTCCGGCCAGTTCCAGAAGATTAACAAGCCGCGCCATTACTTGGTGTGCGGCCAGGCGGGACCCCTCGGCTGGGAGATCTCGGCCTGCACCGGCGCAAAGCTCGCTTGCCCGGACAAGGAAGTGGTGGGCATCGTGGGCGACTACTCGTTCCAGTTCCTGATCGAGGAGCTGGCAGTGGCAGCCCAGTACAAGATCCCCTTCGTCTTGGTGCTGCTCAACAACGCCTACCTGGGCCTGATTCGTCAAGCGGAGCTGGGTTACGGCATGGATTATGAAGTGCAACTGTCGTTCAAGAACATCAATGCGCCCGAGATCGGGGAATACGGGGTCGACCACGTGAAGGCGGCCGAGGCTTTCGGCTGCCTGGCGATCCGCGTGTTCGATCCGAACCTGCTTGCCGCCGCCTTCGAGGACGCGAGAAATCTCGCCAACGAGCACAAGGTCCCGGTGGTGGTGGAGGTGATCACCGAGCGCGCGACCAACATTGCCATGGGTCCCGAGATCGATCAGATCAAGGAATTCGAGCCGATCGAGGACCGCGCGGGCACCAAAGAACCGGCGACGGCGTGACAACGCCGTGCTTGCGGGCCCGGGGCGGCGGGGCCTTCCTCCTCCCCGAAGAAGCGAGCGCCCTGTCGCCCGCAGGCTTTCGCCGGTTATCATGGACAGTATCTGACCCTCGCCCCCGCAGGGACGGTCGGGCGAGGGGCCTGTTTTTTTACAAAGAGGATCCCGTATGCCGAAGTTCGCCGCCAATCTCACCATGATGTTCAACGAGGTCGAGTTCCTGGACCGGTTCGCCGCCGCGGCCAAGGCCGGCTTCCGAGGCGTGGAGTATCTGTTTCCTTACCCCTACGACAAGAACGCGCTCAAGGAGCGCCTGGACCGCCACGGGCTCGTCCAGGTGCTGCACAACCTGCCCGCGGGGGATTGGGGCAAGGGGGAGCGGGGCATTGCCTGCCACCCGGACCGGGTGGGCGAGTTCCAGGACGGGGTGGGCAAGGCCATCGAGTACGCCAAGACCCTGGGTTGCGGGCAGTTGAATTGTCTCGCCGGCATCACCCCCGCGGAGGTCCCCCTAGACAAAGTCCGCCAAACCTTCGTCGATAACCTTAAGTTCGCCGCCGCCGAACTTAAAAAAGCAGGTATCAAGCTCCTGATCGAGCCCATCAACACGATCGACATCCCGGGCTTCTACCTGACTCATACGGCCCAGGCGGTGGGCATCATCGAAGACGTGGGCTCGGACAACCTGTTCCTGCAGTACGACATCTATCACATGCAGATCATGGAGGGCGATCTCGCTCGCACCATGGAAAAGAACCTGAAGCTAATCGCCCACGTCCAGCTCGCCGACAATCCGGGGCGGCATGAGCCGGGGACGGGAGAAATCAACTATCCGTTCCTGTTCGCCCACTTGGATCGCATCGGCTACACCGGCTGGATCGGCTGCGAATACAAGCCGGCCACCACCACCGAGGCGGGGCTCGGCTGGTTTGCCCCCTATCGGGCGGCGGCCTGAGGAACGGGAGCGATAAGTTTTAGCGAGCGTCCTCAAAATGCCTGATGAACGCTTGGCCTCTATCAATGGCTTTGAACCGTCTGGAGGAAGAAAGCAATGAACGTGGGATTCATTGGACTCGGCATCATGGGCAAGCCCATGGCTCTCAACCTGGTGAAGGGCGGCCACACCCTCTTCGCCCACAGCCGCAGCGGCGTGCCCCAGGAGCTCACGGCCGCCGGCGCGACCGCCTGCAAATCGCCCAAGGAGGTGGCGCAAAAGGCGGAAGTCATCATTACCATGGTGCCCGACACGCCGGACGTGCAGAAAGTGCTGTTCGGCGAGGCTGGAGTGGCAGAAGGAATCACCCCGGGCAAGATCGTGGTGGACATGAGCTCCATCTCCCCCATCGAGACCAAGCAATTCGCCGAGCGCATCAACGGGCTTGGCTGCCAGTATCTAGACGCCCCCGTGTCGGGAGGGGAAGTGGGCGCCAAGAACGCCACCCTCACCATCATGGTGGGCGGGCCCGAGGACGCCTTCGCCAAGGTGAAGCCCCTGTTCGAGCTCATGGGCAAGAACATCACCTTGGTGGGGGGCAATGGGGACGGGCAGACGTGCAAGGTGGCCAACCAGATCATCGTCGCCCTCACCATCGAGGCGGTGGCGGAGGCTCTAGTATTCGCCTCCAAGGCGGGGGCGGATCCGGCCCGGGTGCGCCAGGCCTTGATGGGCGGGTTCGCCTCCTCGCGGATCTTGGAGGTCCACGGCGAGCGCATGATCAAGCGCACCTTCGATCCGGGTTTCCGCATTGAGCTGCACCAGAAGGACCTCAATCTGGCGCTGGCCGGCGCCCGCGCCCTTGGGGTGTCGCTGCCCAACACGGCCACCGCCCAGGAGCTGTTCAACGCCTGCGTGGCCAACGGCGGGGCGAAGTGGGATCACTCGGGCATGGTAAAGGCGCTGGAGATGATGGCCCATCACCAGGTGGGTCAGCCCGTGGAGAATCCGGGTCTGGATTGATCGCCGGCGTTGCCGTAACCGGCTCGTCGAGAAAGGCGCCCGCGGGGCGCTTTTCTCATGCCCGGGAGTCGGACGGTCATTTCCCAGCGGTGCTTCGCCCGCGCCCCGCGGCGTAAGATTTCCCCCTAGCGGAGCGACAAAAACTCGAGCTTTTTCGCCGAGGTGCCGTGCCATGGAGGAAGCCCGGTCCATTCCGGGGCGCAACTGTCCCCTGGACTATCGCTATGAGCCGCGGGACTTGAACCGCCCGGCGGATTTCGCCGCCGAGGCCCTCTACGTGGTGGGCGGCCTGTACGGAAACCCCCAGGCGCTGGAAGCGGTGCTCGGGCTCGCCGCCCGGGAGCCCGCCGCCCGGGTGGTGTTCAACGGGGATTTCCACTGGTTCGACGTGCGGCCGGACACCTTCCAGGCGATCAACGAGGCGGTGCTTGCCTTCGACGCCCTGCGGGGCAACGTGGAAACGGAGCTCGCCCGCCGCGAGGAGGGCGCGGGGTGCGGCTGCGCCTATCCCGAGTGGGTGCCCGATGCGGTGGTGGAACGCTCCAACGCCATCATGGTCCGGCTGCGGGAGACGGCCCGGGGGTTCCCAGCCCTGGTGGAACGGCTGGCGGTGCTGCCCAGGTTTCTGGTAGCGGAGGTGGCGGGCGAGCGGGTGGCCATCGTCCATGGGGACGCCCATGCCCTCGCCGGCTGGAATTTTTCTGCCGAAAGCCTGGACGGCCTCGCTTCCAGCGAGGCGCCCGCCCGGTGGTTCACCGAGGCGAACGTGCGGGTCTTCGCCTGCAGCCACACCTGCCTGCCCGTGCTGCGGGAGGTGGCGCTGCCGGCGGGGCTGGGCTGTGTGGTGAACAACGGGGCGGCGGGCATGCCCAATTTCGCCGGCACCCGCTTCGGGGTGGTGACCCGCATCGGCGCGACACCCGCCCCGGAAAAGATCCTTTACGGGGTCCGCGTGGGGGGCCTCCGCGTGGAGGCGCTGCCCCTTCCCTACGATCACGCCCGCTGGCAGCGGGCTTTCCTCGCCGACTGGCCGCCGGGCTCGCCCGCCTTCGAGAGCTATTTCGATCGCATGCTACGAGGGCCGGCCTACAGCGTGGCTCGAGCCCGCCCCCGCCGCCTGTCCAGCGTCGCGGCGCTGGGCTGAAGCTGCGTGGGCCACAACAAGTAAAAAAAGACCCTACCTAGAAAGAAGAGACAGGTTCCCGCCCCGTGCGTCTTTCCATCGTAGTCCCGGCCCTGAACGAAGCGGGCGTGATCGGGGACACCCTGCAGGCCCTGGCGCCCCTGCGCGCCCAGTGCTGCGAAGTTATCGTGGTGGACGGAGGCAGCCGGGACGCCACCGTGGCCCTCGCCCAAGCCTGGGCTGACCGGGTGCTGGCAGCGCCCCGGGGGCGGGCGTCCCAAATGAACGCCGGCGCCGCCGCTGCCCGGGGCGACGTGCTACTGTTCCTGCACGCAGACACCCGACTTCCGGCGGACGCGCATCGGCAAATCGAGATGGGCATGGCACGAACCGGTCGCCGCTGGGGCCGGTTCGACGTGCGGCTCTCCGGAGTCCATCCCCTGCTGCGGGTGGTGGAGCGCCTGATGAACCTGCGCTCCCGGCTGTCGGGCATCGCCACAGGCGATCAGGCCATGTTCGTCGAGCGCCGTCTGTTCCTCGAAGTGGGCGCCTTCCCCGACCAACCTCTCATGGAGGACGTGGAGCTCTCCAAGCGGCTCAAGCGGCATGGCCGGCCACTGTGCCTGCGCGTGCCCGTGGTCACCTCCAGCCGCCGCTGGGAAGAGGGCGGAATCATTCGCACGATTCTCCTCATGTGGGTGCTGCGCGCCGCCTATGCCCTAGGGGTGCCGCCGGAGCGCCTGGCGCGGTGCTACCGCTGAAAAGGAGCTAAAAGAACAGAACATCCTTTATGGGGGTGGCATGAGGCGGTTTTTGATGCGCTGGAAGCGGGCCAGGGCCTGTTCCCGGCTCGCTTTCAGGTCCACGAGGGGGCGGGGGTAAGTCTCCCCCAGGCGAACGCCGGCGGCTTCCAGGACCGCGGGCGGTGTCGCCCAAGGGGCGTGGAGGTGCTCGTCGGGAAGCCCCGCGAGCTCCGGCAAGTGGCCGCGCAGGTAGGCGCCCCGGGGATCGAACTTGCGGCCCTGGAGCACCGGATTGAAGACGCGGAAATAGGGCGCTGCGTCCGCTCCGCAGCCGGCGGCCCATTGCCAGCCCAAGGTGTTGTTGGCGAGATCCGCGTCCACCAGGGTGTCCCAGAACCAGCGCGCGCCTTCCTGCCAGGGAACCAGCAGGTTCTTGGTGAGGAAGGAGGCGACGATCATCCGTACCCGGTTGTGCATCCAGCCCGTCGCCCAGAGCTCCCGCATGCCGGCGTCCACCAGGGGGACCCCGGTGCGTCCCCGCTGCCAGGCGGCGAGGGCGTCCCGGTAGCGCTCGGCCCAGGGGAAACGGGCGAAACGCCGATCCAGAGGTTCTTCTGGGGTATGGGGGAAATGGATGAGCAGATGGTGGGCGAATTCCCGCCAGACGAGCTGCCGCAGGAAGCTTTCTCCGTGGGCGTGTAGCGCCGCTACCCGGTCAAGGGCCAGGCGCCGCCTCACCGCCGCGGCGACCTGGCGCGGGCCGATCTCGCCGAAGTGGAGATGGGGGGAGAGCCGGGAGGTGCTTGCCAGGTCCGGCCGGTCCCGCGCCTCGGCGTAGCGGGGGAGGGCGCTGTCCAGGAAAGTCTCGAGCCGGGCCTGGGCCCCCGCTTCGCCGGGGCACCAAGCGGCGCGAAGGCCCCCGTCCCAGGGAATTTTCGGCAACAGGGCGAGCTCTTCGAGCTCGAGGGAAGAAAGCGCTGGGGGGACGGGCGGCAGAGCCTGTGGGGCGGGAATCGGATCGGCGGGCCAGCCCCGGCGCAGGCAGGCCCGCCAGAAAGGGGTGAACACCTGGTAGGGGCTGCCGTCGTCTTTGAGGAGGGACCCCGGCTCGAAGAGGAGGGCGGCGTTGGCGCATTCCACCTGCACCCCAGCGGCGCGAAGCCGCGCTTCGACGCGCCGGTCCCGCGCCCGGTGGGCGGGCTCGTAGAGCCGGTTCCAGAACACGTGGGTGGCTCCCGTCTCCCTCGCGAGCCGCTCCAGGGCTTCCAAGCTTGGACCGCGGCGCAGGATCAAGCGGGAGCCCCGCGTTCGCAAGGCAACGTCCAGGGCGGCGAGGGCGTGGTGCAGCCACCAGCGGGAGGCTGCCCCCGGCGCCCATGGGCCGGATTCTTCCGGGGCGTGAATATACACGGGCACGACGTGCCGACAGCGGGCCAGGGCCCGGGCGAGGGCCGGGTTGTCGGCCAGGCGCAGATCCTGGCGGAACCAGACGATGGCGGTGCTCACTGGCCGGGAACGCCGATCAAACGGGAGGTAGGACGAACTGTACCATTACGGAATGATGGAAGTTTGCGAGCTCATCGTGTTCGCCCGGGCGCCGGTGCCGGGGCAGGTCAAGACCCGGCTGATCCCGGTCCTGGGGGCCCTACGGGCCGCCGCGCTCCATCGCCGGCTGACCCGGGAGACCCTGGCGAAAGCGGTGGAAAGCGGCCTGGGCCCCGTCACCCTAGCGGGGTACCCCAGCGCGGCGCATCCCTTCTTCGCCTGCTGCGCCGCCCGCTACGGGGTGGCTCTGATGGGCCAAGAAGGCGCGGACCTGGGAGAGCGGATGGGTGAGGCCCTGAAGAGGGCCTTGGACCGGGCGCCCATGGCGCTGCTAGTGGGGACCGATTGCCCGCCCCTCACCGTCGAGGACCTGCGGACCGCCGCTGGGGCCCTTGGCCGGGGTGCCGACGCGGTCCTCGCGCCGGCCGAAGACGGCGGCTACGTGTTGATCGGCCTGCGGCGCCTTAACCCCGAGCTTTTCTCCGGGATCCCGTGGGGCAGCGCCCGCGTGTTCCGCGAGACCATGGAGCGGCTCGAGCGCCTGAACTGGCGCGTCGCCTGCCTGCCGGAGCGCTGGGACCTGGACCGGCCCGAGGATCTGGCCCGGCTGCAGGCACTGCGCGGGGCCCGGCGCAGCGCTTGAGAGGGATGTCCTCAGGCCGCCTGGACCGGGATGCTGTCCCTGGTGTGGGTGATGCGGTTGCGGCCGTCCACGTAGACGAGCCGGGGGTGATAGCGGGCCAGCTCCGGCTCCGAATAGGCGGCGTAGGCGGCGATGATGAGGAGATCGCCGGGTTTGGCCTTGTGGGCGGCGGCCCCGTTCACCGAGATGGTGCCGCTCCCGCGCTCGGCGCGGATCGCGTAGGTGGTGAAGCGCTCGCCGTTGGCGATGTTGTAGACGTCGATCTGCTGGTATTCCCGTATGCCGGTGGCATCGAGCAGGGCCTCATCGATGGCACAGGAACCCTCGTAATCCAGCTCCGAGTGGGTCACCGTGACCCGGTGCAATTTCGCCTGAAGCATCGTGCGCTGCATGGACGGGCACTCCCCTTTGGCTTTTTTTTGATAAAAAACGCGAAGTATAAGGCCCTCAGGCCGGAACCGTGATTTCCAGATTGTCGATCAGCCGCGTGCCGCCCAGCCGGGCGGCGGCGAGGGCCACCAGCTCCCGATCTCCCTGCCGGGCAGGCTCCAGAGAAGCTCTTTGGTGCAGCGCAACATAATCCACCTGCCACCCCGCCTTGTCAAGGCGGTCCCGGGCTTCCCGTTCCAGGACGCGGAAGTCCCGCGCTCCCCCTTCGATGGCCCGGGCGATCTCGCGCAAGGTGGCGTAAAGGCGGGGGGCTTCGGCCCGTTCGGCGGAGGAGAGATAGCCGTTGCGGCTCGACAAGGCCAACCCGTCCGGGGCCCGCACTGTCTCCCCCGCGACGATTTCGATGGGCAGGTTGAACTGGCGCACCATCTCCCGCACCACCAGGAGCTGCTGGTAGTCCTTCTTGCCGAAGACCGCCCAGCGGGGCTGCACAATGTTGAAGAGCTTGAGCACCACGGTAGCTACCCCCCGGAAGAAACCGGGTCGGAACTCCCCTTCTAGGATTTGACCCAGCCGGGGCAGCTCTACTACGAACGTTTGGGGGACGGGATACATTTCTTCCATGTCCGGGGCGAACACGACATCCACGTCAAGCTCCCGCAGCTTTTCGCAATCCTCCTCTAGGGTACGGGGATAAGTGGCGAAATCTTCCCGCGGGCCGAACTGGAGGGGATTCACGAAGATGGAGACCACCACGGGTCGACCGTGGCTCCCGGCGAGGCGCACCAGCGCCAGGTGCCCCTCGTGCAGGTTCCCCATGGTGGGAATAAAGGCGATCTGCCGGTGGCCGGTTAGCCGCTCCCGCAGGGCGGCGATGCGGGACACGAGCTCCATTTACTCGAAGCTTTCTTCGGGCCCCGGGAAGCTGTGGTTTTTGACCGCTTGCACGAAGGCCCCCACCGCCGCCTGGACGTTGCCTGTTCCTGCCATGAAATTGCGCACGAACCTGGGCCGGCGTCCGGGATAGAGGTCCAGCATGTCGTAGAGCACCAGCACCTGACCGCTGCAATGGGGACCGGCGCCGATGCCGATGGTGGGAGTTCCGATGGAAGCGGTCACCTGCTGGGCCAGGGTTGCTGGCATGGCCTCCAGGACGAGGAGCCCGGCGCCCGCCTGCTCCAGGGCCTTGGCGTCGTCGATAAGTCGGGCGGCTTGGGCTTCGTCGCGCCCCTGCACCTTGAAGCCTCCCAGCTGGTGCACCGATTGAGGGGTGAGCCCGATGTGGCCACACACCGGTACGCCGCGCCGAGTGAGGAAAGCCACTGTTTCCGCCATCTCCCGACCGCCCTCCAGTTTCACCATGTGGGCGCCCGCGGCCATGAGGGGCACGGCGTTCTCGAAAGTCTTCTCCGGGCTCACCTGGAAGGTGCCAAAGGGCATGTCGGCGATCACCAGGGCTCGTTTCGCGCCCCGCGCCACGCAACGTGTGTGGTAGGCCATCTCTGTCAGGGTCACGGTGAGGGTTGTCTCCTCCCCCTTGATCACGTTGCCCAGGGAGTCCCCCACCAACAGTGTGTCCACCCCGGCATTGTCCAGCAGAGCGGCAAAGCTCGCGTCATAACAGGTGAGCATGGTGATGGGATCCCCGTCCCGGGCCATCTTCTGCAGAGTTGTGAGAGTAACGCGCATGATCAGCCTCGATTGAAGAACTCCCGGACGCCCCGCATGGCGCCAATGCACTGCAACAGTAAATCAAAATCGGCGCGCTCATCAACAAAGTTGAAGTGATCGCTGTTCACGACGAGGAGCGGCGCGGCTTCATAGTGGTGGAAAAACCGGGTGTAGGCCTCTGCGAGCCGGGCCAGGTAGTCCTCGGAGACGGCGCGCTCGTAATCCTTGCCCCGGCGGCGCACCCGCTCCATCAGCCGCTCGGGCGAGGCCTGAAGATAGATCACCAGGTCCGGCACGGGCTTGCCGGGGGCGAGGCGGTGGTAAAGCTCCAGGTACAGCCGGTACTCGTCGTCGTCCAGGGTAAGGCGCGCGAACAGGGGGTCCTTCTCCAGGAGGAAGTCGGCGACCGTGAGGCGCTGGAACAAGTCGTATTGGGACAGGCGCTGGAGCCGCTGCACCCGCTGGAACAGGAAGCAGAGCTGGGTCGGAAGCGCATAGCGTTCGCTGTCCTGGTAGAAGCGGGGAAGGAATGGATTTTCCTCCGGGTCCTCCAGCAGCAGGGCGCAGCCCAGGCGCTCGGCGAGGGCCCGGGCGAGGGTGGTCTTGCCCGCACCGATGGGCCCTTCCACCACTAGATAACGCAGGGCGTCCAGGTTCACTGGGAGACCCCGGCGGGCGCCAGCCGCTCAATGCCCTCATGGGAGAGGCGCTGGGCCAGCTCCCGGACCCGCCCATGGCCGGGAATTTCCAGCTCTGGCGCGATCTCCGCCAGGGGCACCAGCACGAAGGCCCGCTCGGGGAGCCTCGGGTGGGGCACGGTGAGGCCCGGCTCCGAGAGGCAGAGGTCTTCGTAGAGGAGGAGGTCCAGGTCCAGGGTGCGGGGGGCGTTGGGGAAGCTGCGCTGGCGGCCGTGCAGACGTTCGATGGAGAGGAGCGCCGCCATCAGCTCCCGGGGCTTCAGGGACGTCTCCACCTCGGCCACGGCGTTGATGAACTCGGGCTGGTCCGCGTAGCCCACCGGCGCGGTGCGGTAGAGGGAAGAGCGCCGCAGGACGGCGAGGCCGGGCAGCTCCGAAAGCTCGCGGATGGCGGCCATCACCTGCCGGTCCGGCCGCAGCAGGTTGCTTCCCAGGGCGACGAATGCGCGGGCCACGGCTTTCCCTCGCGCTTCAAGGGGACGCGTCGGCCTTGACGGGCGCCCCGTGTTGGACAGACGGGCCTTCGGCCGTCCCGGCGGCCGCCGCGGGCTTGCCGCGCCGCCGGCGCCGGCGGCGCGGCCCCTCCCCGGGCTTCAGCATGGCCTGGCGCTCGTGGGGAGCGGCCCGCTGGAAGGTGTCCCACCACTCGCCCAGCTCTTTCGGCAGCTCACCGCTTTCACAGCGCAGCAGCAGAAAGTCGAAGCCCGCCCGGAACCGGGGATGCTCCAGGAGCCGGAACGGGCGTTGCCCCGAGCGCTGCAGGAACCGGGGCTGGAGGGCCCAGATTTCCTTCATCATGGCTTCATATCGGCGGGGGATGGCGAGGCGCTCTTCTTGCACCGCCAGCACTTCGTCCATGGCCTTGAACAGGGCGGGCACGGGTTTCTCGCCCCGCTCCTGGAAAGCGTTCCACGTGGCGAGCACTTCATGCCACAGGAGGGCGGCGAACAGGAAAGCGGGATTCACCGGCTTGTCGGCGGCGACGCGCCGGTCGGTGTTCTCCAGCGCCAGCATCACGAAGCGCTCCCCCAGGGGCTGCTCCAGGATCACATCCAGGAGGGGCAGCAGCCCGTGGTGCAGCCCCCGGGCCCGCAACTGGAGCACGCACTGGCGCGAGTGGCCGGAGAGCAGGAGCTTCAGCATCTCGTCGAACACCCGGGCCGCCGGCACGTTCTGGATCAAGGGGGCAAGGCGCGGGATCGGCGCCTCGGTCTTCGGATCCAGCTTCAGGTCCAGCTTGGCCGCCAGACGCACCGCCCGCAGCATTCGCACCGGGTCCTCCCGGTAGCGCTTTTCCGGATCGCCGATGATGCGCAGCACCCCCTTCCGGAGATCGGCGTAGCCGTCGTGGTAGTCCCAGATCTCTTGGGAGACGGGATCGTAGAACAGGGCGTTGGCGGTGAAATCCCGGCGCGTGGCGTCCTCCACCTGGCTGCCGAAGATGTTGTCGTGCAGCAGCCGCCCGTGCTCGTCGGTGGGCAGTTCCTCGGCAGCCGTCTCATCCGGGGGGCCACCGCGGAAGGTGGACACTTCCACCGTCTCCGCGCCGCACAGCACATGCACCAAGCGGAAACGGCGGCCGATGATACGGGAGCGGCGAAAGAGCCGCCGCACTTCTTCCGGCGTGGCGTCGGTGGCCACGTCGAAGTCCTTGGGGGTGCGCTTCAGGAGCAGATCCCGCACCGCGCCCCCCACGATGAAGGCGCGGTGGCCAGCCTGCTGCAGGGTAGAGACTGTGCGGCGGGCGCAGGGGCTGATCTGATCCGCGGTGATCCCGTGCCGCTCGACGGGGATGCGCAGCGGCTCGAGGGGCGCAGACCGTGCGCGCCCGAAAACGCGGCGCAGGAGCTTGCGGATCATCCGTCAGTGGGCCGTTCCATGCAGGGGAAGGATCGGCCAGCCACGCGCCTCGGCGTGGCGCCGCAGGCGCGCATCCGGGTTCACCGCCACCGGATGGGTCACCCGTTCGAGCAGGGGCAGGTCGTTATGGGAATCGCTGTAGAACCAGCTCTCCTCGATCCGGTCCCAGCCGAGCTTGCGGGAGGCGAGCCATTCCTCCAGCCGCGCGACCTTGCCTTCGCGAAAGCAGGGCACCCCCACCGCCCGGCCGGTGAAGGCCCCGTCCACCTCCTCCGGTTCGGTGGCGATCAGGTGCTCCACCCCGAACTCCCGGGCGATCGGCCCGGTGACGAAGCGGTTGGTGGCGGTGATGATGACCAGCTCGTGTCCCCGGCGGCGATGGCCTTCCACCAGCGCCCGGGCGGCCGGCGTGATCATGGGGCGGATCCTGGTGCGCATGTATTCCTCGTGCCAGCGATCGAGCTCGAGGCGCGAATGCCGCGACAAGGGTTTCAATTGAAAAGCGAGAAAGGCCTCGATGTCCAGGGTCCCCGCCTTGTACTGCTCGAAAAATTCCCGATTGCGCGCCTCGTAGACCTCCCGGTCCAGCACCCGTTGCTCGATCAGGAACTGGGCCCACTCGAAATCGCTGTCGCCGGCAAGCAGCGTATTGTCCAGGTCGAAGAGAGCGAGCCGCAGGGTCATGAAGCTGGGGAGCAGACCGAAAAAACGACAAAGTATAACCGAGAAATCCCCCGCGCCTCTCCTCGGCCGCCCCCGGTCACGGGTCCCCCGTCTCCCCCAGCACTTCCTTGAGCAGCCGCACGGTCACGGGGCGGTGGCGCTCGATGGAGCGCAGATCCAGCCGGTCGAGGGTGGCGAACAGGCTCGCCAAGTCCCGCGGGCTTCGGGTGAGCAGGTACCGGGCCGCCTCTTGGGGCAAGGTGAAGCCCCGCTCCCGGGCGCGGGCCTTGAGGGCCTCGATCTTTTCCCCGTCCGACAGGGGATGGACTTCAAAGACCAGCCCGCTCCCGAGCCGGGTCGCCACGTCTTCCCGCAAGCTGAGCCGCGCCGGCGGGCAGGGACCGCTCGCCGCCACCCGGATGGCCCCCTCCCGGGCCCGGTTCAGGACATTAAAGAGGACCTGGGCGCCGACCGGGTCGAGCCGCTCCACGTCGTCCAGGGCGAGGAGGGCCGCCTCGGGCAGGCACGCCGCGCCTTGACCCGCCGCCAACGCGGCAGGCAGGCCCGCCCGTTTCGCCTCCTCCACCAGGGCGCCGAGAAGGTGGGTGCGGCCGCATCCCGGGGCGCCCCACAGGTAGACGATCGGCTCTCCGACCGGATCGGCAAGAAGGGCCTTGAGGGCGGCCACCGCTTCCCGGTTTCTCCCGAGGACGAAGTTGTCGAAGCTGGGAAGGGGCGCCGTTTGCAGCGCCAGGACGAGCTGATTCATCCGGGGCGAGACGGCGTCTCGCGCCCGCGCAACGCCGCCCGGGCGGGCGTACAGCGATGGGAGCGGGTTTCCATTAAAATTTGCATTTATTTTAACCCGCAAGCTGCCACGCGTTCCCGAGTTCTTCCCGTCGCCCGTCGGGTGCGAGGAGCGCCCGGCGCGCCGGAGGCTTCCGCAAGGAAATCCATGAGCCAGCCTTCCCCCCCTTCGTCCCTCACCTACCGCGATGCCGGCGTCGACATCGACGCCGGAGATCGCCTGGTGGAAGCCATCAAGCCCCTGGCCCGCCGTACCCTCCGTCCCGAAGTGCTGGCGGGCATCGGCGGCTTCGGCGCTCTCTTTTCCCTGCCTTCCGGCTATCGGGAACCGGTCCTGGTGTCGGGCACCGACGGCGTGGGCACCAAGCTCAAGCTCGCCTTCCAGTTGAACCGCCACGACACGGTGGGCATCGACCTGGTGGCGATGAGCGTGAACGATATCCTGGTCCAAGGGGCGGAGCCCCTGTTCTTCCTGGACTACTTCGCCTGCGGAAAGCTGGACGTGGGTGTGGCGGCGCAAGTCATCGCCGGGATCGCGGCCGGGTGCGAGCAGGCCGGCTGCGCCTTGATCGGGGGCGAGACGGCGGAGATGCCGGGCATGTATCCGCCCGGGGAGTACGACCTGGCCGGATTCGCCGTGGGCATCGTGGAGCGCAGCCGCCTGATCGACGGGAGCCGCATCCGGCCCGGCGACGTGGTGCTGGGGCTTGCCTCTAGCGGCGCCCACAGCAACGGCTATTCCTTGATCCGGCGCATCGTGGAGCTGAATCGGCTCGATCTTTCCACCGACTTCGACGGGCGCCCCTTGGGCGAGGTGCTTCTCGCCCCCACACGCATTTACGTGAAGCCGGTGCTGGCGCTCCTCAATGCGCTCCCGGTCAAAGGCCTCGCCCATATCACCGGCGGGGGGCTGCTGGAGAACATTCCCCGGGTGCTGCCGGAGCAGGTGGTGGCGACACTGGAGGCTGGGCGCTGGCCCGTGCCGCGCCTTTTCGCCTGGCTCAAGGAGCTGGGCGGCCTTGCCGACCAGGAGTTCTACCGGGTGTTCAACTGCGGCATCGGGCTGGTGGTGATCGTGGCCGCCGAGGACGCGGAGGCCGCCGCGGGACTGCTCCGTGAAGCCGGCGAGACGGTGTGGTTGATCGGCGAGGTCCGGGAGCGCCGCGGCGCCGAACCCCAGGTGCAGATCCATCGCCCATGACACGGCTCGCCATCCTCATTTCCGGCCGGGGCAGCAACATGGAAGCGATCCTGCGCGCGCGCCTGCCTGCGACCGTCGCCGCCGTGATCAGCAACGAGCCCGGTGCCCGCGGCCTGGAGATCGCCCGCGCCCACGGCATCGCCACCGAGGTCGTTCCCCATCGCGACCACCCCGACCGGGGGAGTTTCGACCAGGCTCTCGCACAAGCCATCGATCGCCACGGGGCGGAGCTGGTCGTGCTGGCGGGCTTCATGCGGGTGCTCACCGCCGGGTTCGTGGAGCGCTACCGGGGGCGCCTGGTGAACATCCACCCGTCCCTGCTGCCCGCGTTCCCGGGACTTCACACCCATCGCCGCGCCCTGGAAGCGGGGGTGCGCATCCACGGATGCACGGTGCATTTCGTCACCGAGTCCCTGGACCACGGCCCCATCATCATCCAGGCGGCGGTGCCGGTGCTGCCGGAGGACGACGAGGCGCGGCTGGCGGCCCGGGTCCTGGCGGAGGAGCATCGCATCTATCCCCAGGCGATCCGCTGGATCGTGCAGGGGCGGCTGCGCTTGACCGGCGAAGGCCGGGTGGAGATCGACGGGGCGCGGTCGCCGGGGGAGGCCTTGCGCTCGCCGGAGGTGGAGGGGTGAGGGCTTACCCCGTACGGGGGCGTCCGCAGGCGCCAGGCGCCATGGGACGGCCCCCCCTGGACAGGCACGTCGCGCGCCCCGGCGTGATCGCCCAGGCGGGGGAGGTCCTGGAGCGGGTGCTCGCTATGGAGCATCCGGCGGACGCGGTGCTGAGCCGCTACTTCCGCGAGCATCCCCACCTGGGGGCCCGGGACCGGGCCTTCGTCGCCGAGGCGGTCTACGCGGTGCTGCGCCACGCCCGGTTCCTGGAGGCGGCGGGGGTGGCGAGCCCGCGCAGCCGCATCCTGGCCGCCGCGTTCCGCTTCGGCGGATTCAAGCTGCGGGAACTGGAGCCCCTGTCGGAGGAGGAACGGGGGTGGCTCGCCGGACTCAAGGGCCTGCGCTACGAGAACCTGCCGCTTCCCATTCAGGCGGAGCTTCCCGACTGGCTCTGGGCGCGCCTCGCGGCGGCCTACGGGGAAGCGGTAGCCCTTGCCATCGGCCGCAGCCTTCAGCATCCGGCCCCCCTGGACCTGCGGGTGAACACCCTGCGCTCGGATCGGGACGCCGTGCTTGAAGCGCTGGCTGAGGAGGGGATACAGGCGGCGCCGACCCCCTATTCGCCCGTGGGCATCCGCGTGCGGGGCAAGCCGTCCATCCAGCGCAGTCGCCTGTTTCTCACGGGTGCGGTGGAAGTGCAGGACGAGGGGAGCCAGTTGCTCGCCTACCTGGTGGCGCCGCGCCGGGGGGAGATGGTGGTGGACTTCTGCGCCGGCGCGGGGGGCAAGACTCTCCACCTGGGGGCGCTCATGGGCTCCCAAGGCCGCGTCTACGCCTTCGACGTGGCCGACCGGCGTCTCGCCCAGCTCAAATCTCGCCTCAAGCGCTCCGGCCTCTCCAACGTCTATCCCCAGCGGATCGACTCGGAAAACGACGCCCGGGTGAAGCGCCTCGCCGGCAAGATCGACCGGGTGCTGGTGGACGCCCCCTGCAGCGGCAGCGGGACCCTGCGGCGCAACCCGGACCTCAAGTGGCGCCAGTCCCCTGGCACCGTCGCCGCCCTCGCCCGCGTCCAGGCTTCCCTCCTGGACGCCGCCGCCCGGCTGGTGAAGCCGGGCGGGCGCCTGGTCTACGCCACCTGCAGCCTGCTGGAGGAGGAGAACGAAGCCGTCGTGGATGCGTTCCTCGAGCGCGCGCCCGCTTTCTCCCCGGTGCCTGCGTCCGAGGTGCTGGCGCGTCATGACATTTTCATCGACACGGGCTCCCGGCTGCGCCTGCTGCCCCACGTGCACGGCACCGATGGATTCTTCGCCGCCGTGCTGGAGCGCGCCCGCTGAGCGACCCAGGCGGGGCCGCGCGGAAACACGGGCGGCGGCAGATGCTCTTGGAATGTTCCCTTGACTCCCCCCGGGAATCCTGTAGACTCGTTCCAGCAGTTCGCCTGCAGTTTTCCCTTTCTTAAACAAAACAAGGACTTCAGTTTTATGATGGATCTTCCCTGGTGGGGGTACGTGGTCTATACCCTCGCCGTCACCCACGTCACCATCGCCGCCGTCACCATTTACCTGCACCGGCACCAGGCCCATCGGGCGCTGGACCTGCATCCCCTCGTCAGCCACTTCTTCCGCTTCTGGCTGTGGCTCACCACCGGTATGGTGACCCGGGAGTGGACTGCCATTCATCGCAAGCACCATGCGCGGTGCGAAACCGAGGAAGATCCCCACAGCCCCCAGATCGTGGGCATCCGCAAGGTGCTGCTGGAGGGCACCGAGCTCTACCGCCAAGAAGCCAAGAACGCGCAGACGCTAGAGCGTTACGGCTACGGCACGCCCGACGACTGGGTGGAGCGCAACGTCTACACCCGGTTCAGCACCTGGGGCGTCGTCCTCATGCTGGCGATCGACGTGGCCCTGTTCGGCCCCATCGGCATCACCATCTGGGCCATCCAGATGCTGTGGATTCCGGTGCTCGCCGCTGGCGTGATCAACGGTCTGGGCCACTACTGGGGCTACCGCAACTACCAGACCGAGGACGCGAGCGCCAACATCTTTCCCTGGGGCATCCTGATCGGGGGCGAGGAGCTGCACAACAACCACCACGCCTACGCCTCCTCGGCGAAGCTTTCCGCCCGCTGGTACGAGTTCGACATCGGCTGGCTCTACATCCGCCTCCTCGCCGCCCTCGGGCTCGCCCAGGTGAAGCGGGTGGCGCCGAAGCTCAAGCTCGATCCGGCCAAGACGGCTCCCGACGCGGAGACGCTGCAGGCGATCATCACCCACCGCTACGAAGTGCTGGCAGGCTACGCCAAAGCCGTCAAGCGGGCATGGAAGGAAGAGATGGCCTGGCTCAAGGAGCGACTGCCCCGGCACGGCGTGCGCGTCGATCCCGCCGCTGTGAAGCGCTGGCTGCTGCGCGATCAGGACGAGCTGGAGGCCCAGGAGCGGGAGAAACTCTCCTTGGTGCTGCGACACAGCCGAGCGCTGGAAACCCTTTATTCCATGCGCCAGGAGCTGACCGCCTTGTGGCAGCGCTCCACTCTAAGCCGGGAACAACTGGTCAAGCAGCTCCAGGACTGGTGTCAGCGGGCGGAGCAGAGCGGCATCGCCCAGCTTCAGGAGTTCTCCCGGCGGCTTCGTTGCTACGCCTGAACCGGGCCGCCCAGGCTTGGCGGTAGGAAAACGAAAGGGCCCGCCATCGGCGGGCCCTTTGCGCTGGCGCGAGCCTTCCCGGCCCGGGCGTTACTTGAGCTTGGTTTCCTTGAAGATCACGTGCTTGCGCGCCACCGGATCGTACTTCTTCAGCTCCAGCTTGTCGGGCGTGGTGCGCTTGTTCTTGGTGGTGGTGTAGAAGTATCCGGTCCCGGCGGTGGACTCGAGCTTGATTTTTTCGCGCATGGCGGCGGCTCCTTCCTCAGACCTTCTCGCCGCGGGCCCGCAGATCGGCGAGCACCGCATCGATGCCCTTCTTGTCGATCAGGCGCAGCCCCGCGTTGGAGATCCGCAGCTTCACCCAGCGCCGTTCGCTTTCCACCCAAAAGCGGCGGTACTGCAGGTTGGGCAGAAAACGGCGCTTGGTCTTGTTGTTGGCGTGGGACACGTTGTTCCCCACCATGGGGCGCTTACCGGTGACTTCGCAGACTCGTGCCATGGCAGGCTACCTGACGGGATGATCGAAAGGCGCGCATTGTAGCCTCGTTTGCACGCCTATTTCAAGCTCTTAGAGCAGGCCCCGTTCGGCGAAGGACACGCAGCCGCCGGCGGCCACCACGAAGTGGTCCAGGACCTGGACGTCCACCAGGGCGAGGGATTGCTTCAGCGCCCGGGTCAGGCTCACGTCGGCCTGGCTGGGCTCGGCCACACCCGAAGGGTGGTTATGGGCGAAGATCACGGCGGCGGCGTTCAAGGCAAGGGCCCGCTTGACCACTTCCCGGGGATAGACGCTGGTCTGGGTCAGGGTGCCGGCGAAGAGCTCTTCGGTTTCGATCACCCGGTGCTGGGCATCGAGAAACAAGGCGAGAAAGATTTCCCGCTCCCTGCCCTGCAGCCACAGCCGCAAGTATTCCCGCACGGACGCGGGGGAGGTGAGGGCGCCATCGCGCTTGAGCTCTTCCCTGAGGGCGCGCCGGGCCATCTCCAGCACGGCCTGCAATTGAACGTACTTGACCGGCCCGAGCCCGGGGATGGCGCAGAAGTCCTTGAGGCTTGCGGCGAACAGGGCGGAGAGGCTCCCAAAGTGTGCGAGCAGCCGTCGGGCCAAGTCGACCGCGCTCATGCCCTTGACCCCGGTACGGAGGAAAATGGCCAGCAACTCGGCTTCGGAGAGGGCCTGAGGCCCGGCGGCGAGGAGCCGTTCCCGAGGGCGCTCCGCCTCGGGCCAGTCGGGGATGGCCATCTTTGCGCTTCTCCTTCGGCGATTTCCCGAAACGGGGCCATAGTTTACACTTCCACCATCGATTTCCTGCCAGTTTTTCCCTCGCGTCATGGATGATTTCCAGACCAGACATCTGGTCCTCGGACTGACCGGTGGCATCGCCGTCTACAAGGCGGCGGAGCTCACCCGTCTCCTGGTGCAGGAAGGGGTGAGTGTCCAGGTGGTGATGACGGAAGCGGCAACCCGCTTCGTCGCCCCCGCGACCTTCCAAGCCCTCTCCGGCCGCCGGGTCTATACCGACCTGTGGGATCCCCGGGTCGAAAACCACATGGCCCATATCGAACTCTCCCGGGCTGCCCGGGCGATCCTGGTGGCGCCAGCGAGCGCCGATTTCCTGGCCAAGCTCGCCCATGGCTTCGCCGACGACCTGCTCTCCGCCCTGTGCCTCGCCCGGGAGTGCCCGCTGTTGGTGGCCCCGGCCATGAACCGGCAGATGTGGGACAACCCGGCGACCCGGCGCAACATGGCCCAGCTCGCCGCCGATGGGGTGGAAATCCTGGGACCCGGGAGCGGGGATCAGGCCTGCGGCGAAGTGGGGCCGGGCCGCATGCTGGAGCCCGACGAGCTGCTGGAGGCGACGCTGGCGGTCTTCCAGTCCAAGGCGCTGGCGGGCCTACGAGCCCTGGTGACGGCGGGCCCCACCTTCGAGGCCATCGACCCGGTGCGGGGCGTCACCAACTTGAGTTCGGGAAAAATGGGCTTTGCCATCGCCCGGGCGCTGCGGGAAGCGGGGGCGCAGGTGACCCTCATCGCCGGCCCCGTGAGCCTTTCCACCCCTTATGGGGTCACGCGCCACAACGTGGTGAGCGCGGAAGAGATGCTGGAGGCGGTCAAGGCGCGGGTGGCGGACGCCGATCTATTCGTTTCCGTGGCGGCGGTGGCGGATTTCCGACCGGCGCGGGCGAGGGAGCACAAGATCAAGCGATCAGGCGGCGGCCTGACGCTGGAGCTCGTCCCCAATCCGGACATCCTGGGTTACGTGACGAGCCTGCCCGAGCCTCCCTTCTGCGTAGCTTTTGCCGCCGAGAGCGAACGGTTGGAAGAACATGCCGAGGCCAAGCGCCGGGCCAAGGGTGTGCCGCTGCTTGCAGCGAACCTGGTCCAGGAGGCCGTCGGGGCGGAGGAGAACCAGGTGGTGTTGTTCGACGACGAAGGCCGCCACCCGCTATCCCGAGGATCCAAGCTCCAGGTGGCGCGGGCCCTCGTGGGCCGCATCGCCGTCCTTTGGCCCGAATGGCGCCGCCGGCGTTCGGGAGCGGGCGCCCGCGCGGCCCGCTAGTAAGAGCATGTCCCTTCCAGATCCAGCAAACCTTTTTCTCCGAGGCTCCCTGTGATCGTCGACGTGAAGATCCTGGATGCGCGCCTGAAGGCGTTGCCGCCCGAGTATGCCACCCCTGGATCGGCGGGGCTGGACCTGCGCGCCTGCATCGACCGGGCGATGACCATCGAGCCGGGGGAGGCCCAGCTCGTACCCTCGGGGCTCGCGGTGCACCTCAAGGACCCGGGCTACGCCGCCCTGGTGCTTCCCCGCTCCGGCCTAGGGCACACGCACGGGCTCGTGCTGGGCAATCTGGTGGGCCTGATCGACTCCGACTACCAGGGCCAGATCTTCGTCTCCTGCTGGAACCGGGGGAGCCAACCCTTTCTCCTGAACCCTCTGGAGCGGATCGCCCAGCTCGTGGTGGTACCGGTGGTGCAGGTCAAATTCAACCTGGTGGACGCTTTCGTCGAAAGCCTTCGCGGCGCGGGCGGCTTCGGCAGCACGGGCCGGCACTGAGCGGAAAGTGGCGGCGGTGAGTTCCGCGGTCATCCTCTTCGCCCACGGCGCCCGGGACCCGGAGTGGCGCGCGCCCTTGGAGGCGGTGCGACTGGGGGTGGCGCAGCGCCTTCCCGGCGTGCGGGTCGAGCTCGCCTTTCTCGAGCTCATGGAGCCCAGCCTGGAGGCAGCGGTAGCGCGCCTCGCTGAGGAAGGGATCGCCCGCATTACCCTGGCGCCCCTGTTCCTTGCCCCGGGCGGCCATCTCAAGCGGGACCTGCCGGCGCTGGTGGAGGCCCTCTCCCGGCGCCATCCCCAGGTCTGCCTGCGGGTGACGCCCGCCCTCGGCGAGGCGGAGGAGCTTCAAGGGGCGATTGCCGAATGGGTGTGCGCGCAATATCGAAGGCCATGACCCGCCCGGGGGCGAGCCTCGCCGCGGTCTGGCTTCTGCTATGGGCAGGGACGACGGCAGCCGCCGAGTGGGTGACCCTTTCGATTCGCGGGCATGCGGTGCGGGCGGAGCTAGCGGTCACGCTCGCCGAGCGGACCCGCGGGCTCATGCACCGGACGGGGCTGCCCGCGGGGGAAGGCATGTTGTTCGTTTTCGAAACCCCTGCCATCCAGGGCATGTGGATGGCCAATACGATCATCCCCCTCTCGGTCGCTTTCATCGATCCCCAGGGGATCATCATCAACATCGCCGACATGGAACCTTTGAGCGAGCGCCTTCATTCCTCCACGGCTCCGGCCGCCTACGCCCTGGAAGTGAACCGGGGCTGGTTCGCCGCCCGGGGAATCGGCCCGGGGGACCGGGTGGAGGGCCTGGAGGCCGCTGCGCGCCGGGTGCGAGAGCGGAAATAAAAAAGCCGCACCCGAGGGTGCGGCTGTGGCGCTCAACGCCTGATCAGCTCGCCGCTTTCAGCTTGGGCCGGTTCGGGTCCTGGAACTGCTCTTCCTCGGTGGAGCCGGTGAGGGCCGTGAGGGACGAGGCGCCCCCCTGGATCACCTGGGTGATCTCGTCGAAGTAGCCGGTGCCCACTTCCCGCTGGTGCTTGGTGGCGGTGTAGCCCAGCTTCTCCGCCGCGAACTCCGCCTCCTGCAGCCGCACGTAGGCGGTCATGCCTTCCCGGGCGTAGCCATGGGCCAGCTCCCACATGCTGTAGTTGAGGGCATGGAAGCCCGCCAGGGTGATGAACTGGAACTTGTAGCCCATGGCGCCCAGCTCCCGCTGGAACTTGGCGATGGTGGCGTCGTCCAGGTTCTTCTTCCAGTTGAAGGAGGGGGAGCAGTTGTACGCCAACATCTTGTCCGGATACTGGCGGTGGATCGCCTCGGCGAAGGCCCGGGCGAACTGGAGGTCGGGCTTGCCGGTTTCACACCAGATGAGGTCGGCGTAGGGGGCATAGGCGAGGCCCCGGGCGATGGAGGCTTCCAGCCCGTTGCGCACTCGGTAGAAGCCTTCGGCCGTGCGCTCTCCGGTGACGAAGGGCTTGTCCCGCTCGTCCACGTCCGAGGTGAGCAGCGTAGCCGCCTCCGCGTCGGTGCGGGCGAGAAGGACGGTCGGCACCCCCAGGATGTCGGCCGCGAGGCGCGCCGCGATGAGCTTCTGGACCGCCTCCTGGGTGGGGACCAGCACCTTGCCGCCCAGGTGGCCGCACTTCTTGGCGGAGGCGAGCTGGTCCTCGAAATGCACCCCGGCCGCCCCCGCTTCGATCATGTCCTTCATGAGCTCGTGGGCGTTCAACACCCCGCCGAAACCCGCTTCCGCGTCGGCGACGATGGGCACGAACCAGTCGATCTCATCCTTGCCCTCCGCGTGGTGGAGCTGGTCGCAGCGGACGAAGGTGTTGTTGATCCGGCGCACCACGTTGGGAACGCTGGTGACCGCGTACAGGGACTGGTCCGGGTACATCTCCAGGCTGTCGTTCGCGTCCGCCGCCACCTGCCAGCCGGACAGGTAGATCGCCTTCAAGCCCGCCTTGGCCTGCTGCATGGCCTGGTTGCCGGTGAGGGCGCCGAGGGCGTTTACGTAGGGCTCGGTGTTCAGGTATTTCCAGAGCTTTTCCGCCCCCAGCCGAGCGAGGGTGTATTCGATGCGCACCGTGCCCCGCAGACGCACCACGTCCTCCGCGGTGTAGGGCCGCTGGATCCCCTTCCATCTGGGGTTTTTCGCCCAGTCGTTTTTAAGCTGGGCGATCTCCTGTTCACGACTCATCTAATCTCTCCTCTGCATCAGAAATTAGGTGGGTTCGCAGGGAAACTCCCCGCGTCTCGTCGGCCGGCCGGAGGCGAGGGGCCCGCGTCGGGTGGACGGAATACCGCTCGCAACCGGATCTTGGCCGGGACGCCCCGGATGCCCGGAAACGCCCCTTTCACGGGGGCAGCCAGAGGTCGGATCTGGCGGACCTCAGGGAATCGGCGGAGGTGGTGCCGATTCCGGTCTTTGCCTCCCTCTGCGGGTGGACGTCGGGAAGCACGTGAAGCTCTTCCAGTCTAATCAGGGTCAATGATGCTATGCAACAAAAAAACAAGGACAACCTCTTCGCAGTAAATTCAGTTACCTACCGTTGTTACGACCCTCGATTTTCCATGATTCGAAATCAGCTTCCGCCGTTTCACGGCCGCTCGCCGCCCGCGGGCTCGAGCGGGGGTTTGGCGGCCCCCACGAAATCTCCTAAGGTAGGGGAAAGTCCAGGCATAAGGGTGTCCGCCGGTCGCCGCCTCTTTCAGGTATTATATAAGATATAAGACTCATCACTTCCTACTCTCCCAAGGAGCTCGCATGTACAAGCACATCAAGATCCCGTCCGAGGGACAGAAAATCCGCGTCCTGCCCCGCGGGGCCCTGGAAGTTCCCGATCAGCCGGTGATCCCCTTCATCGAGGGCGACGGGATCGGCGTCGACATCACGCCGGTCATGCGCGAGGTGGTGGACGCCGCCGTCCGCAAGGCCTATGGCGGCAAGCGCAAGATCGTGTGGATGGAAATCTACGCGGGGGAAAAGTCCACCCGCGTTTACGGCAAGGACGTGTGGCTCCCGGACGAGACCCTGGAGGCGGTGCGGGAATACGTGGTGTCCATCAAGGGGCCCCTCACCACGCCGGTGGGCGGAGGCATCCGGTCGATCAACGTGGCCCTGCGCCAGGAGCTGGACCTGTACGTATGCCTGCGGCCGGTGCGCTACTTCCGGGGGGTGCCGAGCCCCCTCAAGCACCCGGAGAAGACCGACATGGTGATCTTCCGGGAGAACTCGGAGGACATCTACGCCGGGATCGAGTGGCCGGCGGAATCCGAGGGGGCGCGCAAGGTGATCCGCTTCCTCCAGGAGGAGATGGGGGTCAGGAAGATCCGCTTCCCCGCCACCTCCGGCATCGGCGTCAAGCCCGTGTCCCGGGAAGGTACCGAGCGCCTGGTGCGCAAGGCCATCCAGTACGCCATCACCAACAAGCGCCGCTCGGTGACCCTGGTGCATAAGGGCAACATCATGAAGTTCACCGAGGGAGCCTTCCGGGATTGGGGCTATGCCCTGGCGAAGCGGGAGTTCGGGGCCACGGAGGTGGACGGGGGGCCCTGGGTCAAGCTGCCTCAGGGGATCGTGGTCAAGGACGTGATCGCGGACGCTTTCCTGCAGCAGATTTTGCTGCGTCCCGAGGAATACGACGTGATCGCCACCATGAACCTGAACGGGGACTACATTTCCGACGCCCTGGCGGCCCAGGTGGGGGGGATCGGGATCGCGCCGGGCGCCAACATGAGCGACAGCGTCGCCATGTTCGAGGCGACCCATGGCACCGCGCCCAAATACGCCGGCAAGGACTACGTGAACCCGGGTTCCATCATCCTATCGGCGGAAATGATGCTCCGGCACATGGGCTGGATCGAGGCGGCCGACCTGATCCTCCGGGCCATGGAGGAGACGATCAAGGCCCGGCTGGTGACTTACGACTTCGCCCGGCTCATGGAAGGAGCGACCCAGGTGTCCTGCTCCGGGTTCGGCAAGGCCATGATCGAGCGGATGGGCGGGGCGGGGAGCCGGCAGGCGGCCGGCGGCTGAGGCGGCGGCAAGGTCCCCAAAAAAAGCCCGCCGAGGGGCGGGCTTTTTATTTCTGGCTGTTCCGCCCGGTCAGGAGACCGTCACGATGTTGGAGGCTTGCTTGCCCTTGGGGCCTTGGACGATGTCGAAGCTCACCTTCTGGCCTTCCTTGAGGGTTTTGAACCCGCTCATGTTGATCGCCGAAAAGTGGGCAAACAGATCCTCGCTGCCGTCGTCCGGGGTGATGAAGCCATAGCCCTTCGCGTCGTTGAACCACTTCACAGTACCGGTTGCCATCTACATCTCCATGATAAACAATCAAACAGTCCTGACCGGGCGGGTTGCGGACCCTGCCAGGGCGGGCTTGCTGCGCTTGCCCGTCCACCCCGGAATCCGGTGCCCGAGCGGGTTTTTTTACGCCAAGCTCCTGTCCCAGTCAATTTCCTGAAGCCTCCGGCGGGTTCTGGAGGGTGGCGGCGGGCGTCGTCGCCGGGGGCGCTTCCCGGATCGACCCGCCGGGGCAGATCCCCGGGACTTGACCTTGGCACGTGAAGGGTCGGGCACGGGGCCCGGATCGGGGGTCCCGGGGCCGACCGTCGGCCCCGCGGCGCCAAGCGTCCCCGGGGACTTGCAAAATCCTTCGCAATCGACAAGTATTAACGGGCGAGTTGTGCTGTGTTTTTTGCCGTACTCGATGCCATTTGCCATGGCTGCCGGAAATCGGGAAGGTGTCGTACTCGAGCCGCAGAAGAGTCGGGTCAAGCCGCCGCCCCTGTTCAAGGTGGTGTTGCTCAACGACGACTATACGCCGATGGACTTTGTGGTCACGGTGCTCCAGACCATCTTTTTCATGAGCCGCGAACGGGCGACGCAGATCATGCTCAAAGTCCATAGGGAAGGCAGTGGGGTTTGCGGCGTGTACCCGCGCGACGTCGCGGCTACGAAGGTGGAGCAAGTGATGGCTTTCGCGAGGCAGCATCAGCACCCGCTCCGGTGTGTCATGGAGGAAACCTAGGAATGATCGCGCAGGAACTTGAAGTCAGTCTGCACATGGCCTTCGTCGAGGCCCGGCAGAAGCGCCACGAGTTCATCACCGTGGAGCATCTGCTGCTCGCGCTGCTGGACAACCCGACGGCGGCCGAGGTCTTGCGCGCCTGCGCTTGCGATATCGAAGACCTGCGCCGACTGTTGACCGATTTCATCAACCAGCACACCCCCAGAGTGCCGGGCAGCGGCGAGGTGGACACCCAGCCCACCCTGGGCTTCCAGCGGGTGATCCAGCGCGCCATCCTCCACGTCCAGTCCTCGGGCAAGAAAGAGGTGACCGGGGCCAACGTGCTGGTGGCCATCTTCGGGGAAAAGGACTCCCACGCGGTCTATTTCCTGCATCAGAAAGGGGTGACCCGGCTGGACGTGGTCAACTACATCTCCCACGGCATCACCAAGGTGCCCCAGGCGAACGCCGGTAAGGCCGAGACCGACAGCGAGGCCGAAGCCGACGGCTCCCCGGGCGGGGCGCTGGAGTCCTACACCACGGACCTGAACGCCCAGGCCCTCGCCGGCAAGATCGATCCGCTGATCGGGCGCGAGCGGGAGCTGGAGCGGGTGGTGCAGACCCTGTGCCGACGGCGCAAGAACAACCCGTTGTTGGTGGGCGAGGCGGGGGTCGGGAAAACCGCCATCGCGGAAGGGCTCGCCCGGCGCATCGTGGAAGGGGAGGTGCCCGATATCCTGTCGAACGCCCGGGTCTACGCCCTGGACATGGGGGCGCTGCTCGCCGGCACCAAGTACCGGGGCGACTTCGAGCAGCGCCTGAAGGCGGTGCTCAAGCAACTGGTGGACAACCCCAACGCGATTCTCTTCATCGACGAGATCCATACGCTAATCGGGGCGGGGGCCGCCTCGGGCGGAACGCTGGATGCTTCCAACCTGTTGAAGCCGGTGCTCAACTCCGGCCAGCTCAAGTGCATCGGCGCTACCACCTACAACGAGTATCGGGGCATATTCGAGAAGGACCGGGCGCTGTCGCGCCGCTTCCAGAAGATCGACGTGAGCGAGCCCACGGTGGAAGAGACGGTGGCGATCTTGCGGGGCCTCAAGTCCCGCTTCGAAGCCCACCACGGCGTCAAGTACACGGCCACGGCCTTGCAGACGGCGGCGGAGCTCTCCGCCCGCTACATCAACGACCGGCATCTGCCCGACAAGGCGATCGACGTGATCGACGAGGCCGGCGCGGCCCAGCGCATCCTGCCCAAGTCGAAGCAGAAGAAGGTGATCACGCGCCACGAGATCGAGGAGATCATCGCCCGCATCGCCCGCATTCCCTCCAAGCACGTCTCCAGCGACGACCGCCAGGCGCTGAAGACCCTGGATCGGGACTTGAAGGCGGTAGTGTTCGGCCAGGACCAGGCGATCGACGCCCTGGCGGCCGCCATCAAGATGGCCCGCAGCGGCCTGGGCAATCCGCAGAAGCCCATCGGTTGCTTCCTGTTCTCCGGCCCCACCGGGGTGGGGAAGACCGAGGTCGCGCGCCAGCTCGCTTACGCCATGGGCATCGAACTCATCCGCTTCGACATGTCCGAGTACATGGAGCGGCACGCGGTGTCGCGCCTGATCGGCGCCCCGCCGGGCTACGTAGGCTTCGACCAGGGGGGCTTGCTCACCGAAGCCATCATCAAGCACCCCTACGCCGTGTTGCTGCTGGACGAGATCGAGAAGGCCCACCCGGACATCTTCAACATCCTGCTCCAGGTGATGGACCACGGCACCTTGACCGACAACAATGGGCGCAAGGCGGACTTTCGCAATGTGGTGCTCATCATGACCACCAACGCGGGCGCGGAGTCCCTCACCAAGGTGTCCATCGGCTTCACCCCGTCCACCACTCAAGGGGACGAGCTGGCGGAGATCAAGCGCCTGTTCACACCGGAATTCCGCAACCGCCTGGACGCCATCATCTCCTTCTCGCCCCTGTCCTACGAGGTCATTCTGCGGGTGGTGGATAAGTTCCTCATGCAGCTCGAGGAACAGCTCCACGAGAAGAAGGTAGAGGCCACCTTTACCGAGGCTCTGCGGGATTACCTCGCCAAGCGCGGTTTCGACCCCCTCATGGGGGCCCGTCCCATGGCCCGGCTGATCCAGGACACGATCCGCCGGGCGCTGGCGGACGAGCTGCTCTTCGGGCGGCTCGCGAACGGCGGCAAGGTGACGGTGGACATCGACGAGAACGAGAAAGTGCGGCTCAACTTCGCCGACGACCAGGTGGAAGTCGTGTAGCCATATCCCCCCGCCCTCCCGAGCCTTGGGCTCAGGAGAACCAGCGGAGAAAGGCAGCCGCGGTGAGCGCCATCGCGCCGAGAACCAAGAGCAAGAACCACACGGCATCGCTGTGAGGCGGTTTGCGTCGCCAGATCGCGCTTACTAGCACCGTTGCGGTCGCGAGCCCCAGCACAGCGCAAGCGATCTTTACTGAGAGTGCAGCCGCCGCGACCAATTGTAGCTCCGGCAGCCGGCCGTAGTAATAAAGACTGGCCGTTCCAAGCAGCAGACCGCTTATCAGTTGTACAGCCCAGGCTACCCAGAGGAGGCGCGCGAGCTTCGCCCGGACAGCTTCCGCTACCTTTGCTGGCCACAGAGAGAAAAACGGCGCCCCCACGGCAGCCGCTGCCCCTAAGTTGTGAATGACCTGCAGCAGCGCATATGCGAGGCTGTCTTCCAGATGTGTCTCCTATTTTTCGACCACGACCCGGATGCAGTGCTCGACCCCGATAGGGGCATGGGCCTTGTTCACGACTTTAAGGCATATTTCGTTTGCGCCGGCCGCCAAGCCCTCTAGGCGATAGGTACCAGTCCGTTTTCGCAGGATGCCGACTTCCCGTCCATCGATCACGACGTGGACGTGATTTCCCTTGGCCCCAGGGTTAATCTCGTAAGTCAGGGTATGACGAGAAATTCCGCTAAGGACTGCCCCATCCGTCGGGGAAAGAATTTTCGCGTATGGGGCATCAGCAGACGCGTCTAGTGCGAAAAGGCATGTCCAAGCGAAAAAAATTAATCGAAATGCCCCTGTCTTGCTGCTCGAAAGGTGATCTTCCCGTCCGTGGGGGCGGAAACCGCGGGTAGAGGATCCGCAGTGGATACTTCGATGACTTTGGACCGTTTTAGGACCGCCCATTCAATTTTTTTCCTATGCCGTACTCGCGCATTTTGCGCCAAAGCGTCGTGCGCCCGATGTTCAGAATTTTCGCCGCTTCGCCGAGATTTCCCTGGCAGCGAGCAATGGTGTCGGTGATGAGCTGTTTCTCGTGCTCGTCCAGGGTGCGTGGCGCCTGTGTTCGTGAGGGAACCGGCTGGATTGGCTGGCCGACTCGTATGGGCTCCGGGAGGTCTTCTGGGCGCAGTAACGGGCCGGGAGACACCGCCACCGCCCATTCCAAGGCATTTTGCAGCTCACGGATGTTGCCGGGATAGTCGTGTTTGAGAAGCAGATCCAGAGCTTCCGGGCCGATTTCATAAGTCTTGCCCATTCGCTGAGACAGAGCAGACAGGAAATACCGTACCAAAGGAGCGATGTCTTCCCGCGCGTTCGCGCAAGGGCGGCATATGGATCCTGGCGACGTTGAGCCGGTAAAACAGGTCACGGCGGAACTCTCCTCGGGCAACCGCCTCTTCAAGATCGGTGTTGGTGGCGGCGATGACGCGCACGTCGACGGCGATATGGCGATTTGCACCCACCCGCCTGATCTCTCGATCCTGGAGCACTCCCAGCAGTTTGGATTGCAGATTGGCGGATAGCGTGCCAATTTCATCCAGGAACAAGGTTCCTCGATGCGCCTCCTCGAACAGACCCTTGCGACTGTGAATGGCGCCGGTAAAAGCGCCTTTTTCGTGGCCGAAGAGTTCGCTCTCCAGCAAAGGTTCCGGAACTGCGGCGGCGTTTATGGATACGAACCTGCCTTTCGCCATCGGACTGTTGTAATGGATCGCCTTGGCGATCTGCGTCTTCCCTGTGCCAGTCTCGCCCGTAATCAACACGGTGAGGGGCGTCAGCGCGATCTTTTGGATTTGTTCCAGCACCGCCTTCATCGCCGGGCTTTCGGCGATCAGCGGATAGGCGCCGAAGACGGGATCGACCTCCCGCCTCAAGCGCTGGACCTCGCTCAACAGAGCGCTTTTTTCCAAGGCCTTCTTTACCTTGAGGACGATTTCGTTGTTCTTGAACGGCTTGGTGATGTAGTCGAAAGCCCCTAATCTCATGGCTTCCACGGCTGATTCGATCGTGCCGTAGGCAGTCATGATGATTACCGCCGTTCTCGGCGAGTGTTTTTTGGCCTCCCGCAGGACGTCGATGCCGGACAAAGGCTCCATCTTGAGATCGGCAAGGACCACCTCAGGCTGGAGATCTCGCAATAGCTCAACTACACCCTCGCCGCTTCCCACCGAGACCGCCTGGTAACCTTCTTTCCGGAGCAGGATTTCCAGGGTACGGCGCATCCCGGGTTGATCGTCGATGATGAGAATAGAATTCAGGGAACCTCTAATAATTCACTCATTCTAACGCCCCAACAACAAAACGCGAGAAACGACGATGCTCCAATCCGGTTT
>NZ_JBQACR010000160.1:0-375 GCF_051905455.1 Pelomicrobium sp. G1
GCGGCGGCTGGAATGCGACCTGTACCAATGCTATCTCTTCAGCAAGCCCCTTCCGGCCACCTAATTCGAAGCCCGCGTCCTGCGGCCGATCCCCCTGCCGTTCGCGGCGGATCCCGGCACATGATCTTCGCCGCCGCAGGCCCCACGAAGGCGGGTGAAGGGAAGACAGACGGGGTATCATCGCAGGCAGAATAAGGCGCCGCAGGTCCCCAAGCCGGCGGTGCGGAGGAGGTCCATTGCAGGTAGGAACGGCACCCATCGCCGGAGCCATGAGGCTCGCTGCCACCTGTCTTGGCATCGCGGTCGCAGCCGCCCGGCTCGGCTGGGTGGGGTTCACCACCCCCTGCTTCCACGGCCATCTTCCCACCCTGTGGC
>NZ_JBQACR010000161.1:0-374 GCF_051905455.1 Pelomicrobium sp. G1
CCCTCTTCCTGCACCTCCTCGCCCGCACGCCGCTGCCCGATCCCGAGATGGAAGCCCTCTGCGCCGGGCTGCGGGCACAAGCCCTCGCCCGCTGGAGCGATCCGGCGCGCCGGCGGGCGTCCGAACAGGCGCTGCGGCTCCTGGCGGCCCTGGCGGCCCAATGCTTTCTCAACGAGTACCTCTACGGGGAGCGCGACGAAGAGCGTGCCCAGGTGGAAGCGCTCCTCGCCACGGCATCGGCGCCGCCGGCAGAGGACGCCCTCACGGCCGGCACCCGGCTCGCCCTCATCGCCTGCTATCGCCCGCTCTTTACCGTTCCCGGCATCGACGCCCTCGCGGCGCGAGCCACGCACCCCCTGGTCCAGCCTCTGGTG
>NZ_JBQACR010000162.1:0-374 GCF_051905455.1 Pelomicrobium sp. G1
GCGTTTGACTTCCGGCCAGTGCGCTTTGAACTCCCGGCCGGGAACCAGAAATTCCGCCGCGGCCCGGTCGCAAAACCGCTCGACGCGGTGATCCCCCTGCAGGATCTTGTCGTAGCCGGAAAGTCCTTCGCCGGCTGGCCCCAACCAGAGATGAGCCAGTTCGTGCGCCAAGGTGAACATCTGGGCGGATTTGGCGTCCGCGCCATTCACGAAAATGAGCGGCGCATACGGGTCTGCGAGCGCGAAGCCGCGGAACTCCTCCACATCGAGCTTGCGGTGGGTATTGTTGCCGACCACGCCGTTGACCACGACGAGGACGCCGATGTCCTCGATGCGACGGCGCAGTTCCAGAACAGCGGCTTCCCAGCTCGGGA
>NZ_JBQACR010000163.1:0-373 GCF_051905455.1 Pelomicrobium sp. G1
ATCCCGAAGTATGGAGAGACCATTATCAGATCCTTCGACGTTCGGACGGAAAGCTCCTAGGCGAAGCCGTTAGTTACTCCAGGCGGGGTGGTGACATTCCAGGGCCATGGCATAGTTCATCATACGGATGCCCTAAAGAGGCGGGTGAAGTGACATTGATTAAAAGGATATTTATTAAAGATCACAACAAAACCGGAGAGACGCAATGACCTCGATTAGTAAGTATTTCGATCAAGCCGAGCTTGCTTTGGCAGCTTATGCCGATTTGGAGTCAAACGTCGATCCGATAGCGGAACTTAAAAGACCAGGTTCAGCTAAAGCACAACCCAAAACCTTTTTGAAGCACTGGGGCATACCCACCCACCAAAGCAAC
>NZ_JBQACR010000164.1:0-372 GCF_051905455.1 Pelomicrobium sp. G1
CCCTATGGCGGATGGAGCGCACCGGGAAGTTTCCGGCGAGGGTGCAGATCGGCGCCCGTGGCATCGGCTGGCACGAGCAGGAAGTCCTCGACTGGCTCGCTTCGCTTCCTCGGGTGGGCGGTGACAACCCCTGAAGCGCCCCGCGCCCCGGACGCCCCGCTTTCGCGGGGCTTTTTTTTGCGCTGTCTCCGGGAAAAGGGAAGGTTTTGACCGCACCGGAAACCCGCGAGGTAAAGTTTTTACCGCTGTGCGCGGCGGGAAAATACAACATGATATTAAGCATGACTGCATCCACGTTTGCCGCTGACGATTTCGCCGCCGCCCTCCGGCAGGATCATGGCCTAGGAGCAGATGACCCGCGCCCTGTCATTG
>NZ_JBQACR010000165.1:0-369 GCF_051905455.1 Pelomicrobium sp. G1
CGCTGATCGCCCGGGCGAGGCTCGCGATCTCCTCGTCCGGGTAGTCGGCGGCTGCCGGCAGGACGTCGTCCTCCGGGCGCAACCGCGCTACCCGGCGCGCGAGATTGGTGACCTGGCGCACCAAGAACCCAGCCACCCCGTAGCCCAACAGGGCAGCGATGACCGACATGGTGAGCACCGCCAGTACCATCAAGTGGCTGAATTCCCGCACCCGCGCCTCGTGCAGCGTCGCGTCGTACACCAGGTACAGGGTGGCTTCTCCCAAAGGCTTGACCGCGATGTGCAGCACGCGCCCGGCGCGCTCGATTTCCACGGTCCCCGGGGGCATGTCGCGGACAAAAGCCGGCACGAGGGCGCGTTCGGCGGGGG
>NZ_JBQACR010000166.1:0-368 GCF_051905455.1 Pelomicrobium sp. G1
CTCCTGCGTCGTCTTTGGCACAGCGTCCATGCTCGACCCATAATCTCCGCCCGGACGGGGCGATCCTCAAGGCTGCGGCCCCCATGAGCCCGCCCGTGCCCGCCTTGAAAAGGGCACGAGAGGAAAAAAGCGGATCTGGGTACAGGCGCCCCTAACCAGGGAACCGAAGGCGATCGGGATGGCCGGTCCTGTAAAAATATTCGACAGTCCGCCAGGCACCCGTATGCCATCGATGGGAGGTAAGCCATGGGAGCAAGTCGGTCCGAGCACGAGAAGACCTTGGAGAAAATCGCCCAAGCCTATTCTTCACCCCCCTGGTGGTACGACGTTCGCGGGTTTTTCATTCTGACCTTCGCTTACCGCAGTAC
>NZ_JBQACR010000167.1:0-368 GCF_051905455.1 Pelomicrobium sp. G1
GTGTAGGGCAACCCCGTCTCCTCCAGCAGGATGGACACCTTGCGGCCGTTGGGCGTGCTCCAGGTATAGAGATGGATCATGGAAGGTCTGTCTCCGTCGAAAAGAAGAACGGCGGATGCGCATTTTTCCCGAACCGCCTACCATAGTCGAAAATCGAAGTCCGGGAACACGCCCATGCTGAAATGGCTGATCACCGTGATCGTCGCCCTCGCCCTGCTGGGGGCGCTCACGCCCCTCCTCGCCCGCTTAGGTCTGGGGCGCCTGCCCGGGGACCTGCGCGTCCAGCGGGACGGGCGGGAGTACTACGTCCCCTTCAGCTCCACCCTCCTCCTGTCCCTGCTGCTCACCCTGCTGGTGTTCCTCTTCAC
>NZ_JBQACR010000168.1:0-367 GCF_051905455.1 Pelomicrobium sp. G1
GTCCTGGGAGGAATGCATCGACGCCTTCAACCGGATTCCCCATATCTGGTGGAAGGACGTCATCGTCATCCTGCGCGAGCTGAGCTCCATCGACCCGGACGGGATCGAGCTGTTGCTTTATCTCAGGGAGCGGGCGAGCACGTGCGATCTGTGGCTCGTCCACTGTCGTTCCCAAGTGGTCCACAGTCTGGATGCGGTCAAGCGGTGCTTTCACCTGGTCAACGTGGTGGAAACGGATCCGGCGCCCGACCCGGCGGGGACGGCACCCTGGCATAGCGGACGGCGGCCGACATCATCGGGTCACAAAAGAGGGGGATCATGAGCGCGCTGCGCCATGAACCGGAATGTCCTCCCTGATGCGAGAGGG
>NZ_JBQACR010000169.1:0-366 GCF_051905455.1 Pelomicrobium sp. G1
GTTCTATGCGCGCCACATACCCGAGCCCGCACGTACGGCGGCCGCGCAGCCGATGACGCTCGATATTCTGCCGACGACGGACGGGTTCGGGTCGTTCCGCGTCGAGTTCCGCGGCGAGCCGCTTGCGAATGCCAAACTCTTCGTCTACGCCCCCAACCTCTGGATGCAGGAGCTGCGCACCGACGCCCAGGGACGGGTGCGCATCGCGACACCGTGGCCGGGACTGTACGTGCTCGACGTCGTGCACTTGGAGCGCCTGCCTGGCGAATTCGAGGGCAAGCCTTACGCGGCGCTGCGTCACCGCGCTTCGTTGTCCTTTTATGCCCGGTGAGAAGCTGTCGCATGAGGGCGCTTGCCAGCCCGCGC
>NZ_JBQACR010000016.1:0-103955 GCF_051905455.1 Pelomicrobium sp. G1
TGCTCCCGAATTCGCTCCCATCGTTCGTCGCTCAAACGCAGCATGAACCCAATTCTAGAAACTCATACGCGCGCAGATAACAATTTTGAGATAGGTTCTAGATTCATCACGCTTCCCATTTTTCTGGCGCCGAAGCCGCCGGCGCTCAGGCTTTTGCCGGCAATAACGAAACGCTAACTAAATGTCAATAGCGTATCGTTAATTAAGCCCAACTATCCGCCCACTACGTACATACAAAAAGCTTGGCGCGGAAATGAAGTGTATGTACAATTTGCTCCGTGGAAATTACCTTCGACCCTGCCAAGAACGCCCGCAACATCCGGGAGCGGGGGCTTTCCTTCGAGCGGGTGGCGGAGGTGGATTTCAACACGGCCCTGATTTACCCGGACACCCGCAGGGACTACGGCGAGACGCGCTACCTCACGCTATGCTATTTGGACAAGCGGTTGCACGTCCTTTGCTTCACCGAGACCGAGACTGGGATTCGGGTCATCAGTTTTCGCAAGGCGAACGCAAGAGAGGCAAGACGATATGGCAAGGCGCAAACCCTTGATTGATGCCAAAGGCGAAGTGCGCGAATTGACCCTAGAGGACCTGAAGAAATTCAAACCGGCTCAAGAAGCGCTGCCGCCCTCGCTGAGAAAGAAGCTCGGGGTGCGCGGGCCGCAGAAGGCGCCCACCAAGGAGCGCATCACGATACGGCTCTCCCGGGACGTGGTGGAGCGCTTCCGCGCGACCGGCGAGGGCTGGCAGACGAGGATCGACGCGGCGTTGCGGGACTACCTCAAGACGCATCCGCGCTTGAGATAGGGCGGAGACGCATGGGAGGTGGAGATCGTGGCGGGCAAGCCTTTGCGCAAGGCGGCGTGAGGGGGCGGCCCCGGTGGCTCCGGCGATCTGTGTTACAACAGGTTTTGCGTTGCGATCGGCTCGATGCGTTCAACGAAAAGCAGTCGCGGCCTGCCGTGCCGGTCATGAGCAGCGCGCCCGCTGACATGCGCCTGCTCGCCAATGAGCGTCTTGGCTTGCTGGGCGGTCAGTTCAGTTAGCACGCAGCGCAGCGCGCCTTCCGTAGTCCGCAGCACGATCCGGGTTTTATCCAGATCGGCCGCGCGCACTTCGCCCTGCAGGGTCACTTCGCGCAGATCGCGCCCGTAGGGTTTCGCCAGCGCCTCACGCAGCACGACGCGCTCGCGGTTGCTTAAGGCGGCAGATCCATGCGTCCCCGATGCGACCTCCAGGGTATGAATGCCGGCGCGCCCTGTCGGGGCGAGGCGCAGGAGGCTTTCCAGCAGCACATCGCGCTCGGCGGGATCGGGCATGGCTTCCTCAATGCCTGGGCGCAGACCCTCGTCGTCAATGAAACGCGCCGCCTCCGGTAGCAGGCCGATGCGCTGCGCGAGCTGCGCCACGAGTTCGGTATCTTCCGGCAGCAGATCGCCCGCGGGCGGCTCGATGCGGAAGCCCATCCATAGGCTGCCCGGCGCCATTCCGGCCAGTCGCAGATCCAGGCGCTTGATGAGACGTTTGCTATCGGCGCCTTGAAGCTCGATCCATGCGGCCGACAGCGCTCTCATCACTCTCTCCGAGGTGGAGGCGAGCCAATTGAGCGCGGAAAGCCTGGGTCCATCACTGGCTGCTCCCGGCCCTTCCGCATGCAGCACGAGATGCGCGCGGTCCAGGAGGCGTGCAAGCGGCAGGCCGCGCTCGTACAGTTCATCGAGGAGCTGCGCCTGGGCCGGGAGCGGCGGCAACCGGTCCTCGTGCGCCATGGCGGCGCCCCAGGCCATGATCTGCTCTAGAATCAGCTCGATCTTGGTTTTGGTCTGCTCTTCCCAGGTCATAGCGCGATCCTCACGATTCCGCGCCGGTCGGATGCGGCCAAGTGCTTGATGGCGCCGGTTTTTTCTCCGACGTATTGAAAAAACTCGAGAAATCGCTGCCGTAGCCGACAAACGTGATGTAGAAGTCTACCCGATATTGCGCTGTCAGGCGCGAATGGGCATGCATGCTTCCGACTCGGTGCAAATCGCCTTGCAATGAGGGAGCGCGCTCAAGTGGCACCCGCAGCGTGCAGTCGGTGTCTTCTGGGCAGGGCTTGTCGGAAAGCAGCGAGCCAGCAATGTCCAGGTACAGACCGGACGCCCAAGGGAGGAGTTCAGTTTCGATGAACTGGCGCAGCAGCCGCAGTAGGTTGTTGCGGCAGTCTTTTCCGCCGAAGCGGCGGATCAGCTCATCGAGGCTGGCCTCATGAATACCAGGGAGCAGAAGGCCGCGGGGATCGAAATCCGGGATCATGGATCTGCCAGGTCTTCAGCACGCGTGAGCGCCGACACGTTGGCCAGGTTTTGGCTTTCCGCACCGCGCAGGAGCTCGACCAGCATGCTGCGGAGCATGTGCTGTTGCGTCGGGGTGAGGAGACGAAACAAATGGACGAATTCGCATTCCCGCGGCGTCGCTTACAGCAAGACCGGCAGTTCGCGGCGCTCCACGGGGCATTAGCGCTTCTTGCGCCGCAAATCCCATGCACGAGCGTGCGGGGCGATGCTGATGCTCTTAGCCGCCGCGAGGAGCATGCGGCGCGCGTCCTCCGGCGCCGCCCGATAGGCGCGTACGATCCATGCTTCTTCCGCCCGCGCGAGCTCGACCTCCTCTCCTGCCTGCCTGGCGGCCCGGTAGGCCGCCAGGAGCTGCTGCTCGTCGGCGGGGAGAGGTGGCAGAGATTTACGGGCAGGGCCGATCAGAGCGGCTGAATGGTCGTGGTCCATCCAGCCGACCTCTTTCCCGGCTGCAGCCTCGAATTCGCGAGCTTGTCGAGAGCCGATCGCTTTCGGTTTTCCCGTCTTTGAATCCCGTGCTTGGTTAAGCAGCTGGCTAATTTGAGCTGGCTGCTTTCCTACCATGGCAGCGAATCGCGCAATGCTGCCGGCTGCCGCGACCAGAGTACGCAGGTTTTCCAGTCGGATTTCTTCGATGACTTTCACTAGATCAATTAGATAGCAGAATGCTAATGTTGTGAATTCGTGCGGCACTATTGACACAGCAATAACGATTCGCTAATTTCGCCGCATGACTCTCGACGAATACCTGCGTAATAACAGCGCACGCGCATTGGCTGGGGCCATCGGAGTGCCGGCGCCATTGGTAAGTCAGTGGCGCCTGGCGACTACGTGCGGCTTGCCAAGCAGAAGGTCTCTTCGGTGGTGATCAAGGATTCCGCCGCCACGCCGGCGACTCTGGTGCAGGACACCGACTATGAGATCGCGAGCGCCGACCACGGCACGATCAAGATCCTGAACGTGGGCACTTACGTTCAGCCCTTCAAGGCGGACTACACCTACGCGCAGGTCACCCACGTCAACCTGTTCACCCAGGCCCAGCCTCAGGTGTGGCTGCGCTTCGAGGGCCTGAATAGCGCGGATGCCAACAAGCCCGTGCTGGTGGAGCTCTACAAGTGCGCGCCGAATCCACTCAACGAACTCTCGCTCATCGGCGAGGAGATCGCCCGGATGCAGCTCGAGGGATCCGCCCTCTATGACGAGACCAAGGTGGGCGATTCACTCCTCGGTCAGTTCGGCCGCGTGGTGCTGATCTGACGTGGCGGGCGGACAGGGACATGCGGATCACGATTGCTGACAGGACCCTCGATCTCCAGCCCGTCAAGGTGCGCGACCTGCCGGCGTTCCTCGCGGCCGTCGAGCCGATCGCGCGCGAGCTGGCCGGGGGAGACATCCTGGGCGCGCTCATGCGCCAGGCCGACCGCGTGATCGAGGCGACCGCCATCGGCGCAGGCGTCGAGCGCGCGTGGTTGGAAGCGCGCGAGGCTGACGAGCTCGTCGAGCTGGCGGCGGCGGTAATAGAGGCGAATGCGGATTTTTTCGTGCGGCGGGTGATGCCCGCCCTCGAGACGGCCACCAGCCGCATCGCCGCCGCGATCGGCTCTGGTGGCACGCATGGGTCGCCCGGCTCGTCCGGGCCGGCTTCGGCTACCGGGACGTGATGGACATGCCCTGGACGCTCGCGCGGGACTTTTCCGAGGCCGCGGCCCGGCTCGACCGTGAGGCGCAGCTTGCGCAGGCCATCGCGGCCCGAGCCGCTCAGGCGGAGGAGAAGGGCTGGAAGGCATGGGTGAGGGAGTTGACCCGTGAAACGTGATTGGGAACTGATCCGCATGATCCTCTTGCGCATCGAGACCGCACCGGATCTTTCCGGCCGGTACTTTGCCGACCGGTTTCCAGAGTGGCCGGCGGACGCGGTGAATTACCACCTGTGGCTGCTTATCCAGTCCGGGTTGATTGCCGGCCAGTGCAACGCCGATGCGCCGCGCCCAGGGTTCGTTTGTTACGGCGTGGCGCTTACCTGGGCGGGACAGGAGTTCCTCGCCGCTGTCAGAGACGATATGGCATGGCACCGGATCAAGGCGCGTCTAGCCGAGCGGGTTGTGGATTTGTCGCTCGATGCGGTGCTTGCCTGCGCGCGGAGAATCGTGGCGGACGGGTGATTGCGGTCAGCCGAGATGCGCGATGGTGTCGCGGCGGCGGCGAAGGCGAGCCAGGTCACGAGACTGATCCCTAGCATCGTGCCGGCCCAGACGCGCGGTGCAAGCGGAAGAAAAGGACTGAAAGCGGTGGGTGAAGGAGGTCAGCGACCAATGATGGCGGCGATGATGCCCAGCAGAGCGCCTTTCGCGGCGCCTGGCAGCGTCAGCCAGACCGCAAGCCAGCCAATGGCGGCTGCCGTCATCGCCCACACGGCCCACGTCTGCCCGCCAACGAACGCGAAGATGGCCATCAGCCAGAACAAGCTGCCGAACACCTGAAGTAGGTTTTTACGATCCATGGCCAACAACCTGTCGATCTCGCTCAAGCTCAGTCTACAGGATGACGGCGTGCAGGCCAAGGTCGCCCGCGCGGCTGCCTCCATCGTCGGCCTGCGCCGCGAGGTGGACAAGCTCGCCGATTCCGGCCGTACTGTCAGGCAAAGGCTTGGCGAAGGGATGGATTCGATCTCCCGACAGTTGGCCAGCATGCAGCGCCTGGCGCAGAGCGCGTTCCTGATCTTCCAGGGCGCAGGGCTCGTGGGCGGCATCGCCCGCACGGCCGCCGAGTTCGAGTCGCTGGAGGCGGCCATGCGCGTCGTCTTCGGCTCGGCAGAGGCCGCCTCCAGCGAAATGGATCGACTGCGAGCCGAATCCGAGCGCCTGGGCGTACCGCTGGAGACGCTGGCGCGCTCCTGGCTCGCCTTCGCCGCCGCCGCGCGCGGCACGGCGCTGGAGGGCGCCCAAGCGCGCGAAGTGTTCACGGCGCTGGCCGAAGCCTCAGCCGTGCTTGGGCTTTCGCAGGATCAGCTGCAGGGCGCGCTGCTCGCTGTGCAGCAGATGATCAGCAAAGGCACGGTCTCGAGCGAGGAGCTGCGCCAGCAACTGGGCGAACGGCTCTATGGCGCGATGCAAATCGCGGCGCGCTCGCTGGGAATCACCACGCAGGCGTTTTCTGACCTGCTCGAGCGCGGCATGATTCCTGCCGACCGTTTCCTGCCGGCCTTCGCGCGGCAACTGCGGCAGGAATTCGGCCAGGGCGTGGCGGATGCCAGCAACACGGCCCGCGCGGCCTTCGCCCGGCTGGAGAACGCGCTACTTGAGCTCAAGCTGGAATTCGCCCGCTCCGGCTTCATGGAGGCGCTGGTCGATGCCGCCAAGCAGTTGACCGCAGCCTTCCAGAATCAGGGCTTTCGACAGTCGGTGCGCGAGTTCGGCGCGCTCATCGGGAATCTCACGCGCTTCGTGGTCGAGCACGGCGACAAGCTCGTCGTGCTCGGCGGCGTGCTGGCCGGCGCGCGCACGGGCGCCATGGCGGGACGCCTGTTCGGGCCGAAGGGCGCGGCGATCGGCGCGGGCATCGGTGCGGTGGCAGGGGGCTTGGGCGCCGCCTCACTCCTGCCGGAAGACACTGCCTCCGGCGAGGACGAAAAGCGAGTCATGGATGTGGAGGCCGCCGTCGCCCGGCTCAAGCGCCGCATCGAGGAGACGCGACAAGCCGCCGCGGCCGGGCTCATCACCGCGTCTGAGGCCCAGGCCAGGATCGCCGCCGACGAGCAAAGGATCGCGCGACTGACCGCCAAGCCGGAGTCTGAAACGGCGGCGCCAGGGGCGCCGTCCGATTTTGGCCGCGAGCTGATGCGTAGACAATGGGATGACTACCTCAAGCAGTTCCGCGACAAATCCCAACAACTTAAGGATGCGCTGACGGAGCTGCGCGAGAAGGCCAAGGCCGCGGGCATCAGCGAAATGAGTCAGGAATTCAAGCGCGCCGAGGCGGCAATCCGCGCGAAGTTCGCAGAAGATACGGCCGCGGCGAGACTTGCTGCTGCCAAGGACGCCGCCGAGGCCGAGCTTACCCTCCTCAAAAGTGGCCTTGCGCGCGCCCAGGCCGCTTATGAGGCTGCGCTCGAGGATCGGCTGATTTCGATCCGGGACTTCTACGCCGCCAAGACGGCGATCGAAACCAGTGAGATCGACGCCGAGATCGCCAGGACGCGGCAGATGCTGGCCGAGCAGCAACGGCTGGCGTCCTCTGGCAAGACGGAGGCAGATCGCATTCGCGCCAGGGGCGAGGTGGCCAAGCTCGAAGCGGAACTCATCACGCTCAACGACCGCCGCGCCGACATCGAGCAGGCGAACGCCCGCAAGGCGGCCCAGGCCGAGCGCGACTTGGCTGATGCGCTGGCGCAAGCGCGGGAGGAGCTGGCGAACATCACAGGCCAAGCAACGGATGCAGACCGCCGCGCTGCGATCGAGCGGCAATACAGGGATCTTCGCGCCCGTCTCGCCGCAGAGGGCGACACACAGGGCGTCTCGCTCATCGACCGGCTGATTGACGTCAAGGCCGCGCAGGCCAACCTCCAGGCGCTGGAGCAGTCCTGGCGGCTGGCGCTGGAGACCATGCGCAACGCCGAGCAGTCGATCAATATCCAGCAGAGCCAAGGCCTGATCACCACGGCGGACGCGCAGTCGCGGATCGCCGAGGCGCACCGGCAGGCCGCCGCTGCGCTCGATGAGTTGCTGCCGAAGATGGAGGCTGCCGCGCAGGCGCTTGGACCAGAGGCCGTGGCGCGGGTGCAGGCGTGGAAGAACGAGCTGGCCTCCGTCAAGCAGGTGGTCGACCCCATCGCCGAGAGCCTCAACACCAGCGTGAAGCAGGCCTTCGAGGACATGTTCGTGTCCATCGGGCAAGGCGCCAAGTCGGCCAAGCAGGCCTTCCTCGACTTTGGCCGCTCGATCCTCGCCACCATCAACCGCATTATCGCCCAGAAGTTCGCCGAGCAGCTCTTTGCAGGCTTCGGAGGAAAAGGCGGTGGTATCGGCGGCTTCATCGCCGACTTCTTTAAGGGCTTCAAGTTCTTCGCGGCCGGAGGCTACGTCTCCGGCCCGGGCACCTCCACCTCGGATTCGATCCCCGCACGGCTGTCCGCCGGCGAGTACGTGGTGCGGGCCGCCGCCGTGCGGCAGCTGGGTGTAGCGTTTCTGGACGCCATTAACGGCCTGCGCGTGCCCCCGCCCGTCGTCTCCGGGCGGCTGGCGTTTGCCTCGGGCGGTCTGGTGCCGTCGGTCGGCGCCGGCGAGCCTCCCGTGGTGGTGCAAATGACGATCCAGACCCCGGACGCTTCGAGCTTTAGGCGTTCCCAAGGCCAGATTGCAGCAGAGATGCGGCTCGCCCTGGAGCGGGCCCGCCGCAACCTATGAGCTTCGTCGAGATCCGCTTGAACGACGGCCTCATCGTCTACGACACGGTGGGCGGCCCGGAATACTCCACAGACGTGATCGAAGTGCAGTCGGGCTTCGAGAAGCGCAATGTTAATTGGGCCGCCTCCCGCGGCCGTTGGGAGCTGGGGGAGCGGCGCGTGCGCCGCGCAGAGCTGGAGGCCCTGATCGCCTTCTTCCGCGCAGTCAAGGGCCGGGCCTGTGGCTTCCGCTTCAAGGACTGGGCGGACTATTCGGTCTCTACCGCCAACGGCCGGCTCGGCACCGCCCAGGAGACCGAATCCCCCGAGGAGCGGGCCCGGGCGGCCTGGCAGTTGGGCTATCTCCTCCACCTCTACGGCGAGTACGAGCGTGCCATCGAGCGCTACCGCGAGTCCATTTCTATCCATCCCACAGCCGAGGCCCATACCTTTCTCGGCTGGTCGTTGAGCCGTCTTGGCAAGCTCGAGGAGGCCATCGCCCAGTGCGAGATCGCGATCCGGCTCGATCCGGACTTCGGCAACCCGTACAACGACATCGGGGTTTATCTCATCGACCTCGGGCGGCTGGAGGAGGCGGTTCCCTGGCTGGGAAAGGCCACCAAGGCCAAGCGCTATTGCTGCTACCAGTTTCCCCATTTCAACCTGGGGCGGGTATGGCTCGCCCAGGGGCGGATCGAGGAAGCCAGGCACGCGTTCGAGCGGGCGCTCGAGTACGATCCCGATTACATGCCCGCCCGGCGGGCGCTCGAGGTTCTGGAACGCAGCGGCTTGCGGGGTTTGTAGCCTCTACGCCGCCCAGTCGTGGGCGCCAAGCGTCGGCGCGGAGTCCAGCACCATGCCGGCCGCCACCGTGCGGGCGCTCCATTCGTCGATCAGGATGAAGCTCCCGGTGCCCCGGCGGCGCGTGTACGGGTCGAAGGCGAGGGGCTCCTGGAAAAGGAGCGTCACCCGGGCGATGTCGTTGGCTTGCAGCGCCTCACCGACGGGCCCGTCGGCCAGGGTGTCCATGTCCAGCCGGGATTCCACTTCCAGCACCCGGGCCTTCACGGTGCGGGTGCCCAGCTTCAACGCGTAGGGGGCACCCTCCCGCAGGGGCTCGCGATCGAACCAGCACAGGGTGGCCTGGGCGACGGTGTTGACCGTGGGGGGTGAGGCGGGACTGGCGATCAGGCTGCCCCGGGAGACGTCCAGCTCCCGGTCCAGCACCAGGGTGACCGCGTCGCCGGCTTGGGCCCGCTCCACCGGGCCGTCGAGGCCCAGCACGGTGCGCACCTGGGCCGAGCGCGCGCCGGGGTAAATCCAGACCTCCATGCCGGGCGCTACCGCCCCCGACTCCACGCGCCCCATGAGCCGCCGGCCTTGGCCCGGTTGCAGCGGGCGGCCTACCAGTTGCACGAAAAAGCGAAAAGGCTGCGGTCCTAGGTCGCGGGCGGGGTCCAGGCGCTCCAGCGCATCGAGCACGGTGGGGCCCTCGTACCAGGGCATGGCGCCTCGGCGCGCCGCCACGTGCTCGCCGGCGGTCGCCGAGACGGGGACGCTGACGGTGTCAACCAACCCGAGCTTCCCGGCGAGGGCCGCCACTTCCCGGGCCCGCTCGACGAACGCCCGGCGGCTGAAGGCCGCCAGGTCCATCTTGTTGACGGCCACGATGAAATGGCGCACCCCCAGCAGCCGCGCCAAGGCGAAGTGCCGGGCGGTCTGGCGCGTGACTCCCTTGGTCGCGTCCACCAGGATCACCGCCGCGTCCGCCCGGCTCGCGGCGGTGGCCATGTTGCGGGTGTACTCCTCGTGCCCGGGGGCGTCAGCGATGATGTACTTGCGTTCGCCGTGGCTGAAGTAGCGGTAGGCGACGTCGATGGTGATGCCCTGCTCCCGCTCGGCCTCCAGCCCGTCGGTGAGCAGCGACAGATCGATGGTCGCCTCCCCCCGGCGCCGGGAGGCGCGCACCAGGGCCGCCATCTGGTCGCTGTAGATGGCGCCGGTCTCGAGGAGGAGCCGCCCGATCAGAGTGCTCTTGCCGTCGTCCACGTCCCCCGCGGTCATGAAGCGCAGCAGGCCGCGCTCGGGGTTGAGGGTGATGTCCCGCTTGAGCGGGATGATCTCTGCCGGTGTGGTCATGGCATGGCTCCTCAGAAATAGCCTTCCCGTTTGCGCCGCTCCATGGAAGCTTCCGCCGTGTAGTCGTCGAGCCTCGTTGCGCCCCGCTCCGTGACCGCCGCCCGCCGGGTTTCCTCGATCACCTCCTCCACGGTCGTGGCGGAGGATTCCACCGGGCAGGTGCAGCTCATGTCCCCCACGGTCCTGAAGCGCACCGAGAGTTCTTCCACGGCTTCCCCGTCCCGGGGCGGCCGCAGGGGCGTCACGGGGACGAGCAGCCCGCGATGGCGGACGACCGGGCGCCGGTGAGCGAAATAGAGGGACGGCAGGTTGAGGCCCTCCCGGGCGATGTACTGCCACACGTCCAGCTCGGTCCAGTCGCTCAAGGGGAACACCCGCAGGTGCTCTCCTTCGAGCACCCGCGAGTTATAGAGAGTCCAAAGCTCCGGCCGCTGGCCCTTTGGGTCCCACTGGCCGAAGCGGTCCCGAAAGGAGAACACCCGTTCCTTGGCCCGGGCTCTCTCTTCGTCCCGGCGGGCGCCACCGATCAAGGCGTCGAAGCCGAATTCCCGCACCGCCTCCAGCAGGGTGACCGTCTGGGCGGCGTTTCGCGACTCGTCCTCGGCCCGTAGGCGCACCGTGCCGCGGCGGATGGAATCCTCCACCGAGCGCACAATGAGCCGCACTCCCGTTTCCCGAACGAGCCGGTCGCGGAATTCCAGCACTTCGGGAAAGTTGTGCCCGGTGTCGATGTGCAGCAGGGGAAAAGGCAGGCTGCCGGGGTAGAAGGCCTTCTGGGCCAGCCGGAACAACACCACCGAATCCTTGCCGCCGGAGAAGAGCAGAGCGGGATTGGCGCACTCCGCGGCGACTTCCCGCAGGACGAAGACCGCTTCCGCCTCGAGCCAGTCGAGGGGGTCCAGCGTCTTTGTCGGGGCGCCGGCGAAGGCATGCTGGTGAAAGGCATCGTTCATGGTTGCACCTGTCTCGATCGAACAAGCTTTCCGTCGGGCCCCACGTGCAGGCCGCATTCCCGGGTGGCGGGCTCCTCCCACCACCAGCGGCCCGCCCGCGGGTCCTCCCCCGGAGCCACCGGCCGGGTGCAGGGCGCGCAGCCGATGCTGCGGAAGCCCCGGTCGTGGAGAGGGTTGTAGGGGACGTCGAAGGCCCGGAGGTAGTTCCACACCTCCTCCTCGCTCCAGTCGGCGAGGGGGTTGAATTTGACGAGCCCGTGCTGGACGTCGAACTCCCGTTCTGCGATATCCGCCCGGGTAATGGACTGCTCCCGGCGCAGCCCCGTGATCCAGGCCCGCTTGCCCGCCAGGGCGAGCTTCAAAGGTGCGAGCTTGCGGATTTCGCAGCAGCGTTTGCGTATCGCGATGCTGCGATAGATGCCGTCGTCGCCGTGGGCCTCGTGGAACGCCAGGACGGCCCGGGGATCGGGCTCGAAGGTGCGCATGCGATAGCCGTAGCGGCTCTCGACCGCTTCCATTAGCGACAGCGTCTCCGGATGGAGCTTTCCCGTGTCGAGGGTGAAGATCTCGATGCAGGCACCTAGGCGCAGGATGGCGTCGGTCAGCACCATATCCTCGGCGCCCAGGCTGGAGGCGAGGGCTGCGGGGCTGAAATCCCGGGCGATGTGGCGCACCGTGTCCTCCAGCCGGGCGAGCTTCTGCGCCCGGGGCCCGGGGCCTGGGAAACGGTGGGAAAGGCTGGACTTGCCCATGGGTTTTTCCTTTTCTTACCAAGCGAGTTTGCCGGCGACCGCCAACAGCGCCGTGCCCATGATCCGGCGCAGCACCGGCTCCGGGAGCGCGCCGCAGAGCCGCGTTCCCACCCAGACGCCGGGGATCGACCCGAGGAGCAGGCCAGCGAGCAGCCCCCACTGCACCGTGCCCAGGGCCGCATGGCCGAGGCCGGCCACCAGGGTGAGGGGCACGGCGTGGGCGATGTCGGTCGCCACGATGCGCCGGGCGGCCCACTCGGGGTACACCATGGAGAGAAAGGCCACCCCCAGGGCGCCGGCGCCCACCGACGAGACGGTAACCAGCACCCCCATGGCCGCCCCCATAGCGATGGTCGCGCGAGCCTCACCCCCGAGCCGCTCCACGAGCCGGGCGCGGGCAGCCAAGGCCTGGGCCCGCCGCCCGAAGAGGAGTGCCAGGCCGGTGAGGATGAGGGCCCCGGCCAGGACGGCACGCACCGCCCTATCCAGTCCCTCGGGGCTGCCGACTTGCCCCAGCCAGGCCAGCGCCAGGAGGCTGGCAGGCAGGCTTCCGAGGGCGAGCAACCCCACGGTGCGCCAGTCCACCACCCGCTCCCGGTGATTCCACCGAGTGGCGCCCACCTTGGTAAGGGCGGCGTAGAGTAGGTCGGTCCCCACCGCGGCGGCGGGCGCCACCCCCAGCACCAGAATGAGCAGCGGCGTCATGAGGGCGCCGCCGCCGATGCCGGTCAAGCCCACCAGCACGCCCACCAGGAATCCCGCCAGGGAAGTCGAGGGATCGAAACCGTCCATGGGAAGAGGTCAGAAATTTTTATGCACACATTAATGGCTCTTATCCTATTCCTGGGACATATATTCTCAAAGAAATTTAAAGCCAGATATTTATTCCTAAAATTTATTTAAAACGGGATCCATGGGGTGGCCCTGGAAGGCAAATCCGGGAAGGATGCTCAGGGGCTTTTTTCAGGGGTTGGCGAGCCGCCGCCGGGCCGAAGCCGGGCGGGGACGGCGGCGCTCCCGGGTCCGCGCCCTGGCGGAAGGCGGCGCGAGCTGGGAGACCCGCTTCAGGATGCGCAGGCTCGCCCGAGTGGCGGTGACCGCCAGCGCCTGGTCCCGGTCGAATTCGATCACCAGGTGCACGCGGCCCGAGGCGGCGAATCCCAGAGGCAGCTCACGGGTCAGGAAAATGCTGCGGCAGCGGATTTCCCATTTCGAAAGCCGCCGCGGCAGCCGGCGCGGCGCCTGTTCCACCGTGGCGCCCCACAGGCGGAGCTCGGCCTCCACCATAGGGGTGACTTCGCCAGCGCTGCGCCCTCGCAGGTGCAGGGGCACCCGGGGGAAGCAAACGGCCACGTGGGTCGGCCGCTGGGTGAGGGTGCCCACCAGGGCACCGTCCAATTCGACGAAGGAGTCCTTCAACCGGTCAGCCTGGGCGGGGAGGTTGCCGGTCCATTCTTGAATCGGGAGGCAGGCCGGTCAAGGCCCGTTCCGGGGCGGGCTTTCTCGGTCAGGGATGGCGGCGAGGCGGGCGAGCCAGGCGCGGGCGTTCCCGTCGCTCGGGGCGCGCCAGTCGCCTCGGGGGGAAAGGGAGCCGCCGGAACCCACCTTGGGGGCGTTGGGCAGGGCGCTGCGCTTGTACTGGCTCAGGCGGAAAAAGCGGTCCAGGAACACCCCGAGCCAGCGTTTGATCTCGGCGATGGTGTACTGGTGGCGTTTCGCCTCGGGAATGTCGGGCCAGGTGCCGGTTGCCTTGGTGTGCCAGGCGCACCAGGCCAGGTAGGCCACCTTCTCCGGGCAATAGCCGAAGCGCAGCACATAGTAGAGGAAGAAATCCACTAGCTCGTAGGGTCCGATGATCTCCTCGGTGCGCTGCCCGGGCTGGTCGCCGTCGGCGCCCGGCACCAGCTCCGGGCTGATCTCGGTCTCCAGCACCTCTAAGAGGACCTGGCTCGCCTCGGTACCGAAGCGGCCGGTGGCCGCGACCCAGCGGATCAGGTATTGGATCAGGGTCTTGGGCACGCTCGCGTTCACGTGGTAGTGGGCCATGTGGTCGCCCACCCCGTAGGTGCACCAGCCCAGGGCTAGCTCCGAGAGGTCGCTGGTGCCCACCACCATGGCCCCGTGCAGGTTGGCGAGGCGGAACAGATGGCTCGTGCGTTCGCCCGCCTGCACGTTCTCGAAGGTAACGTCGAAGACGGGCCTGTCCTCGCGGTGGGGATGGCCGATCGCCCGCAGCAGGGCTTCCGCGGCGGGGCGGATGTCCAGCTCCCGGGCGCTCGTCCCCAGGGCCGCCATCAGCCGCTGGGCCTGGCGGCGGGTGCGGGGGGAGGTGGCGAACCCGGGCAGGCTGTAGGCGAGGATGTGGGTGCGGGGAAGGTTCAGCACGTCCATGGCCCGGGCGCACACCAGCAGGGCCTGGGTGGAGTCGAGCCCGCCGGAGACGCCGATCACCACCTTGTCGATACCGGTAGCCTTGAGGCGCGTCACCAGCCCCTGCACCTGGATCTCGTAGACCTCCCGGCAGCGCTCGTCCCGTCGCGAGAGATCGGCGGGCACGTAGGGGAAGCGCTCTAGGGGGCGCTTCAAGGGCAGGAATCCCTGGGCGAGGGTTTCCAGCCGGAAGGGCACGGTGCGGAAAGCGGCCACCGCGTCCCGGTGGATCCGGGCCGAGTCGGCGAAGGTGCCCTGGCGCAGGCGGTCCTGGACGAGCCGCTCCAGGTCGATGTCAGCGGCGACGAGCTGGGACCGGTAGGCGAAGCGCTCCGACTCGGCGAGCCGGGAGCCGTTTTCATAGATGAGGGCGTGGGCGTCCCAGGCGAGGTCGGTGGTGGACTCTCCCGGCCCGCAGGCCGAGTAGAGATAGGCCGCCAGGCAGCGGCCCGATTGGTTGGCCACGAGCTGACGGCGGTAGTCGTCCTTGCCCAGGGTCACGTTGGAGGCGGAAAGGTTCACGAGCACCGTGGCTCCGGCGAGCGCCCCATAGGACGAGGGGGGCACCGGCACCCACAGGTCCTCGCAGATCTCCGTGTGTACCACGAAGCGCGGCTGGTCCTCAGCCTGGAACAGCAGCCGGGCCCCGAAAGGGACCTCCTGGCCGCAGAGGGCGATCCTATCCCGGGCAGTACAATCGCCCGGGGTGAACTGGCGCCGTTCGTAGAATTCCCGGTAATTGGGCAGGTAGGTCTTGGGCACTACCCCCAGCACCCGCCCCCGGTGGATCAGGGCGGCACAGTTATAGAGCCGCCCGTCGATCTCCAGGGGCAGCCCTACCGCGGCCAACAGGGGAAGCTCCGCCGTCTCCTTGAGCACCCGGGCCAGGGCCTCGCGGCAGCCCGTGAGCAGAGCCTGCTGGTGGAACAGGTCTTCGCAGGAATAAGCGGACAGCCCCAGCTCGGGAAAGACCACAAGCGCCACCCGCTCCTCCGCTGCCCGGCCCATGAGGGCGACGGTCTGGGCGGCGTTGAAGTCCGGGTCCGCCACCCGCACCTCGGGGACGGCCACGGCGACCCGCACGAAATGGTGGCGGTAGGGATTGAAGAAATCGCTCGGTTCGGTCATGGGTTGAAGGAAAGGGAGGCCCGGCTTAGCTTTGGCATTCTAATGCCTGGCCGCGGGACGCGGGGCTTCGGCCGCCGCTAAGCGGGTTTCCCCGGCGCCCTGGCGAACCCTTCAGCATGCCTTAAGGCGGACTCGTTCCTGAAACACCTAGGCCCCTCGCTCCACCTCACTCGGGATGAAACTGGGCGCTTGGGGTGCGGCTGCCATCAGGACATCGGACAAGCTCCGGCCTTCCTTTCCGCGCAAGCTAGCACTCACTTGGCAGGACGGAGGTTCGAAGAGATCGGGCTTAAGTTCAGCGCGCCGATTTGTTAGAAATCGTCAAGCGCTTGTCTCGAGCCTTTGCAAAGCCCGCAGCGCGACACGGAGAGAGAAGGTCGGGCGTCAGCCCCTTTTCCCTTCGCCCTTTCCACCTAGGGAAGCGGGCGGTTAGAATCGCCCCGCGCTTCCTCGACGCCATGCCTTTTGCCTTCTACGACCGTTTGAGCCCCCGCCGCAAGCGCGTCTACGACGCGAGCGACAGGATCGAGGCGGTGCCCGTGCCCGGCGTGGAGGACCTGCATCCCCTGGTGGACCTCATCGCCCAGGCCCTGGCCGCCGAGCATCCCGGCGCCACGGAGCTGGCCTGTCAGCGGTTGCTGGACGAGCTTGCCCGACGGCTGGGCGTGCCGCCGGTGCGCATCAAGGTGTACAAGACCCGGCCCCAGGTGGCGGGCGGCGAGCTCCATGGCCTGTACGAGCCCACCGGGGACGCAACGCCGCCCAAGATCTCGGTCTGGATGCGCACTGCCCAGCGGGGGCAGGTGGTGAAGTTCCGCACCTTCCTGCGCACGGTACTACACGAGCTGTGCCATCACCTGGACTACGAGCTCTACCGGCTGCCGGAAACCTTTCACACGGAGGGTTTCTACAAGCGGGAGTCCCACCTCCTCAAGCAACTCGCGGGCGGGCCGCCTCCCAAAGCGCCCTGAGACTCCCCAGGGGCGCGGGCCGCCTCTGCGGCGATTCTCGGGGTCTACCGCCACCCACCGAGCTCTTTCACGCCTCGCTACGGCGAGGCTTCGGCCGGGAAGACCACGCTGCCGAAGCGCGGAAACCCCCGGGCGACTCGCCGCTGCCTGATCTGTGTTTCACCATTCGAAAGCCCCTAGGGTTGACAGGCCGTGGAAATTGATTATGATTAACATCATTTCAGAAGAAATAATAATATTCAGGATGATTTCTGTCGAAATTTCATGGCGAGGCCGCTCATGGTAACCAGCGTCGACCCTAGGATCGAGCCGCTCCCCCTGGTCGAGGAGACGGCTACCGGCGCCCAACCTCCTCCCCGGCTCGAGGCGATCCCGGAGGTGGAGGATGGCCGGGCGAGTGTCCGATACGATTTGCGAGTCTTGCGCGCCATCCGGCGCATCATCCGCTGCGTGGACATGTACTCCAAGCAGTTGGAGTCCCAGAGCCACATCACCGCGCCGCAGCTCGTGTGCCTGCTGGCGGTGGTGAACGGCGGGCCGATGACCGCCACCGCGTTGGCCAAAGAAGTGCACCTTTCCCCGAGCACCGTGGTGGGCATCCTGGACCGGCTGGAGGAGAAGGGCCTGGTGACCCGCAGCCGCGGGGTGGAGGACCGGCGCATCGTTCGGGTCAGCGCGACCGAACGAGGGGCGGCCCTAGCCGCCCAGGCGCCTTCGCCGCTACAGGAGCGGCTAGCTCAAGGTCTCAACCGCCTGCCGGAACTGGAGCAGGCCGCCATCGCCCTGGCGCTGGAGCGCATCGTGCAGCTCATGGAGGCCCAGCACATCGATTCCGCGCCGATTCTCGAAACCGGGCCCCTCAGCCGACCCTGAGGGAACTGCGCTGAAGCGGGTGTCGGGTCCGCGGCACGGGGCTTTTCCCCTGGATCATCTCTATCGTATGGACGAGGAGGCAGGCTTATCGCGATCAGCACGGAATATTCCCAGGCCGACCAGCGGCCCATCCAACTGGCACCGCCGACGATCGAGCACGGCGACGAGATCCGCAGGCTCATCCGCGCCTGCCCGCCCCTCGACGTCAACTCCACTTACGCCTACCTGTTGCTGGCCCACCATTTCGCCGAGACCTGCATCTTGGCGCGGGAGGACGGGCGGGCGGTCGGGTTCGTATCCGCCTACGTCCCTCCGCGCCGGGAGGACACCCTGTTCGTCTGGCAGGTGGCGGTGCGTCCGGATGCGCGCGGCCGGGGCCTTGGCAAGCGCATGCTGCTCGCACTGCTGAAGCGAAAAGCCCTTTCTCGCATCACCCGGATCGAGACCACCGTTTCGCCCGGCAACGGGGCGTCGCGGGCCATGTTCGCCGCCCTCGCCCGGGCGCTCGATGCGCGGATCGAGGAACGCCCCCTGTTCACGCCGCAAATGTTCGGGACCGAGGATCACGAGGAAGAACGCTTGCTTGTGATCGGCCCGATCCAGAAACCAGCCGAGAAAGGAGAGATGGCATGAACCTGAGAATTTTCAATCGACTGGAATCGGAGGTGCGGGGCTACGTCCGTTCGTTCCCCGCGGTCTTCACCAAGGCGCAGGGCCCCATCCTGTGGGACGAGGACGGCAACCGCTACATCGATTTCTTCGCCGGGGCGGGAACGCTCAACTACGGCCATAACGAGCCGGGAATGAAGGCCCGGCTGCTGGACTACCTGGAGCACGACGGCGTCGTCCACGGCCTCGACATGGCCACGACCGCCAAGAAGGAGTTTCTGGAGACCTTCGAGCGCGTGATCTTGCAACCGCGGGGCATGCACTACAAGGTCCAGTTCCCTGGACCCACCGGCACCAACGCGGTCGAGGCGGCCCTCAAGCTCGCGCGCCAGGCGAAAGGCCGCACCGGCATCATCGCCTTCACCAACGCCTTTCACGGGGTCACCGGCGGGTCCCTCGCGGCGACCGGCAACGAGAAGTTCCGCTCCGCTGCGGGCCAGCCGCTGCCCAACGTGCAGTTCATGCCCTACGACGGTTACATCGACGGGGTCGATACCACGGAGCTGCTCGACCGCCTGCTGGCGGACAAATCGAGCGGCATCGATGTCCCCGCCGCGGTGATCGTCGAGACCGTGCAGGGCGAGGGTGGCGTGAACGCGGCCCGCTTCGAGTGGTTGCGGCGTCTGGAGCAGGTGTGCCGGCGCCACGACGTATTGCTGATCGTGGACGACATCCAGGTGGGTTGCGGGCGCACCGGTACCTTCTTCAGCTTCGAAGGCGTCGGCATCAGCCCAGATATCGTCACCCTGTCCAAGTCCCTCTCGGGCTTCGGGCTGCCCATGTCCCTGGTCCTGATGAAGCCCGAGCTGGACGTCTGGCGCCCGAGCGCCCACAACGGCACGTTCCGCGGCAACAACCTGGCATTCGTCACTGCCCGCGAGGCGCTGCTGCGCTACTGGAGCAGCGGCGATCTCACCCGGGAGGTGGAGCGCAAGGGCAAGATCATGCGCCTGTGGCTCGAGCACATCGCCGACGCTTATCCCGGCGGCCAGTTCGAAGCCCGAGGGCGCGGGATGATCCAGGGGCTGGCGTCGCAGGTCCCGGGGCTGCCCAACCGGATCACGGCGGCCGCGTTCAAGCGCGGCCTCGTGATGGAAACGTCGGGCGCAGAAGACGACGTGATCAAGCTGCTACCGCCCCTGACCATCGATACCGAGCTGCTGGCCGACGGGCTGTACCTCCTGGAGCAATGCGTCGCCGAGACGCTGGGCGTTCGCCTCGCCACCAGCTCCAACGTCCGCACCCTGAAGAAGGCGGCGGGGGGCGGCCGATGATCGTGCGCAGGGTATCCGACGTGCTCGGCACCGAGCGCGACGTGCACGCGCCCAACTGGGTGAGCCGCAGGCTGCTACTCAAGCGGGACGGCATGGGCTTTTCGCTGCACGAGACCATCATCCATGCCGGCACCGAGACGTCCATGTGGTACCGCCATCACCTGGAGGCGGTGTTCTGCGTCGAGGGCGAAGGCGAAGTGGAGACGCTGGCGGACGGCGCGATCCACTCCATCACGCCGGGAACCCTGTACGCCCTGGACCGGCACGACAAGCACGTCCTTCGCGCCCGCACCGACATGCGCCTGGTGTGCGTGTTCAATCCGCCCCTCACCGGCGCCGAAGTGCACGACGAAGAGGGCGTCTATCCGATCACCGAGGAGGCGGCCGCCGGCTAGGTGGCGAGCGCGCTGAGGCGTGCGTGAGGCCGTGGCACCGGCGCCCGGCTGGCCGCTTCCGCAACCGAGTATTGGAGGCAGCGGAAACATGATTACCGTGACCGACGTCTATAAATCGCGATCCGACAGCGAAGCCGCGATCATCCTGCGCCAAGATCCCGTGGTCTATGATGGCTGGAAGGAACAGGGCCCGACGGACCTGTCGCAACACCAGCTCGCCCGCTACGCCAAAAAGGGCTTCATTCTCCTGAAGCAGCTTTTCAGCCCGGAGGAGGTTGCGCGATTCCTGAGCGAGGTGGAGAGATTGGCCCACGATCCGAAGCTCGAGGGCCGCGACGAGGTGATCGCCGAGCCGGGCAGCGGCGAGGTGCGCTCGGTCTTCATGGTACATCGCCTGAGCCCCGTGCTCGACCAGCTCGCGCGCGATATCCGGCTGGTGAACATCGCCCGCCAGATCCTAGGCAGCCAGGTCTACATCCACCAGTCACGCGCCAACCGCAAGCCCGGCTTCAAGGGCAAAGAGTTCTACTGGCACAGCGACTTCGAGACCTGGCACGTGGAAGACGGCATGCCGCGCATGCGGGCGGTTTCCTGCTCGATCCTGCTCACCGACAACGACGAGCACAACGGCCCGCTGATGATCATCCCTGGCTCCCACATGCACTATATCCAGTGCGTGGGCGAGACGCCCGATGAGCACTACAAGCAGTCCCTCAGGAAGCAGGAGTACGGCGTGCCGGACGAGGCCAGCCTGCGCTTCCTGGTGGACCGGGGCGGGATCGAGTCGATGAAGGGGCCGGCCGGATCGGTGGTGTTTTTCGACTGCAACGCCATGCACGGGTCCAATAGCAACATCACCCCCGATCCCCGCAGCAACCTGTTCTTCGTCTACAACAGCGTGGAGAACGCGCTGGGCGCTCCGCTGCACGGTCTGACTCCCCGGCCCGAGTTCATCGCTACCCGCAGCGACTTCTCGCCCATTGAGCCGGTGGTTCCGCAGGCGGTAAAGAGAGGCGTATGACCGCATTCGCTGGACGGGCGCCTCATCGGGAGGAATGGATGACGCTCCGGTCGCTTCTGGCCGCCGCGGTTGCGGCGGTCCTGCTGCTGGCCGGCTGCTCGGATCCGTCCGCTTTGGGAGACGGATCGACCCTCGAACGGGCTCGGCGGGAAGAAAGCATCCGCATCGGTTTCGCGGACGAGGCGCCCTTTGCCTATCTCGACACCCAGCGCAATCGCGCGACCGGCGAGGCGCCGGAGGTGGCGCGGGTCATCCTGCGCCGCTTAGGGATAGAGAAGGTGGAGGGCGTGCTCACCCAGTTCGGATCCCTGATCCCGGGATTGCAGGCCGGGCGGTTCGACATCATCGCCACCGGGATGTACATCCTGCCGCGGCGGTGCGAACGCATCGCCTTCTCGAACCCGACCTACGCCATTGGCCAGGCGTTCATCGTCAAGCAGGGAAATCCCCTCGGACTGCACAGCTACGAGGACATGGCGCGCCACCCGGAGGCGAAGCTCGGCGTCGTTGCGGGCGCGGTGGAGCGAGGGTACGCCCGGGCATTGGGCATTCCCGACGAGCGCGTCGTCGTGTTCCCTAGCGCGGCCAACGCGCTGGCGGGCGTCGAGGCCGGGCGCGTGGACGCGTACGCGGCGACGGCCCTCACCGTGCGCGACCTGCTGGGAAAGGCCGAGGTCGGAAATACCTGGGTCGAGCGGGCCGATCCGTTCCGACAGCCGGTGATCGACGGCAAGCCGGCGATCGGCTACGGCGGGTTCGGATTTCGCAAAAGCGATCGGGACCTGGTCGAGGCGTTCAATCGCGAGCTCGAAACGTTCATCGGAACCCAGGAGCACCTGCAATTAGTTGCGCGTTTCGGCTTCACGCAAGCGGACCTGCCGGGCGAGGTCACGGCGGCAGAGCTGTGCCAAGGCTAGGTCAGGACCTGCACGCTGGCGAGTAACGATGGCGTCCGTGCTGGACCTGGTCCCGCCTCTGCTGGACGGGCTCGCGGTGACACTGCGCCTCACCGCGGGCGCAGCGCTGTTGTCTGTGCCCATCGCGCTCGCCGCCGGGCTGGCGCGCCTCTCGCCCTGGCGAGCCGTGCGCTGGCCGGCCACGGCATACGTGGAAGTGTTCCGCGGCACCTCCGCTCTGGTGCAGCTCTTCTGGTTCTATTTCGTGCTGCCCCTCTTCGGCTTGAATCTGCCCGCCATGGCGGTCGGAATCTTGGTCCTCGCCCTGAACACCGGCGCGTACGGCGCCGAGGTCGTTCGGGGCGCCATTCTCGCGGTGCCGCGAGGCCAGCGGGAGGCTGCGGCGGCGTTGAGCTTCACCCCCTGGCAGACGCTCGCGCGCGTGGTCCTGCCCCAGGCAATCCCGGCCATGCTGCCCCCGGCCGGCAACCTCCTGATCGAGCTCCTCAAGAACACGGCGCTGGTGTCCTTGATCACCATCACCGATCTCACGTTCCGGGCCCAGACGCTGCGCTCCGAGACGCTGCAGACCGAAATGATCTTCAGCCTGGTGCTGGCGATGTACTTCGGCGCCGCGCTGGTGATCACCGCGCTTCTGCGCGGGCTCGAGTTTCTCGCCTCACGGGGTCTGGAGCGGGGGGGCGTGCGGTGATCTTCGACTGGGCCTTCGCCCTGGAAATCGTGCCCCGGCTCGCCCGGGCGCTGGTGGTCACGGTCCAGGCGACCCTCGGGGGCATGCTGATCGCCCTTACCCTCGGGCTCCTTCTGGCGATCGCCCGCCGCGCGCGGCTGCCGGTGGTGCGGCTTCCTGTTGTCGGTTTCGTGGAGTTCGTGCGCAGCACGCCCCTGCTGGTTCAGATCTATTTCCTCTTCTACGTGCTGCCCGGCTTTGGCGTGCAGCTCTCGGCCTTCGCCACCGGGGTACTGGCCCTCGGCTTGCATTACGGCGCTTACTGTTCCGAAGTCTACCGGGCCGGGCTCGACGGGGTGCCCCGGGGCCAGTGGGAAGCGGCGGCGGCGCTGAACATGAGCCGAATGCAGACGTACATCCGGGTCGTGATCCCCCAGGCGATTCCGCCGGTGGTGCCGGCCTTGGGCAACTACCTCATCGCCATGTTCAAGGATACGCCCCTGCTCTCCGCCATCACTGTGCTAGAGCTGCTGCAAACCGCTAAGGTGATCGGCGCCGAGACGTTCCGCTATACGGAGCCGCTCACCCTGGTGGGCGTGCTGTTTCTGGCGGTCAGCCTTGTCGCGGCGGCGGGCGTTCGCGCCCTGGAACGACAGCTTGCCGCTGCCCTGGGGAGAACGGGATGAGGGTGGCGGTTCGCCTCGAGGGCGTGAGGAAGCGCTACGGCGAGTTGGAGGTGCTCCGGGGCGTGGACTTGGAGATGCCGACCGGCCAGACGGTGGCCGTCATCGGCCCCAGCGGTTCGGGCAAGTCCACGTTGCTGCGGCTGCTGATGGCCCTGGACCGGCCCGACGCTGGGCGCATCGAGATCATGGGCGAGCCGTTATGGACCACGGTGTGCAACAGCCGCGAGGTGCAGGCCGACGAGCGCCACGTGCGCCGCCTGCGGGGCAAGGTGGGCATGGTGTTCCAGCACTTCAATCTGTTTCCCCACATGACGGCGCTCGCCAACGTGATCGAGGCGCCGATGCGCGTGCGGCGTTTGAGTCGCGCCGAGGCCGAAGCCCTGGGAGTCGCGCAGCTCGAACGGGTGGGCCTCGCCGACAAGCGCAACGCCTATCCGGCAGAGCTTTCCGGCGGCCAGAAGCAGCGGGTCGCGATCGCCCGGGCGCTGGCGATGGAGCCCGAGATCATGCTGTTCGACGAGATCACCTCGGCCCTCGATCCCGAGCTGGTGGGCGGGATTCTGCGGCTCCTGGACGAGCTCGCCCGGGGAAGGCGCATGACCATGCTGATCGTCACCCATCACATGAAATTCGCCGAGCGCTCGTCCGACCGGGTGCTGTTCTTCGATCAGGGCCGCATCCTGGAAGACGGCTCGCCAGAGCGGATCTTCCGCGATCCCCAGGAGCCGCGCACCCGGCAGTTCCTGGATTCGATCCTTTCTTCGGAAGGCTAGAAGCATCCGATATGCGCGAGCCGCGGCAGCGCGAAAGGTCATGGGCGGTTGCCATTCGGCGAAGAGCAGAGCGGGCGGCGGATCGGGCAAGGGGCGAGCGCGCCTGTGCTAGACTGAAAACGCCGGAACATGGACTGCGGCAGGGTCCAGAACCGGCGCAAGGCGGGTGCAGCAATGAGCACGAGGTACGCGAAAGCACTTCTCTTGGTAGTCGGATTTGCCATTACGGCGCCGGCGGCAGCGGCCTTCGAAGACGCCTGGCGTGCTTACGTGGGCGGAGACTACGCTGCGGCGGAACGCGGGTTTGCGGCGGCGGCGGAGAGAGGCGATGCCCGCGCGGCCTGGCTGCTGGGAGACCTGTACGCCCGGGGACGTGGCGTGGCGCCGGACCCGGCGCGGGCGCTGGAGTGGAAAGAGCGGGCTGCGGAATTGGGCGACGTGGCTGCCCAGTTCGCCGTGGGCGAGATGTACGCCCAGGGCCGCGGCGCCCCCCTCGACCCGGATCGGGCGGCCCGCTGGTTCGAGCGCGCCGCAGAGCAGGGGCACCCCAACGCGGCCCTCGCCCTCGCCCGCCTCAGGGAGCGGGAGGGGCACATGGAGCAAGCCCTGGGCTGGTACCGGCGCGCCGCCGAGGCAGGACTGCTCGAAGCGCAGCAGCGGCTCGCGAGGATCTACGAAGAAGGCTTCGGTGTCCCCCGGGATCCGGAGCGCGCCGCTGAGTGGCGCCGGCGCGCCGAGGGCGTCCTCCAGGAGGAGCGCCGCTTCCAGGCGGCGGAACAAGCGCGGCGTGAAGCGGAAGCCCAGGCCGAGGCGTACCGGCGCGCATGGCAGGATTATTGGGGCACCCACGTCTGGTTGGACCGTCACGACCGGCCATGGCATCGGGGGTGGTCCTACGGGATCGGTTTCGGCCCCTATCCCTGGGGCTATCCGTACGGGTGGTGATTCCCGCTGCATGGATTGAGCGCAGCGTCGTGAGTCGGGGCGTCCTGCGGTGAACGTCTGGCTCTGGCTTCTGGTGATCGCCCTGGTGGTGGCAGGCCTTCTCGGCACCGTGCTCCCCGGGCTGCCGGGCGTTCCCCTGGTCTTTGCCGCCCTGCTGCTCGCCGCCTGGATGGACGATTTTCAGCATGTCAGCGTCGTCACCGTGGCCGTCCTGGCGGCACTCACCCTGGCGGCGGTCCTCGTGGACCTGGTGGCGAGCGCCTTGGGGGCGGAGCGGGTCGGCGCGAGCGCCCGGGCGGTGGCGGGCGCCGCCGTCGGCACCGTGGTGGGCGTGTTCTTCGGCCTGCCCGGTCTGTTGCTGGGACCCTTCGTCGGCGCGGTGATCGGCGAATATCTCACCCGCAGCGACTGGAGCCGGGCCGCCCGCGCCGGAATCGGAACCTGGGTAGGGCTCCTGCTCGGCACCCTGGCGAAGCTCGCCCTGGCGTTCACCATGGTGGGCGTGTTCGTGACCGCTTACTTGATATAGAAGATCCGGCACAGGGTGGAGCGGCCCTCGAACCGTCACAGCTAGCGCCTGGCGACGAAGATGGGCAGCCGGATGCGCCAGCGGATCGCCGCCAGGCGCAGGGCCAGAACGGCTGCGGTGGCCAGGGCCGCGGAAGCGTTGGCGTCTATGCCGAAGTGGTTCAAGGCCACCAGCAGCAGAGCGCCGGCCCAGGCCGCCGTCGCGTAAAGCTCGCCGCCGAACACCAACGGCACCTCGTTGCACAGGACGTCCCGCAGCACCCCGCCGAAGACACCGGTGATGACCCCCATCAAGCTGGCCACGAACCCGTCCATCTCCATGGCCAGGGCGATCTGAGTGCCGAGCACGGTGAACAAGGCGAGCCCCAGCGCGTCGGGAATGAGGAACAGGTTGAGGGGCAGCCGCAGGCGCCTCACCAGGACGAACGTGGCGAGCCCGGCGGCCACGGCGGTCCACAGGTATGAGACATCGGCGATCCAGAACACCGGGCGATCCAGCAGCAGGTCCCGGAGCGTGCCTCCGCCCAGGGCCGCGGCGAGCGCCACCACCACCATGCCGAAAAGGTCGATGGGCTTCCTTCCGGCTTCCAGCACGCCGGTGGCCGCGTTGACTGCCACCGCGCACAGCCCGATGGCGTAGAGCCCCTCGTTCACGGTTTTTACCCCCAGGGCCGAGATTGTACGGCCTGGCCGGTCCCGGTGGTGGAAAGACTCCTGGGTGAAAATCAGCGCTTACTGCAGATGTCGTAGCCGTCCCGCCAGCCCTGGGCGTAGAGGCTGTCGTTCTTGAAACGGGCCTCGTCCTTGCGCACGCCGATCAGGGTTCGGGCGCTGTGGCAGCCGTCGGCATAACCTTCCTGGAAGGCCGGCGGATAGCCGGACAAGTTCACATTGGGACGACTCGGCTGGGTCGCGGCGCACCCGGCGGCGAGCAGGGCGACGTTCACGAGAATGAAAAAGCGCAAGGCTTTCATGGGTGACTCCGGGTTAGCACCCGCGCACCGCGCGGGCGTCCATTGACGCTCCAAAAAAAAGCCCGCCGGAGGAGAAAATAGCGGGCCAACTTGGGGGTTCCTTGTCTTCGCCGAAGAATCGCTTCTGCGTGCTGGGATTCCTTTCGCTTGCCTTGAGTTCCCTGCAGGTGCCTTTTACCTAAGTAGCCTCAACCTCTTGCCACCAGGCGCCCATCCACGATGCGCACCTTTTCGCCGATACCGAATCCAGGCGGCGTCTCTTGAGTCAAGGTGCGGGTGGTACCGTCGTCCATGCGCACCGTGATCCGGTAAACTGTGGTTTTCTTCGCGTTTTTCTCGATTTCGTTGCCCACGTAAGCGCCTCCCGCCGCGCCCACGATAGTGGCGATGGTACGGCCGCTGCCGCCGCCGATCTGGTTACCGATCACCCCGCCGGTGACACCGCCGGCCACCATGCCCACCCCGGACGGCTGTCCCTTGACCTCGGAAGCCGTGACGGACTCGACCACGCCGCAGTCCGGGCAGGGGGCCGCCCTCGCGACGGGCGCAGGCGCCGCCGTCCTGGCGGCGGCCGGCTTCGGCGCGTCCGGCCTCGCCGCCGCATTCGTCCTGCTCGTCGCCTGCCCTTCCTGGACTTCCGAGAAGGCCGCGGGTAGGTGACCCGTCATGGTGGCGATGCCCACGATGCTGAACAGGATCACCGCCATCGCCGCGATGATCATCAATGGGTAAAGCAGGCTGCTGTTGTTGTTCACCATGTCGCCCCCACTGTCCCTCTTGCCTCCGGAAGCCGTGCCTTGCCGCGACTTTTCAGTGATTGGGTCGAATGAAGCTGCTGGCGCGCACCAGGAAGCGTTCCACGTCCACCTCCGCTTCCTCGCGGGTATGGCCGTAACGCTGCTGCAGCAGATCGATCAGCCGGTCGCGCCGGCCTTCCACCTCATCCAGGTCGTCTTCGGTCAGCTCGCCCCACCACTGTTTGGCGTGGGCGCGGATTTCTTTCCAATTGCTGTTTAGGACGTCGATGGCCATTTTTTGGTGCTCCCTGATCTCAGTCGCTGGCGCCTCGCAGGCCTCCAGCCACCAAGCTATGGCAAGGGGCGTGCCAAGGGGGAGCATTTTTTTAACAATCATTGAGTTAGTTTTAAAAGGGCGGAATTTTCTGGCGGGACCAAAGCGGAGAACTGTCGTCGATCGGCGACAGCGCAACCGCAAATCTCTTGTAACACGCTGACTTAGAGCATGTTTTTAAAGTCGCCGGCCAACGACGGGCCGGACGCAAAGAGTCCTTCCCGGAATCGCCGGACGGGGTGGACGGCTCAGTCCCTGGGCCGCTTGAACAGGGCCGGGTCGAGCTGCAGGCGTTGCAACAGCTTGTAGAACTCCGTGCGGTTGCGCTTCGCCAGCTTGGCCGCCTGGCTCACGTTGCCGCCGGTGATCTTGAGCAGCCGCGCCAGGTATTCCCGCTCGAAACGGGTGCGCGCCACCTCGAAAGAGGTGATTTCGTCCTGCTCGTGCTGAATGGCGTTCTGCACCAGGGTGGCGGGTATGATGGGGCTGGTGGCGAGGGCCACCGTCTGCTCCACCACGTTCTGCAATTGCCGCACGTTGCCGGGCCAGGAGGCCTGGGCCAAGAGCTCCATCGCCTCGGGGGCGAAAGCGGCCACCGCCTTGCGGTACTTGTTCGCCAGGCGGTGCAGGAAGTAGGTGGCAAGGAGCGGGATGTCTTCGCGCCGTTGCGCGAGCGAAGGGACCGTGAGGGAAACCACGTTCAGCCGGTAGTACAGGTCCTGACGGAAGTTGCCCGTGTTCTTGAGGGCCTCCAGATCCCGATGGGTGGCGGAAATGATGCGCACGTCCACCGGGATGCTGCGGGTGGACCCCACCGGGCGCACCTGCTTGTCTTCCAGCACCCGCAGCAGCTTCACCTGCAGGGTGAGGGGCATGTCGCCGATCTCGTCCAGGAACAGGGTGCCCTGGTGGGCCGCCTGGAACAGTCCGCTGTGGTCGCGGGTGGCGCCGGTGAAGGCGCCCTTCACGTGGCCGAACAGCTCGGATTCCAGGAGTTGTTCGGGAATCGCGCCGCAGTTGACCGCGACGAAGGGCGCCTGGGCCCGGGCGCTGGCCTTGTGGATGGCCCGGGCGAGCAGTTCCTTGCCGCTGCCGGACTCGCCCTGGATGAACACGCTGGCATCTCCCGCCGCCACCAGTCGGGCCTGGGCCAGCAGGTCCTCCATCAGGGGGCTGCAGGTGATGATTTCGCTGCGCCACTCCCGATCGCCCAGGGCGGAGGTACCGGCGGAAACACCGCCGGAGACGCTGATCGCTTTCGCCACCTGCTCCAGCAGCTCTTGGGCCTCGAACGGCTTGGTGAGGTAGCCGAACACACCGCGCTTGGTGGCCGCCACCGCGTCGGGAATGGTGCCGTGGGCGGTGAGAATGATCACCGGCAGGGTCGGGTGCGCCCGGTGTAAGGCGTCGAACAGGGCCATGCCGTCCATGCCGCCCATGCGCAGGTCGGTGATCACCAGATTGGGCCGGGCCGCCTCGATGGCCGAGAGGGCTTTTTCGGCGCTCTCCACCGAGGTGACGGCGTAGCCTGCCGACTGCAGCCGCAGGGTGAGCAGCCGCAGGATGCCGGGATCGTCGTCCACCACCAGGATGCGCTGGGGAATGCTGGTCATCGCTGCTTGCGCATCTGCTGTTCGCGCTCGATCAGGTTCTTTTCGATGCTCTTGATGGCGTCGAGCTTCTGCTGCAGGTCCTCGGCGCGCTTTTGTTCTTCCTTGGCCTTCTGGCTGGCCGCGTTCAAGCCTTCCGCGAGCCGCCGGTGCTCCTGGATCAGGCCGTGCAGCAGCAGGGCGAGCCGCCGCAGGTCGCCGTTTCTCTGGTCGTTCGACTTCACCAGGGGCTCCAGGAGGTTCAGGCTCTGGATCTGATCTTCCGGGCCCGCTCCGGGCAGCGCGCCGTGGAGCGCGAGCTGGAGCCGGTTATAGTCGCTGCGGGCCCTGGCGTAGGTTTGCCGGACCCGCTCGTACTCTTTGGCCAGCTCCTGTCCCTGGAGTTTCGTCAAGCGCTCGTAGTAGTCGAGCAACGCCTCCACGTCGCTGACGGGGCGGGTGAGGCCGGGGATGACCGGCTCCGGCCGCTCGCCCTCGCCGAGCGGAGGCACGGCGCAGCCTGCGACAAGAGCGAGCGCCGCCGCCAACAGGAAAAGCCGCGACCCCGGCTTCACGCGCCGACCCATGGGTTGAGGGGCAAGGTGACCCGGAAATGAGCCCCCGGCGCGGCGCGGTCCACCACTTCCACCCGTCCGCCATGGGCCAGCACGTGCTCCTTGACGATGGACAGCCCCAGCCCCGATCCCTTGACCGCCGCCGATTGCTGGGCGCGGCCCTGGAAAAACGGCGCGAACACCCGCTCCCGCTCCTCGGGCGGGATGCCGGGCCCGTCGTCGATCACGTCCAGTACTGCCGCGTCGTCGTCGCGGCGCAGTTCGACGCGCACGCGGCCGCCCTCGGGCGTGAACTTGATGGCGTTGGAAACCAGGTTGTCCACCACGGTCCGCAGCTTCTCCTCGTCGCCGGACACGTACACGGCCTCGCAGTCGAGTTCCAGTTGGATCGAGCGGGCGCGCAGCGCCAGTTTATGATCGTTGACGACGCTCTTTACCACGTCGCTCATTTTAACCTGTTTGATGTTGAGCTTTCCCTTCCGGAACTGGGACGCGCTGTAGGCGAGCAGGTCCTCGATCAGCCGGCCGAGTTGGAGGCTGCTCTGGCGCAGGATGCGGGCGATCTCCTTCTGTTCGGGATTGAGCTTGCCCACCACTTCATCCGCCAGCAGGTCGGAGCCCTCCCGCAGCGCCGTGAGCGGGGTCTTCAGCTCGTGGGACACGTGGCTCAGGAACTTTTTCTTCTGTTCCTCCAGCTCCATCAGCCGCAGCCGCAGCCAGTCGAGCTGCTGGCCCAGGTAGCGCAGATCTTGAGGGCCGTCGACCCGGATTTCCAGATCGAACCGTCCCTCGCCCAGGGTGCGTATGCCCTGGGCGAGCTGCCGGATGGGGGGCACGATGAGCAGGGGAAAGCCCACCACCAGGAAGATCGCCACCGGCACCAGCGCCAGCATCTGTAGCATCATGATCTCGTAGGCCTTCTGCGACATCTGGCGCAGCGTTTCCACTTCCCGGTCGATCACCTCGTTGCTGTGGATCACCAGCTTCTGCGCCCCCTGGGACAGGGATTCGAACGCCACGGCGATCCATTGGAGCTGCTGCGCTTCCTGGTCCTTGGCCGCTGCTTCCGGGTTGGCCGGCGACAGCGCCGCGAGCTGGCGGTGAATGGCTTCCTCCCGCTCGACCATCTCGGCGAGCAACGCCCGCTGCCCCTCGGCCAGCCGGGAATGCTGGAGCAGGCGAGCGCTTCTCAGGAATCCTTCCCGCAAGTTCCCATAGCCGTCGAGCAGCGACCGGTCGCGCAGCACCAGGTACTGGCGCGCGACCCGCTCCATGCCGGTCACCGACTCGGAGAGCGCCCGGCTCTCCTGGATGAGGCGCGTCGCCTCGTAGACCGCCTTCTGTCCCTGGTTGGTGAGGCGGTCGATCGCCACCGCGTTGTTGACCAGGGCGAAGATGAGGGGCAGCGCGACCAGGGTGAGCCCGACGAACAGCAGGGCGAGGAACGACTTGGGGTAGCGGACCCGCATGGGCAAGGATATAGAGGGGCAAGAACGCCCTCCCGCTCGGAAGCGGAAGGGCGCTCAAATGGTAGCAGCGCCGCCGTTCAGCGCCAACGGGAGGGCGCGGCTTTTCAAAGCGCGGAAGCGATGGCCTGGCCCACCTCGGCGGTGGAGGCGGTGCCTCCCATGTCGCGGGTGCGCGGTCCTTCCGCGACCACCGTTTCGATGGCGCGCTCGATCGCTTGTGCCGCTTCCGCGTGGCCCAGGTGTTCCAGCATCATGGCACCGGACCAGATCTGGCCGATGGGGTTGGCGATGTTCTTGCCGTAGATGTCCGGGGCGGAGCCGTGCACCGGCTCGAAGCAGGAAGGGAATTCCCGCTCGGGGTTGAGGTTCGCCGACGGCGCGATGCCGATGGTGCCGGTCACCGCGGGCCCCAGGTCGGACAGGATGTCGCCGAAGAGGTTGGAGCCCACCACCACGTCGAACCATTCCGGGTGCAGCACGAAGTGGGCGCTCAGGATGTCGATGTGATACTGGTCGGCGCGCACGTCCGGGTACTGGGCCGCCATGGCCTTGAAGCGCTCGTCCCAGTAGGGCATGGTGATGGAGATGCCGTTGGACTTGGTGGCGGAAGTCACGTGCTTCGCTGGCCGGCGGCGGGCGAGCTCGAAGGCATAGCGCAGGATGCGGTCCACTCCCCGGCGGGTGAAAGTGCTCTGTTGCACCACGACCTCGTGCTCGGTGCCCTCGTAGATGCGGCCCCCGATCGAAGAATATTCCCCTTCGTTGTTTTCCCGCACCACCCAGAAATCGATGTCGCCGGGCTTCTTGTCCTTCAAGGGGCAGGGCACGCCGGGCATGAGCCGCACCGGGCGCAGGTTCACGTACTGCTGGAAGCCCCGGCGGATCGGGATCAGCAGGCCCCACAAGGACACGTGGTCGGGAACGCCGGGAAAGCCTACCGCGCCGAGATAGATGGCGTCGTGGCGGCGGATCGTCTCCAGTCCGTCCTCGGGCATCATGCGCCCGTGACGGGTGTAGTACTCACAGCTCCAGGGGAAGTGATCCCACTGGAACTCGATGCCGAACTTGCGCCCGGCGGCCTCCAGCACGCGGATGCCTTCCGGCACCACTTCCTTGCCGATGCCGTCGCCGGGGATCGTGGCGATCTTGTATTTGGGCATGGTTCCTCTCTCGCTTGATCGGGCTGCGAACGGGGCGAGGTTCGGGTCGCAGGGGCCGCACCGGGACCGCCGGAGCCGTCGGGTTGGGGTACCATCGGGGAAAAGGCCGCGCGGCTCGCACCTGAGCCCCGCGGGCCGGTTCGTGATCGCGTATTATAGCCGGCGCGGCGCGGGTCGGGACGCCGGGTCCGGGCCTCTATAATGAAAATCATGGAAACGCACCGCACCGAAGCCGGCCCGAGGAGCGCCCTCACGCGCCGGGCGCTGGGGGCGATGCTCGTGCTCGCCGCGGCGCTTGCCGGGTGCGAGGACAAGCCCCGGCCCCCCAGCGGTCCCCCGGTCCCCCGGATGGAGTCCGAGGACGTCCAGCGGAAGATTTTCCGCGAAGAGCGCCGGGCGCTGGAGCGGGCGAAAGAAGCCGCGCCCGCCCTGGAAGAGCGCGAGCGCGGCATGCGCGAGCGGATCGAGCGGGAGGCGCGCTGAAGCGGGGCCGACGGCCTATTTGACCGACTTGACGGCCGCCTGGCTGGCCTCCCAGGCGTGCTTGATGGCCGCCGCCTCGTCTCCCTTGGCCGCGGCTTCCTGGGCCTGCTGGTAGGACTTGCGGGCGGCGGTCGTGTCCCCCTTGCGGCTTTCGGCGAACTTGATGTCCTGCTCCGCCTGGAGCAGGGCCGTCTGGGCCTCCACGGAAAGCGCGGGTTTATCCTGGGGCACGAAGCCAGCGCATCCGGCAAGGCTCAGGGCGCCCGCGAACATCATCGCAATCAACGGTTTTTGCATGGTCTCCTCCTCGAATGGGGATTGCCCCGGGGCGCAAGCCACCCCGCGAGCGCCGGCGACAATACCCGCACGTTGGGCGGCCGTCATTGACCTAAGTCAGGTGGGAAGTGGCAGAGGAGGGGATTAGCCTTTGACCCGGGTGATGCGGGCCACTTCGGGGATGCGGCGCAGGCTGCGCATCACCCTGGCCAGGTGGATGCGGTTTTTCACCTGCAGGGTGAAGTTCATGGTGGTGTAGGCTCCTTCCCCGTCCATGCTCACGTTCTCGATGTTGCTGCCCGCTTCGGCGATCTCCGCCGCCACCTTGGCCAGCACCCCGCGCTGATTGGCCACCACCAGCCGGATGGTGACGCCGAAGGAGCGGGTGATGCCCGGGTCCCATTGCACGTCCAGCCACTTCTCCGGGTCGCCCTTGGTCTTGCCGATCATCGGGCAGTCGTGGGTGTGGATGACCAGGCCCTGGCCCTTCTTGATCAGGCCGATGATCGGGTCGCCGGGAATGGGCCGGCAGCAGCGGGCGTATTGCACCGCCATGCCCTCGGTGCCGAGGAGCGTGATGGCGCCAGCGGAAGGCATCTCCCCCCGCTGGGCCTCGCCGCCGGGAGCGACCAGCATGCGCGCTACCACCACCGCCAGCCGCTTGCCGAGGCCGATGTCGGCCAGGATCTCCTGCCTGGACTTGGCGCTGGTCTCCCGTACCAGCTTGTCCCACTGCTGGTCGCTAATGTCCTCCAGCTTGCCGCCCAGGGCAGTCACGGCCTGGGCCAGCAGCCGCTCGCCCAGCTCGGCCGACTCCTCGTACTGCATGGTGCGCAGGAAGTGGCGGATCTCGAAACGGGCTTTGCTGGTCACTACGTAGTTGAGCCAGGAGGGATTGGGCTTGGCGTGGCTCGCGGTGATGATCTCCACCTGATCCCCGTTCTTGAGCTCGGTCCTGAGGGGCATCAGCTCGTAGTTGATCTTGGCCGCGACGCAGCGGTTGCCGATGTCGGTGTGTACGGCGTAGGCGAAATCCACCGCCGTGGCCCCCCGCGGCAGCGCCAGGATCTTGCCCTTGGGGGTGAACACGTACACCTCGTCCGGGAAGAGGTCCACCTTCAGGTGCTCGAGGAATTCCACCGAGTCCCGGGACTCGGAGAGGGATTCCAGCAGGCTTTGCAGCCACTGGTGGGTCTTCTGGTGCAGCTCCTTGAACTCGGCGTCCGAGGTCTTGTACAGCCAGTGGGAGGCCACGCCGCTCTCGGCGATGCGGTGCATGGTGCGGGTGCGGATCTGCACCTCGATGGGGGTGCCCAGGGGGCTGAAGACCGTGGTGTGCAGCGACTGGTAACCGTTCGCCTTGGGGATGGCGATATAGTCCTTGAATTTTCCGGGAATGGGCTTGTAGAGCCCGTGCAGCACGCCCAGGGCGAGGTAGCAGGAGGGGATGTCCTTGACGATGATCCGAAGGCCGAGGATGTCCAGCACCTGGCCGAAGGAGAGGGACTTCTCCCGCATCTTCTTGTAGATGCTGTAGACGTGCTTTTCCCGCCCGTGCACCTCGGCATCGATGCCGGCCTCCTTGAGCTTGTGCTGGAGGGTGGCCTGGATCTTGTGCACCACTTCGCGCCGGTTGCCCCGGGCCGCCTTCACCGCCTTGGCGAGCACTTTGTAGCGATTGGGATAGAGGTGGCGGAAGGCGAGATCCTGCAGCTCCTGGTAGATGGCGTTGAGCCCCAGGCGGTTGGCGATGGGGGCGTAGATCTCCAGGGTTTCCCGGGCGATGCGGCGGCGCTTTTCGGGCTCCACCGACTTCAGGGTGCGCATGTTGTGCAGCCGGTCGGCCAGCTTGATGAGGATGACGCGCACGTCCCGGGAGACGGCGAGTAGCATCTTGCGGAAGTTCTCCGCCTGGGCGTCCTCCGCGCTCTGGAACTCGATGCGGTCGAGCTTGGAGACCCCGTCTACCAGCTCGGCCACCGGGTTGCCGAAGATGGAAGCGATCTCGGCCTTGGTGACCTTGGTGTCCTCCATCACGTCGTGCAGCAGCGCCGCGGTGAGCGCCTGGGCGTCCAAGCGCATCTGCGCCAGGATCTGGGTCACCGCGAGGGGATGGGAGATGTACGGGTCGCCGCTCTTTCTGAACTGGCCGTGATGGGCGGCCTTGCTGAAGTGGTAGGCGGATTCGAGCTGAACCACGTCCTCCGGCTTGAGATATCCGGAGAGTTCCTTGAACAGGAGTTCCGCTTCCGCCATGTCAACGCTCGCCCGTCGTTTTCAATCGCCGCCCGCCGGACGGTTCCGCAGTGCCGCCGATGCGGCCCGGCAGTCCGCGGCAGCCGCCGGAACGTGGGAGCTGCAACGAACCTTCCATGGGACCCAGCCGGGAGTCGGTCGATCCTTGAGCGCGAGAGAGGGGAGCGGGGAACGTCGAACCGCTGCGCTGGCGCTACAACTGCCCCTTGTTGAGGACCTCCAGCCCCACCTTGCCGGCGGCGATCTCCCGCAGGGCGATGACCGTCGGCTTATCCTTGAGCCCCTCGATCAGAGGGGCGGCGCCATGGGCGATCTGGCGCGCCCGATAGGTGGCGGCCAGCGTCAATTCGAAACGGTTCGGAATGTGCTTCAAGCAGTCGTCGACCGTGATACGAGCCATTTCCCTTTTATCCTCAAAGCCTTATTTCGTGAGCGACTCGATCAGCGGGCGGTGGCGCTCGAGCTGCCGTGCCACCTTCAGCCGCTCGGCCCGTACCACCGAGGCCAGGTCATCGAGCGCCTCGTCAAACCGGTTATTGATAATAACATAGTCAAATTCTCCGACACGGCCCATTTCCGCCCGGGCGGCTGCCAGCCGCCGGGCGATCGCCTCGGGGGGTTCCGTGCCCCGCTTTTCCAGCCGGCGCTTGAGCACCTCCATCGAGGGCGGGAGGATGAAGACACCTACCGCCTCCGGCATCAGTCGCCGCACCTGGGCTGCCCCCTGGCAGTCGATCTCCAGCAGCACGTCCGTCCCGGCTTCGAGCTGGCGGCGCACCCAGGCCTGGGAAGTGCCGTAGCGGTTGCCGTAGACCTCGGCGCTTTCCAGGAACTCCCCCCGCTCCAGCATCTCCTGGAACGTGGACGGGTCGACGAAGTGGTAATGGCGGCCGTCCACCTCCCCTTCCCGGGGCGGGCGCGTGGTGTAAGACACCGAGAGGCGCAGGTTTCGGTCCCGCTCCAGCAACGCGGCGACGAGGCTGGTCTTACCGGCTCCGGAGGGGGCGGCGACGATGAAGAGGATGCCGCTCATCGGGCGCGGGGCAGGGGGCGCCGGCGGAGGTCGAAGGCGCCGGGGTTAAAGGGGGTCGACGGCATGGGCTTCACGGCTTACGTCTTTACGCTCACTCGATGTTCTGGATCTGCTCGCGCATCTGCTCGATCAGCACCTTGAGCTCCATGGCGATGCGGGAGACTTCGGCGTCCACCGACTTCGCCCCCAGGGTGTTGGCCTCCCGGTTCAGCTCCTGCATGAGGAAGTCTAGGCGCTTGCCCGCCGGGCCGCCGCTCGCCAGCACCCGCTTCACTTCCTGGAGATGGGCGGTGAGCCGGCTGAGCTCTTCGTCCACGTCGATCTTGCTGGCGAACAGCATGAACTCCTGGCGGATGCGCTCGTCCTCCAGGTTCAGCATCGCTTCCCGAAGCCGGTTGGACAGCCGCTCCTGGTAGGCAGCGATGAGGGCCGGGATGCGGGGCGTCACCTCCTCCACCAGCGCCTCCATCCGGGCGACCCGCTCGCGCAGGAGCTCTTTGAGCCTCTCCCCCTCCCGGCGCCGGGCCGCCACCAGGTCGTTGAGCGCCTGCTCGAGCAGGGCCAGGCACGGCTCCCGCACCGTGTCCGCGGAGAGGGTCGCCTGGTCGAAGACGCCGGGCCAGCGCAGCACGTCGCTCACGGTGAGCCCGGGAGCCTGGGGAAAGGCGGAGCGCACCGAAAGCTCCAGGCTTTTCAACCGCTCCAGCGCCTCGGCGTTGAGGGCCGCGCCGTGCTGGAGCGCAGGCTTGGGAACCAGGCCGATCCGGCAGTCCACCTTGCCCCGGGTGAGCCGGCCGGCCAGCAGCTCCCGGACCTCCGACTCCAAGCTGCGCAGCTCGTCCGGAAGCCGGGTCTGGATGTCGAGGAAGCGGTGATTGACCGAGCGCACTTCCACGTTGAGGGTCGCTTCGGGCAGCTCCCGGGAGGCGACGGCGAACCCCGTCATGCTGGCGATCATGCTTTTGCCGCTGGCGCTTCGCGCTTTACTCGAGGGACGGAAAAATTCAGAATTTTCAGAGCGCAACGATACCATAACTTCGGCCTCCCACCGACGTCCGCCTTTGCTCCCTTCCACCTTGCGGTCCGATCCCAAGATGAGAACGCCCCGATGAACGTGGAAGTCGCCCAGGCAAGCCTCCTCGGCGGGCGCCGGATCAACCAGGATCGGGCCGCCTATACCCGTAGCGACGGCTCCCTCCTGCTGGTCCTAGCCGACGGGATGGGAGGAACGCCCCGGGGCGAAGTGGCAGCCCAGCTGGCGGTGGACCGCCTCCTCGGCGCCTACCGGGCCGCTGCCGCTCCCCGGCTGGCCGACCCGGCCGAGTTCTTCCGCCAGGCCATGACCGCAGCCCACGAGGACATCCAGGCCTATGCCAGAGAGCATCTCCTGTGGAACCCTCCGGGAACCACCTGCGTAGCGTGCCTGGTGCAGGAGGGCACGACCTACTGGGCCCACGCGGGGGATTCCCGCGGTTACCTGCTGCGGGAGGGCTCGGTGGTGGCGCGCACCCGGGACCACTCCTTGGTCCAGGAGCTGCTCGACCAGGGAGTCCTTCCCGCCGCCGACCCCGTGTTCCTTGCCGAGCGGGGGGTCCTCACCAACTGCCTCGGCGGTTGGGAGGCCCCATACGTGGAAATCGGCGCTCCCGTCGCCCTCCGGTCGGGGGACGTGGTGCTTCTCTGCAGCGACGGGCTGTGGGGCCAGCTCCCAGAGGAGGAGTTCGCCGCGGCCCTGTGCAACTACCCCCTGGAGGAGGCGGTGGCGGCGGTGGCCCAGGCCGCCGAGATGGAAGGGGGCGCCGCTTCGGACAACGTGACCCTCCTCGCCGCCCGCTGGCTGGGATAGAGGGCTCGGCACGGAACTATAATGCGAATTTTGCCGGCTCCGCGCCGTCCAATCCCGGCGCTTTGCCCTAGCGCTATCGGACAGCTCTCGAACATTTCCTCCATGCGACCCAGCCAGCGCCGACCCGATGAGCTGCGCCCGGTGCGTATCACCCGCCGCTTCACCAAGCACGCCGAAGGGTCGGTGCTGATCGAATGCGGCGACACCAAGGTGGTGTGCACCGCCAGCATCGACGAAAAAGTGCCCGCCTTCCTCAAGGGGCAGGGCCAGGGGTGGCTCACCGCCGAGTACGGGATGCTGCCCCGCTCCACCGGCACCCGCACTGACCGGGAGGCGGCCCGGGGCCGCCAGTCAGGGCGGACCCAGGAGATCCAGCGGCTCATCGGTCGGGCGCTGCGGGCGGTGGTGGATCTTTCCCGGCTCGGGGAGCGCACCCTCCAGATCGACTGCGACGTGATCCAGGCCGACGGCGGCACCCGCACGGCCAGCATCACGGGAGCCTTCGTCGCCCTGTGGGACGCGGTGGAATACATGCTGGCCAAGCAGATGATCGACGCCTGGCCCATCAAGGACCACGTGGCGGCGGTATCGGTGGGCATCTACGAGGGGGTGCCGATCCTGGATTTGGACTATCTGGAGGACTCCGCCTGCGACACCGATATGAACGTCGTCATGACAGGGGCATTGAAGCTGGTGGAAGTGCAGGGCACCGCGGAGGGGGAGCCCTTCACCCGGGGGCAACTGAACGAGCTGCTGGATCTCGCCCAGTCGGGCATCGAGCGGCTTGTGGCTATTCAGAAAGAGGTTCTGCGGCGGAGCTGACGAGGCTGTCTCGGGCTTCAGCCGCCCTCAAAGAATTCCACACTTCCGTCGAAACCGAGTCGGGCCGCCATCCGGAACGGCGTTCTCTCTTGCGACTGGCGGAACACGCAGATCGCATCTACCCACGGGGGGTCGGCGTTCAGGCGCTCGACCTCCGGCTGCAGCAGATCGACGATCGACTGCCGCCGAGATTCCGGCAAAGGCCCGGTGAGGGTCATGTGGAAGCGGTATTGGTCGAACACATAAGGGTAACCCCAGCGGGTAAAGAGCTTCTCCTGCCAGGAAGTGAGCCCCACCTCCCGCCATCGCTCCCGCTCTTCCTCCGAAAGGGGCGCCCGGCACCGGTCGAAGTGAATCACGCATTCCTCGGCCAGGAGCTCCAAGGCCACCGAGGCATGACTCGGCCGCAGCGCGACGAAATCCGACAGGCATTCCACTCGCAAGGGCGGCAGGCGAAAGGGTTTTCGGCTGCCTGCTACGACCCGAGCCACGGCGTAGAGCTCCCGTTCGCTGCTTTCGGGCGCCAGGACAAAGGGCGCCTTGAGGGTCCCATGGAACCCGTAACGTCTGGGCACTTCCGTGATGGCTTCCCAGTCCGGAAGCTGGCCAGCGAAATCGGGTGGCGCAAGGCGTTGCCCTGTCACGGGATCGCGGCCAAGCCAGCGGCAGCCAAACTCCCACCATGGACTGTCGAAGGCCGGTGCGAAATAGATAGCGTAGCGGACCAGGTTCATGGGATTCCATGATCCCGCTTGCCGTCACCTTATACAAGCTTTTTAAGCTAATCCGCTTCCCGCAGGATGGATGCGCGCGGTCCGTGGTGTCTCAGGCGGCCCTCGAAGGAGCGCTCGGTGCGCGAGTTTCAGGCGAGGCGCGTGGCCATGGCGCCGGCCGCCACCAGACCCACCCCCATCCAGCGCCGGGGCGTGAACGGCTCCCGCAGCCAGCGGGCGGCCATCGCCGCCCCGAACAGGATGGAGGTTTCCCGCAGGGCCGCCACCAGGGCGATGGGGGCCCGGGTCATGGCCCACAGGGCGATCCCGTAGGCTCCCAGGGTGCAGGCGGAGCCCAGCAGCACCCGCCCCCAACGGGGCCCTGGCTTGGCCGGTAGGCGGCCCCGGACCAGCCCTACGTATAGGGGGACCAGCGCCACGCCGGTCAAGGCGAAGAGCCAGGCGGCGTAGCTCATGGCGTTTCCCGAGACGCGCACGCCGGCCCCGTCCACCAGGGTGTAGGCCACGATCACCGCCACGTTGGCTCCCACCATCGCCAGGCCCCGGCCCGATGTGGCCCGCGCCCGCAGTCCCTCGCCGCTCAGCATGAGCACGCCCAGCACGATGGCGAGCACCGCCGCCCAGCCGGGTGCCGACAGGGTCTCGCCGAAGAGTAGGGCCGCCCCTGCCGCCACCACCGCGGGCGGCACGCCCCGCATGAGGGGATAGGCGATGCTGAGCGCCCCCGAGCGGTAGGCCAGGGCCACCAGGACGAAATAGGCCACGTGCAGGGCGGTGGAGGCGGCAAGGGGAGGCCAGCTCTCCGGTCGAGGCGGGGGCAGCCCGACGACCGCCGGCAGCGCCAGGAGCCCCGCCCCCATGACCACCGCCAGGGCTTCCGGCAACGGGTCGGGGCTCGCCTTGAGGCGCGCATTCCACGCCGCGTGCAGCAAAGCGGCGAAGAGCACGGCCAGCATGACGCTTAACGACATTTGCCGCGGCCTCGGCGCAGGCGGTCAGTTTTTCCCGCCCGCTTGCTCCGCGCCGGCGCCTCCCGGCGAAGCGGCCTTGTGCAGCTTCACCGGTTTTCCTCGGCGTGCCCGCAAGCGCAGGTTCAGCATCTCCACGGCCACTGAGAAGGCCATGGCGAAATAGATGTAGCCCTTGGGGATGTGGAACTCGAAGCCCTCGGCGATCAAGGCCACTCCCACCAGCACCAGGAAGGACAGGGCCAGCATCTTGATGGTGGGGTGCCGGTCGACGAAGTCGCTGATGGGCCCGGCGGCCAGCATCATCACCAGCACCGCCAGCACGATGGCGATCACCATCACCGGCACGTGGCTCGCCATGCCCACGGCCGTGATCACCGAGTCGAGGGAGAACACGATGTCGATCAGGGCGATCTGCAGGAGCACGCCGCCGAAGGTGGCCGCCGCGACCCTTTTCTCTCCCTCCTCCGGCCCTTCCAGGGCGTTATGGATCTCGTGCACGCTCTTCCACAGCAGGAACAGCCCCCCGCCCACCAGGATCAAGTCCCGGCCCGAGATCTCCTCCTCGAGAACCGTGAAGAGCGGCGCGGTGAGGGACATGATCCAGGCGAGGGAGAGGAGCAGCCCGATGCGCATGCCCATGGCCAGGGCCAGGCCCAGGAACCGCGCCTTGCCCCGTTGCTCGGGGGGAAGTCGGCCCACCAGGATGGAGATGAAGATGATGTTGTCGATGCCCAGGACGATCTCCAGGGCGGTCAAGGTCCCCAGGGCGATCCAGGCCTGCGGGTCGGTGATCCATTCGAACATGGTGGCGTGTTCCCCTTTCTCTGCTGCGAGATTCGATGCGGCGGGCCAGCGGCTGCCCGGAGGCACGGGCCGAGAGGGTATCATAGCCGCCCGGCGACCGCCTTGCGGCGGCCCTCTCGATCGAATCGGAGACGCATGAAAAAGATCGTTCTCGCCAGCAACAATCCGGGCAAGATCCGGGAGATCCGCCGCTGCCTTGAGCCCCTGGGCTTCGAGATCCTGTCCCAATCCGACCTGGGCATCCCCGAGGCGGAGGAGCCCCACGTCACTTTCATCGAGAACGCCCTGGCGAAGGCCCGGCACGCGAGCCGCGCGGCGGAGCTGCCGGCGCTCGCCGACGACTCCGGCATCTGCGTGAACGCCTTGAACGGCGCGCCGGGGGTGCACTCGGCCCGCTTCGCGGGCGATCCCCGCTCCGACGTGCGCAACAACGAAAAGCTCCTGGCGCTGCTGGAAGGGGCGGCCGATCGCCGCGCCCACTATTACTGCGTCATGGTGCTACTCGACCACGCCGACGACCCCCAGCCCCTCATCGCCGAGGGGGAATGGCACGGGGAGATCGTCCATGCCCCCCGGGGCACGGGAGGATTCGGCTACGATCCCTTGTTCCTGGACCCCCGCCTCGGCCGCACGGGGGCGGAGCTGCCCCTCGAGGAAAAAAACCGGGTGAGCCACCGGGGCAAGGCCTTGGCGCGGCTGGTGGAGAGGCTCAACCGGGAAAGGCCGGATTGAGGCCCGGTTGGTTCACGAAGCCGCCTCCCGCAGCAACGCCAGCGCCTCCTCTTCCGGGACGTCGTACCAGCGGCGATAGGCGTCCGCCACGGCGAAGCGGTGGCCGCTTCGTAGGTTGGCGCAGTAGAGGCGGTCCACGGAGGGCGCCACTCGCAGGGCTGCCTGGGAATGCCCCGTGGGCACCGCCACCGCGATCTCGGCCGCCCCGGCGCGCCGCAGGGCCTCCGCGGCGGTCATCATGGTGAGCCCGGAGGCGAGCCCGTCGTCCACCAGGATCGCCGGCCGTCCGGCGAGGGGCGGGAAAGGCCGCCCGGCCCGCAGGCGCGCGAGCCTGCGCTCCACCTTGGCCCGGGTCTCGGCGATGCCCCGGGCCACCTCTTCCGCCGGCAACCCCAACTGGTCCACCAGGGCCTGGTTCAGGCGAACGGTGCCGTCGAAGGCCACGGCCCCGTAGCCCGCCTCGGTGGTCCAGGGGAGCAGGATCTTGGACACCACCGCCACGTCCAGAGGGAGCCCCAGGGCGCGAGCCGCCTCCGCCGCCACGGGAACGCCCCCGGCGGGGATGGCGAGCACCAGGGCGTCGCTTCCCCGGTACGCTTCCAGCATGCTGGCCAGCACCCGCCCCGCCTCGGCCCGGTCGGCGAACACCGGCGCCCGGTTGCGCAGGGGTTCCAGGTCGACGATGGGGGCGGTCATAATCGAACGTCTCCAAAGAGATCGGAAGGTGTATTGGCCAAGGCGCTCGAAGTGGAACGCTGGGACGAGGCCCGGGACGGTCCCCTCACCGAGGAGCGGCTGCGGGCCAAGATCGAGGCCCGGGGCTACCGGGTGACCCGGTACGTCTATCCTCCGGGGACCTATTTTCCACCCCATACCCACGAGGTGGACAAGATGGACGCGGTCCTCGCGGGCCGCTTCCGCCTGACGGTCCAGGGGCGCGAAGTGGTACTGGGACCAGGCGACCTGCTGCCCGTACCCCGGGGCGTGCTGCACGATGCCGAAGTGGTGGGAGACGAACCGGTGGTGAGCCTGGACGGGATGAAGGGCTGACCGGGGCTTCGGGGGCCTGCCCTATAATGGGGGCGTTTCTTCCCCAGGAATCTTCCCCGTGTCCGCCGTGGTTTCCATGACCGCCCGTGGTCCGGCCCTTCCCCGCCGGCCGCAACTTAAGGCGCTGCCGCCCCTCGCCCTCTATATTCACGTGCCCTGGTGCGCGCGCAAGTGCCCCTACTGCGATTTCAACTCCCATGAGGTGCGCGGCGGGATTCCGGAGGAACGCTATATCGAGGCCCTCATCCGGGACCTGGAGCTGGCGCTGCCCGAGATCTGGGGCCGGCGCGTCCATAGCGTATTCTTCGGCGGCGGGACACCGAGCTTGCTCTCCCCCGAGGCGGTGGACGCGATCCTGTCCGCCGTTCGGGCCCGCGTGCCCCTGGACGTTTACGCCGAGATCACCCTGGAGGCCAACCCGGGCACGGTGGAGGCGGCGAAGTTCGCGGGCTTCCGCGCCGCGGGCGTGAACCGGCTCTCCCTGGGCATCCAGAGCTTCGACGACCGGATGCTCCGGGCCATCGGGCGGGTGCACGACGGGGCTCAGGCCCGCCGGGCCCTGGAGCTGGCCCTCGCCGCCTTCGAGCACGTGAACCTGGACCTCATGTATGGGCTGCCCGGGCAGACGCTGGAAGCGTGCCGGCGCGACGTCGAGACGGCGGCGGCCTCGGGTGCGCCCCATGTCTCGGCGTACCACCTGACCATCGAGCCTAACACCTATTTCCACCGTTACCCGCCCGTGGTCCCCGACGAGGACGCCGCTGCGGCCATGGAGGAAGGGGTGGAGGAGATCCTGGCCGCCCGGGGCTACGTCCATTACGAAACCTCCGCCTTCGCCCGGCCCGGCCGGGAGTGCCGCCACAACCTCAACTACTGGCGCTTCGGGGACTATCTGGGCATCGGCGCCGGCGCCCACTCCAAGGTCTCGTTTCTCGACCGCATCGTGCGCAGCCGGCGCTACAAGCAGCCCAAAACCTACATGGCGCGGGTGGAGCAGGGCGCGCCGGTCGAGGCGGTCCAGGAAGTGTCGGTGGAGGAGCTGCCCTTCGAGTTCATGATGAACGCCCTGCGCTTGAACCAGGGCTTCGAGCTGGCCCTGTTCGAGGAGCGCACGGGGCTGCCCCTCGCCGCGGTGATCCCTACACTGGATCTGGCCGAAACGAAGGGGTTGGTGGTGCGGGACCATCGCCGCGTCGCCCCGACGCTCCTGGGCCGCCGGTTCCTGAACGACTTACTGGCCCTGTTTCTCCCTGGCCAGGCGCCCGGGCGGCAGGCCCATGAGCCCTTTTACCGAGCATCCTAAAAAATGCTTGACGACGCTCGGCCCTCTCCCCCCTCTCTCCCAGAGGGAGAGAGGGGGGACAGCGGTAAATGGTTAGTCAACCATTTACCGGAGGCTCAATAGATGGAGAGGAGGCACCCATGGAAACCAAGGAAGACTACATCAAGCGGCTTCAGACCCAGTTGGACCAGTGGAAGGCCGAGATCGACCGGCTCAAGGCCAAGGCCGAACAGGCCGAAGCGAGCCTGCGCAGCGAGTATCACCAGCAGATCCAGGCCCTGCGCGCCCGCCAGGACGCGGCCCGCCAGAAGCTGGACGAACTGCGCCGGGCGAGCGAGGGCGCTTGGCAAGAGCTGAAGGCCGGCATGGACAAGGCGTGGAATGAGTTCCACGAGGCCCTCAAGTCGGCCCTATCCAAGTTGAAATAGCCGGCGCCATCCACCCTCTGCCACGTCCTGGCAAATCGCCTGGAGGAGGCCCTCGCCCTGGGGTTCAGGCCCCTTTCCGAGCTGCCGCTGGCCGCCGTCAGACCGTGTCCCGAGGGACGATGACGGTAGCGGCTGGGACGGAGTCAGGCCTTCCCGATCTTGGGAATGAAGCGCAGCGCCACGCCGTTGTTGCACCAGCGCTCCCCGGTGGGCGGCGGGCCGTCGTTGAAGACATGGCCATGATGCCCGCCGCAGCGCGCGCAGTGGTATTCGATGCGCGGCAGCAGCAGCTTGTAGTCCCGCTTGGTGGCGAAGACTCCGGGGATCGTGGTGAAGAAACTGGGCCAGCCGGTGCCGCTGTCGTACTTCATCGCCGAGGTGAACAGGGGGAGGCGGCAGCCGGCGCACACGTAAACGCCGGGGCGCTTTTCCTGGTTCAGGGGGCTCGTGAAGGGTCGCTCGGTGCCTTCCCGGCGCAGTACGCGGAATTGCTCCGACGTGAGAATCTTTTTCCACTCCTCATCGGAGCGTCGCAACGGCTCGGTCGTGAGGGCCACGTCCGCCCCGTCCGCCAGCAGGGCCTTCCAGTTCCTCTGCAGCTCTTCCACGCCCATGGTGACGCTCCCTTGCGGCGCCGCCAGCCCGGGACGCGCCAGCCAGAGCGTCCAAGGGGCGGCCGCCAAGGCCTTAAGCATCATACGCCGTTTCATGATTCCTCCGTTGGGCTTTGCGAATAAGACCGCCTGCCGAGCGGGCGAATTCCCGGTCCATGCCCCTTGGTCGGCGGGCGCGGGCCCGGGCTTGCGGCCCCGTGTCCCACGGGTGATGGGGGCGAGACGATGGAGTTTTCCGTTCGGCAACAGGAACGAGAAGGGGAGGTGCAGATGAGCGCAGTCCGTATTCGAGCAGCCAAGCTGGAAGATGCGCCGTCCATCGCCGTGCTCCTGCGAGCGCTGGAATGGTTCGGCGACCTCGGGGAGGAGCCGCGGGAGGCCACCGAGCGGCGGGTACGCCGCCACCTCTCGGCCTGTCTGGCGGACAACAGCCACTCGGTTTACGTGGCCGAGGCGGAAGAACGGGTCGTCGGCTATAGCTCGGTGCACTGGCTGCCCTACCTGTTTCTGCCCGGACCGGAGGGCTACATCTCCGAGCTCTTCGTGGAAGAGGCGTACCGGGGCCGTGGCGTAGGACGCTCCCTGGTGGAGGTCATCGTCGCCGAAGCCCACGGGCGGGGCTGCGCACGCCTGATGCTGCTCGTCGGTCGGGACCGGGAAGCGTACCGGCGCGGCTTCTACGCGAAGCGCGGCTGGATGGAGCGCCCCGAGATGGCCAATTTCGTCCTCCGGCTGGGGTGAAAAGGGGGCCCCGAGGCGCGGCCGGCCGGGTGCAGGAGGAAGGTGTAACATATCCGAACGGCCGCGACCGCTGCGGCCTGGATTGACCCATGGACGTGCTCCTCAGACCCGCGGCGCCCAAGGACAGCGCGGAGATTGCCGCTATGTCCCGCGACTTGATCGAAACGGGGCTCACCTGGTCCTGGACGCCGGCCCGGGTCGCCGCCAGCATCCGTCACCGGGAGACCATGGCCCTGGTGGCGGAGGCCCAGGGCCGGGTGGCGGGGTTCGCCATCATGGAGTTCGGCGACGAAACGGCCCACTTGAACCTGCTGGCCGTGCGGCCCAGGTTCCAGCGCCAAGGCGTCGCGCGCCGCCTGGTGGAGTGGCTGGAAGCCTCCTGCCGCACCGCCGGTATCCAGGTGGTTTACCTGGAGCTGAGGGCGGTGAACCGGGGGGCGCGGCAGTTCTACCAGTCCCTGGGCTACCGGGAGATCGCCCGCGCGCCCCGCTACTACGGGGGGCGGGAGATGGCAATCCGCATGGCCCATGACCTGGTTTGCGAGGTCGCCCCCGATCGCTAGCCCGATGGAAACCTTCAAGGACCTTCTGGCCCGCCACCTGGCCCTGTCCCTGGCCAAGCAGCAGGCCCTGGCCGAGTACCTGGGAGACCACCGCGGGCGGCTCCGCCTGGAGCGTGGCGTGGTGGATTTCGGCCGCTGCCGGGTGTTTCCGCTGCAGCTCCTGGGGACCGAGGTGGAAAAGGACAACACCTGGATCTGGGCTTGGGCCGATCCCCTCGGGGAATTTCCCGAGGAGATTCTGCTCGACGCGGAACGATTGCGGGAATACGGCCTGCGGCAAGACATCCCCATGCTGATCGAGCCCCGGCTGCCCCTGGCGGACATCGCCGGCCACGCCCTGGCTCTGGCGGCTTCCGGCGTGTGCGGGGCGGACGCCTATTACCGCGCCCCTAGCGCGGGCGGCGCCGTCTATTTCTTACTCCACGAGGCGCCCCTCGACCTGGATTTCACCGGGCGCCCCGACCTGATCGTGTCGTGCTTGAGGCGCGCGGTCCAGCTCTTCGAGGTGGATCATCGCGCCGTCACCCGCGCATGGATGCGCAACCTGTCCCTGGAGGTGGAGGAACTGCCCTCGCGCATGCTCGCCCGCCAGGAGGGGCGGCCCTTCCTCCTGGTGCGCTTCGACGAGGGAGGCCGCATCTCGGACATCGAGGCGCCGGCCGGCGAATCCCATTGAGCGGCGCGGCCCAGGCGCGGCTTAGCGTGCGGGCAAGGGGCCGGCGGGCGGCTGCATAGAGCGCGTACCCGCTGACGAAGAGCCCGAGCCCGGCGAGGGTGGCATCCCGAGGCAGATTCACCAGCAGGGTGACCCCCCAGGGCGAGACCCGCCAGGGTGAACGGGAGGAGCGCTAGCAGCTCCCTGCCGTCGGCGTCCCGGCGGGTGTGGTAGCCGAGAAGCAGGGCGGCGGGGCCAGGTCGAGCGCGCTGCACAAGGCGAGCACGAAGGGCAGCGAAAGGAAGTGGGGCAGGACCGGGACGGTGATGGGGGACGCACCGAAGCCCCTCATGCCGAAGACCACGTAGCCGGCGAAGATCACCAGCATCATCAGCGGGAGGGACTCGAGGGGCACGTGCGTGGGGCGTCTGCGCGCCCCGGGGCGGCGCACGGCGACCAGTATAATGCCCTTTCCCGGTACGGGCCTCTATGCCGCTCCCCGAATCCCTCGACGTCATCCGCGTCCTCGCCGACCAGGCGTTCTCCCGCTCCGCGGGGGCGCCCCTCGTCGCCGGCAACCGCGTGCGCGTGCTCTGCGACGCGACGGAGAACTACCCGGCGTGGGAGGCGGCCATCGAGGCCGCCCGCCGCCAGGTGTGCTTGGAGATGTACATCATCGATGACGACCGCACCGGCCGCCGGTTTGTGGAGCTACTCGCGCGCAAAGCCCGGGAGGGGGTGGCGGTGCGGGTGCTCTACGACTGGTTCGGGTCCCTGCGCGCCGGCTGGAGCCGCCTGTTTCAACCCCTAGTGGAAGCGGGGGGCGAGGCGCGTCCCTGCAATCCACCCCGGCTCACCGCGGCCTTCAGCGTCCTGTCCAGGGATCACCGCAAGCTTCTGGTGACGGACACCGAGGTGGCTTTCGTTTCCGGTCTTTGCATCGGCGACTCGTGGATGGGCGATCCCGCCCGGGGCCGGGAGCCCTGGCGCGACACGGGCGTGGAAATCCGCGGGCCCGCCGTGGCCGACCTCCTCTGGACTTTCGCCGAAGCCTGGGAGGACGCAGGCGGCAGCATCCCCGAGTCCCTCATCCCGGCGCGGGAATCGATTCCGGCCCGGGGCGAGGTGGCCCTGCGGGTGATCGGCGCCACCCCCGCCACCGCCAACCTCTACCGGTTGGATCTCCTGGTGGCGGCCCTCGCCCGCCACAGCCTGTGGCTCACCGACGCCTACTTCATGGCCACTCCCGTGTACCTGGAAGCCCTACGGGAGGCCGCCTCGGACGGGGTCGATGTGCGGCTGCTGGTGCCCCGCTCGAGCGACGTGCCGGTCATCGCCACCCTGTCCCGCACCCAGTACCGCCCGCTGCTGGAAGCGGGCATCCGCGTTTTCGAGTGGGACGGCCCCATGATCCACGCCAAGACCGCGGTGGCCGACGGGCGCTGGGCGCGGGTGGGCTCCACCAACCTGAACCTTTCCAGTTGGTTCGGCAACTGGGAGCTGGACGTGGCCATCGAGGACGCGGGCGTGGCGCAAGAGATGGAAGCGCGCTTCCTGCAGGACCTGCGCCGCTCGACGGAGATCGTCCTCTCGCCCCGGCAGCGGGTGGTGCTGTCCAGTCCCCGCCAGCGGCTCAAGGCCATGCGGGAGCGGGCCCGCTCCAGCGCCCGGGGGGCGGTGCGCTACGCGGCTCACTTGGGGGGCGCGGCGGCCGCGGCGGTGCGCGGGCGCCGTCCCCTGGACGCGGCCGAGGCCCGGGCCCTCGCTGCCATCGGCGCCGTCCTGATGGCCGCATCCTTCCTCGCCTGGCGCTATCCCTATGTCATCGCCGCGCCCGCGGTGGTGGCGCTCTTCTGGGTCGGCCTCACCGCCGCGGCGCGCTCTGTGAACCTGCTCTGGCGCCGCCGCTCCGAGGCCGGGCGCGGCGACGCGGATGGGGTTGCCTCCCGGCGGGCGGGAAACCCGTGAGCCGGTGCCGGGTGGTGCTGGTGGGCGCCGGCCACGCGCACCTGCACGTGGCGCTTAACGCCCAGGCCTTCCGCGCCCGAGGCGCGGAGCTCGTCCTGGTGGATCCCGGCCGGCTGTGGTATTCCGGCATGGCCACCGGCATGCTGGGCGGCCAGTACGAGCCGGACGACGACCAGATCGATCCCTGCCCGGTGATCGAGGCGAACGGCGGCCGGTTCGTGCTGGACCGGGCGGTGGGCCTGGACCGGACAGGCCGGGAGGTGATCCTCGCCTCCGGCGCGCGTCTCGCCTACGATTGCGTGTCCTTCAACGTGGGGAGCGAAGTGGCGGCCGATCCCGCCTGGATGGGTCTCCACGACGTCTGGCCGGTGAAGCCCATCTTGGGGCTGGTGCGGCTCAGGCGGCGGCTGGAGGAGACTTTCCGCGCCCGGCCCTCTCGACTCGTCCGGGTGGCGGTGATCGGCGGCGGCGCCACTGGCGGCGAGGTGACCGCCAACGTGGACGCCCTGGCGCGGCGCCGCGGCGGGCGGGTGCAGATCACCCTGGTGGAGCAGGGCGGGCGCCTCCTCCCGGGCTATCCCGCCGGCGCCGGACGGGTGTTGCTCCGGGCGCTGCAGCGGCGGGGCATCGAGGTACTGTTTCACTTCCGTGCCCGTGCCGTGCGCCAAGGCGAGCTGGAGTCCGAGGACGGCCACATCGCGAAATGGGACGTGCTGGTGGTGGCCACCGGCCTGAAACCCGCCGGTCTGGTTTCCCAGCTCGGGCTTCCGGTGGCGGAAGACGGGGGACTTCAAGTCTCCGCCACCCTTTCCTCGGTCGCCGATGGGCGGGTGTTCGCCGCGGGCGATTGCGCCGCCCTGGAAAACCACCGGCTGCCCAAACTGGGCGTGTACGGCGTGCGCCAGGGCCGCGTGCTGCTGGAAAACCTTCTGGCGCGGGCGGCGGGCGGCGGGCTCCGCCGCTACCGCCCCCAGGCCTTCGCCCTCTCCATCCTCAACCTGGGGGACGGGGAAGCCCTCACCGCCTGGGGTCCCTTTTACTGGAAAGGGCGATGGTGTATGGGCTGGAAGGAGTGGCTGGATCGCCGCTTCGTGGAACGGTACAGGCGTTATGCCCGTTGAGGAGTGGCGGGCTCTTTCTGTCTTTTAAGCCACGCATGGCCCGCGGGACTCAGGCTGTACTGGTCGTCGGCCCCGTCCAGGTAGGACGCGTGGATGAGGCCCGCCACCTCCAGCCGGGTCAAGGCCTCGCCCACGGCCTCCAGGGGCATGGACAGGCGCCGGGCCAGCACCCGGGCGGAAGCGGCCTGCAGGCGGGCGATCTCCACCAGGAGCCGCCGTGGCTCGATCGCCGTTTTTTCGCGGGTGTCGCCGTCGTACATGGGTTCCTGGCGCCCGAGGCGCGGCGATGGGATTTCCCGAAACTGTAGAAAAAACACCTTGGTAATTTTTAGATAGCTCAAAAGCGGGCGGGTTTCAGGGAAGAATCTGTTAACAAGTGTGAAGGCGGAAGCCGAAACGCGCCGTTCCGGTAAGACTTTCCGAGCGGCGGCGGCGAGCCCCGACCGGCGGGCCGCGAGGACGGGCCGCCGCAACGGCGGGTGGGAGTGGTGGGATCGGCTCCCCGCCGGAAAAAAGGGAGGATCGGCATGCCAGGCGGATCGCTGGGATGTCCCCGGGTCGTGGTGCTGGGCGCAGGGCTCACGGGCGTGGGCGTCGCCCTGGAACTGGCCCGCCGCCGCGTAGCGGTGACCCTGGTGGATCAAGACCCGTGGCCCATGAATCGGGCCAGCTTGCGCAACGAGGGCAAGATCCACCTGGGTTTCATTTATGCCGCCGACAAAACCCTGTCCACCGCCCGGCTACAGCTCATGGGGGCGCTGCGCTTTCGCGCCCTGCTTTCCCGCTGGATCGGCAGCCGCGCCGATCGGCTGCGCCGATCTACCCCCTTTGTCTACCTGGTCGCCCGCGATTCCCTGCTGTCGGTAGAGGCGCTGGATCACCACTACGCCGCGGTGCAGTCCCTTTACCGGGAAGGATTGGCCCAGGCGCCCGAGCACGACTACTTGGGCGAGCGGCCCGAGACCCTCTACGCGCCTTGTCCCCTCGACCGGCTCGGGCGGTGGTTCGACGCCGGGCGCTTCGCCGGCGCCTTCCGCACCGAGGAGCGCGCCATCGACACCGGGGAGCTCGCCGCCCTGCTGCGGGAGGCAGTGAAGGCCTCCCCCCGGATTCGCTTCCTACCGCGGCATCGGGTGCTGGCCGTGGGCCGCGCCAACGGGGGCTTGCGGATCGAGGGCGAACATCCCGGCGGCCGGTGGCGTCTGGAGGCCGACCAGGTGGTCAACGCCCTGTGGGAGAACCGGCTGGCCATCGATCGTACCGTGGGGCTTGCGGCGGAACCGGGATGGGTCCACCGGCTCAAGTACCGGGTGATCGCCCGCCTTCCCGGGTCGCTCCACGGCGCACCTTCCGCTACCATGGTCCTGGGCCGATATGGCGACGTGGTGGTGCGCCCCGACGGCACCGCCTATCTCTCCTGGTATCCCCTGGGGCTGCGCGGCTGGAGCCACGCCCTGGCGCCGCCCGCCGACTGGGACGGCCCGTGCCGGGGGGAAGTCTCGGCTGAGGAGCGCGACGCCCTGGCCCGAGGCCTGCTCGCTGCCATCGACGCGTGGTATCCCGGCATCGGGCGATCGGAGCCCCTGCTGGTGGATGCCGGGGCGATCGTCGCCTACGGCGCCACCGACGTGGACGATCCCGCCAGCCGGCTCCACGACCGCTCCCGCATCGGCGTGACCTCGATGGATGGCTACCACAGCGTCGATCCGGGCAAGCTCACCACGGCGCCGTTTTTCGCCAGCCTCGCGGCGGAGCGGATTCTGGGCACCGAGGCGGAGTCATGAGCCGCCCCGGCCCAGGCGCTCCGCCCGTGGTGGCTTGCCTTCCGGCGTGGAACGCCGAGCGCTTCATCGAGCGCACCCTTGCGTCCCTCGCCGCCCAGACGTATCCGAACCTGGAAATCCTCGTCTCGGACGACGCTTCCATCGATCGCACTCCAGAGATCTGCGCCCGTTTCGCCGCGGCCGACCGGCGCTTTCGCCTGCTGCGGCAGCCGCGGCGAAGGGGCTGGATCGGCAACGTCAACCAGCTTCTCGCCGCAGCGGACGGGAAGTACCTGTTCTTCGCCTTTCACGACGATCCGCTGCAACCCGCGTACGTGGCGCGGCTGGTGGATGCCCTGGAGAGCAACCCGCGGGCGGTCCTCGCCTTCTCCGATGTGGAGATCGATCACGGAGGCGCCGAGCGCCCGGTCTGGCGTTACACCGAGCTCGACGGGGTGGCCGAGCGCCTGGAACGGGGCCGGCGCCTGCTGCGCCGGGCAGGGCACTGGTGGATACCCAATCGGGGACTCTTCCGCGCCGAGGCGGCGCGGCGCGTCGGCGGGATGCGGGTCCACCCGGGCGGCGAATTCCAGGCGGACTGGCCCTGGCTCCTTCACTTGGCGCTGCTAGGGGAATTCGTTCGCGTGCCCGAGCCCCTGGTGCGCAAGACCTTCCGCCCGGGGGCGTTGCACCTCACCTGGCGCGGCACGCCGCGCCAGTGGCTGGGCGCGGGCTTGGCCTGCGCCCGCGTGGTGTTGCGCGCGCCCCTCCGGCCCGCCGAGCGTTGGGCGCTGGCGGCGAGCGGCGCGAAATACCTGTGGTGGCACCTGAATCGGCGGCTCGCCCGGCGCCGCTCCCGGAGAATCCCCTGAATCCGCCCACCTGGGCGCGGCGCAGGGAACGCTACCTCGAACCGCGGGGAGGGCGGTTGCGCCACCGTTGCCGCAGGCGCTTCCATGCCGGGCGCAGCCACCGCTCGGCCCGGTCCAGGGCCCGGGCCACCGTGAGGGAGGTGCTGCCCAGCAGGGTGAGGCCCACCAGGGCCACCAGCAGGCCTGGCCCCGGCATCGCCATGAGGAGGAGCCCGACGAAGACCAGCAGGAGACCGGCAAGGGCCACCAACACCCTGCCCCAGCCGTTCACCCTGGGGCGGCTGGAGCGGTGCCACTCCTGGAAGCGGTGGCCTGGCCTGCCCCGGCGCAACGCTTTCAAGCCCTCGATCCACCCCTTCATCGCCGATCCCCGCTGCTCGCCCCGTCAGGATACGGGAGAAGGCCCGGCGGGCAAACCGGAGCGCGGACGCCGGATGGGCTTTCCTCCTCAGAGCCGGGCGAGGACGGCGGTGAAGGCCGATTTCAGCTCTTCGTAGTTCCGGGCGATGGGGAACTGGGGGAATTCCCGGGCCACGTTCTCGGGCGGGCAGTAGAAGATGCCGGCGTCCGCCTCCGCCAGCATGGCGGTGTCGTTGTAGGAATCGCCGGCGGCTACCACCTTGAAGTTCAGGCCGTGGAAGGCCTTGACCGCTTCGCGCTTGGCGTCCTTCTGCCGCAGCCGGTAGTCCACGACGCGCCCGTTGCCGTCCACCGCCAGGCGGTGGCACAGCAGGGTCGGATATCCGAGGGAACGCATGAGGGGCAGGGCGAACTCGTAGTAGGTGTCCGAGAGGATCACCACCTGGCAGCGCTCCCGCAGCCAGTCCAGGAACTCCCGCGCCCCGGGCAACGGCTCCAAGGTGGCGATCACCGCCTGGATGTCGGGCAACCCCAAGTGATGTTGGTGGAGCAGCCGCAGGCGCTGGCGCATGAGCTGGTCGTAATCGGGAATGTCCCGGGTGGTGGCCCGCAGCTCGGGAATACCAGCGCGCTCGGCCAGGCCGACCCAGATTTCGGGGACTAGGACGCCTTCCAGATCGAGGCAAGCGATGTGCACGCAAGCGGCTCCCGGAGCGGAAAAGAGGGCCAGTATAAGCATTCGCGCCCTCCGCTCCAAGGCAAGCTCATTCGATCGCCCGGCAGCCTTCGGCCTCCCCTTGGGCGGCCGGCAGGGCCTCGTGCCGCTCGCAGCTCACCACGTAGCGCAGCGCTCCGCCGGACTCGGGGTTTTGGGAGGGATAGGGGCTCATCAGGGTGAGCACCTGGGCGAACGGATCCAGGTGCAGGGGCACCGCGCGCCGGTCGGCGACGAAATGCTCCTTCACCCGGTAGCGCCTTTCTTCGCCTCCGGGCGTCTCCAGCCGGATCTCGTCTCCCGGCCGCAACGCCTGGAGAAAGCGGAAATGGGCGCCGCCCGAGGCCGAGAGCACGAGATGGGCACGGCCCGCGCCGGGACCGGCGGCGCCCGCGGGGGGGTCCGGCGCCGGGCCGCATGCACCCATGTCCGCCAGCAGCAAGAGCTTGACCCCGAGGCGCGGGACGCTCAGCTTTGCGACGGGCCAGGCATCGGCCCAGGACCAGGGTTTCATGATCCGACCTCCTCGATGCGGGGCGTTCCCGACGTGGCCGTCTGTGGGAGTGGCAGGGTGTGTTCCGCCGCCTGGCGGAAGGGACACCCTGCGAGAGCGCACCCCCATTCGGTGGGCGACGGGCGTGCATGGTCGGCTGCGCCCGGACGCGGCGTGTTCAGAGGGATCCCGGGAACAAGGCGAGGAGCAGCACCAGGGCTCCCAGGACGAAGCTGGCGGCGAGGCCGGCGAGAACGCTCAAGCCCAGGGCGGACAGGGCATCGCGGACGAGCTCCGACCGCGGGAGCCGGCGGGTAGGGTGGAACGGTTGCATGGTACTCATTGTCTTCACCTCATCCATTGGAGCCGGCCGGGACGACCGGCCGCCGGGAGGAGATTCCACCGTGCCGGCGTGGCGGCGCGGGGGAAGCAAAAATGGAATTCCGAGGAGCAATTGGGGCAAAAAAATGGCAGATGGCCCGCCGGGATTCCCCGCGTCCAGCCGCGGCGCTATAGTCCCTGCAGGCTTTTCCAAAGTCATCACCGCCATGAGCCGACGCATCGCCATCGTGGAGGACGAGCCCGCCATCCGGGATAACTACGCGGACGCGCTGCGCCAGCGCCACTACGAAGTGGCCACCTATTCCAACCGGCGCGAGGCGCTGGAGGCGTTCCGGCTGCGGCTGCCCGACATGGCCATCATCGACATTGGGCTGGAGGACGAACCCGACGGCGGCTTCACCCTGTGCCGGGACCTGCGTGCCCTGTCGGCCACGCTGCCCATCATCTTCCTCACCGCCCGCGACAGCGATTTCGATACGGTGGCGGGGCTGCGCCTGGGCGCCGACGACTATCTCACCAAGGACGTGAGCCTGCCCCATCTCCTCGCCCGCATCGCGGCTCTGTTCCGGCGCAGCGACCTGGCGGGAAAGACGGCCGAGGCGGAGGACGTGCTGCGGCGCGGCCGGCTCACCCTGGATCTCAAGCGCATCGTGGCGCGCTGGAATGGGGAGCCGGTGGACCTCACCCTCACCGAGTTCTGGATGGTGCACGCCCTCGCCAAGTTTCCCGGCCACGTGAAGAGCCGGGACCAGTTGATGGCGGAGGCGCGCATGGTGGTGGACGACAGCACCATCACCTCCTACGTGAAGCGCATCCGCAAGAAGTTCGCGGCGCGCGACCCCGCCTTTGACTGCATCGAGACCGTCTACGGCATGGGTTACCGCTGGAACGACCCGCGCGCCGCCGAGTGATCCCTTTCAAGCCTACCCTCTCCATCCGCGCCAAGGTGCTGCTGGTGGCCGCGGTGCTGTTGACCATCCCGTGGCTCGGCTACCGCTACGTGGTGGAGATGGAGAAGTTCCTGCGGGAAGGCCAGGAGCGGACGGTGGCGGGCCTCGCCCGGGCGGTGGCCACCACCCTCCACGACCGGCCGCAGCTTTTCCTGGCGGGGCCGGCGGGCGAGCCGTCGCCTGCCGGGCTCATGGTGGCCAATCTCACCGCGGCGATGCGCTTGGACGGCCAGGCGTCCGACTGGGAACGCCAGGCCGTGACCCTCCATCAGCGCAGCCTGGGGGAGCTTTCCGCCGCGCCGGGAGGGCTCATCTTCTACTCCCTGTCCATGGACCTGCGGGCGGGAAGGTTCGGCCGCCACCTCTATCTTTTCGTGCGCGCCACCGACGACCGGGTGGTGAGACCCGCCGGCCAGGGCGAAGACCCGTGGCGGGCGGATCACCTCCTGCTGGAGATGGGAGGAGTCGGGGGCGAGCCGCGCCGCTGGCGCCTCACGGGCGATCGGGGCGGGCGGCTCCTGGCCGAAGGGGAGCAACCCGGCGGCCGATGGGAGCCCGACCCGGGCGTGGAAGGCGCGTGGCTGTGGGGCGAAACGGGCTATACCGCAGAGCTGCGCCTGCCCTTTGGCCTGGCGAGCGAGCGGGTGCGGCTTTTCGCCGTGGACGTGGACGCGGGCCGCGGCGCCCGGTCCGGAGCGCCGCCGGTGGAAGTGGCGACCCTCGCCTTTTCCGACACGGAGATCGATCTCATCATCAAGGGTCTCGCCCGGGCGAGCTCCCGCATCTGGGTGCTCGACGGAGCGCGCCGCGTTCTGGCCCAGGCCGGCAGCCTCCAGCCGCCTGCGCCGCAGGCCGGCAAGGACGGCGGGAGCGTGGGGGCGCGCCTGCGGGAGCACCTGCTGCGGCCCCTCTATGCCCTCATTCTGCAGCAGCCGGGAGAAACCCATGCCGAAGATTGGCCTGAGGAAGGGCGGCTCGAGGGACCCGAGGTGGAAGCGGCCCTCTCCGGCATCGCCACCACCCGCTGGCGCCGCCTGGCCGACGAGCGCGCCGCGGTGGTCTCGGCGGCTCACCCGGTGTGGAACGAGGACCGGGTCATGGGGGTGGTGCTGGTGGAGGAGAGCACCCAGCCGATCTTGAGCGTGCGCAACGAGGCCTTGGAAGCCCTTTTCGACCTGACGCTCGCCGTTTTCGTCCTGGGGGCGCTCGCCCTCTTCCTCTTCGCCCGCCACGTCTCGGTGCGCATCCGGCGCCTGCGGGACGCGGTGGACCGGGCCATCGATCCCCAGGGACGGGTGCGGAGGGAGATCGAGACCCCCGCTTCTGGGGACGAGATCGGCGACCTCGCCCGCAGCTTCGCCGCGATGCTGGCGCGGTTGCGCCAGTACACCGGATATCTGGAACAGATGGCGAGCCGCCTGTCCCACGAGTTCCGCACCCCCATCGCCGTGGTGCGCTCTTCCCTGGAAAACCTGAAGGGACAACCCCTGCCCGGGGAAGCCCAGGTCTATCTCGATCGGGCCGAGCAGGGACTTGCGCGCCTCTCCACCATTCTCACCCGCATGACCGAGGCGACGCGGCTCGAGCAAGCCCTCGCCCGAGCGGAGCGGGAACCCTTCGATCTCGTCCAAGTGATCTCGGGCTGCGTGGAAGGCTACCGGACCGCCTATCCCGGACGCGAGCTGGTCTTTCACCTGGGGGCCAGCGGACCAATGGGGATGATGGGGGTGCCCGACCTCATCGCCCAGCTTCTCGACAAGCTGGTGGCGAACGCCATGGACTTCGCCCGACCCGGGACGTCCGTCACAGTGCGCCTGGAGCGGGACGGAAACCAGGCCCTGCTGCGGGTGCTGAACGAAGGCCCCCGGCTCCCCGCCGAGATGCAGGGCCGCCTCTTCGAGTCCATGGTATCGCTGCGGCCCGACGGCAAGGAATCCGGCGAGCCCCACCTGGGGCTGGGACTCTACATCGTGCGCCTAATCGCCGAGTTCCACGGAGGCAGCGCCGCGCTGGCGAACCGGGAGGACGTGGACGGAGTAGTGGTCACGGTAAGACTGCCCCTCGTCTGAGGGGGCGGCCCGCGGCTACCGGCGGGGTCTCAAGCCAGCGTACAATCCTCTTTCCTTTCGGAGTTTCCTCCCATGGGCCCTGGGGAGCGCATCCGCCGGCTTGGCTTCAGGCGCTGGTACGAACGCCAGCTCATCGAAAGCCACGCCTACCTCGTGACCTGTTTCCTGTGCATGCTGGTGGTGGCTGCGACGCTGGAAGGCTTCAGTTTCCGGGGGCCGGGGCTGGAGCCTTTCGCCCTGCTCACCCTCGCCTTCGGCGGCGGCGCCTTGAGCCTCTTCTCCTGGGGGCGCTACAAAATCACCATGAACCTGGCCGAGCGGCTGGCGGACCACGCCACCTGCCTCCGCTGTCGCACCTATGGCGCGTTCACCGTCACGGCGTGGGGACCTCACGAGGACTCGGCGTCGAAGGACGATGGAGAGGCCGAAGCGGCGGAGCCCTGGCTCCAGGTGCGCTGCCGCAAGTGCGGCCACGAGTGGACCATCCACTGATGGCCTTCTTTCACAATGGTTTTATGGCCGCGGGTGATCCCCGCCGCGCTCACTTGCCCAGCCAGCCCTTGAGCCGCCCGGCGAAGCGGGCCGAGGAATCCAGGGTGAGATAGCACGTGTCGAGGGGTGCGGCGCCGAGGGTCAAGCGCCGGACGAACAGTTCGTCCCGGCGGAAGCCGGTCGCTTCCACGTTGTCTCCGGGCCGATAGCGGGCGAGGCGCGCTTCCAGATTGGAAGGCGTGACCCGCAGTCCATCCAGGGCGACGAGAGTATCGCCTGCGGCAAGCCCCGCCGCCTGGGCGGGCCCGCCGTCCAGCACGTGGGTGAGCTTCACCTCGTCCCCGTTGCCGGAAGTGCGGGCGCCCAGGGTGACCCGCTCCTGGAGCTTAGCGGCGGGCTTTCCTGCCGGCTTTCCTCCCTTGTCCGTCGCCGACTCCGCGGGGCGCAGCGCCATCTTCACCCCGAAGCGGGCAAGCAGGTTTTTGAGGGGCAGCTCCTCGGTGGAACGCAGCGCCTGGTCGAAGAAGGCGCCAAGCTTCAATCCGGTCACCTCTTCCGCGAGCCGCTCGATCCCGTCTTCGGGCACGGGCACGCCCGTCAGGCCGTGCCTGCGCCACAGCGCCCGCATCACCTCGTCCAGGCTCTTACGGCCGCGGGTGCGGTCGCGGATCAGAAGGTCCAGGCACAGGGCGATGAGGCTTCCCTTGGTGTAGTAGCTCACCACCGCGTTGGGCGTGTTCTCGTCCTGGCGGTAGTACTTGATCCAGGCGTCCCAGCTCGATTCCGTCACCGTTTGCTTGGTGCGGCCAGGGGTGCGCAGGAGCTGGGTGATGGCCTGGCCCAAAAGCTCCAGGTAGTCCTGCCGCGGGATCAGCCCGCAGCGCACGAGGGCGAGATCGTCATAGTAGGAGGTGAAGCCTTCGAACGCCCAGAGCAGCGTGGTGTAGCATTCCCGATCCAGGTCATAAGGGGAAAAGGCGGATGGCCGGATGCGCTTCACGTTCCAGGTGTGGAAGTACTCGTGGCTCGCGAGCCCCAGGAACCGGCGGTAGCCTTCGGTCACCTCCTTGACTCCGGAGCGGGGCAGATCGTTCCGGGCGACGAGCAGCGCCGTCGAGGCGCGATGCTCGAGCCCTCCGTAGCCTTCGCCCACCGCGGTCACCAGGAACAGGTAGCGGTCGAAGGGAGCCGGCTCGCCGAAAAAGCGGATATGATACTCGCATAATCGCTGCAGGTCCCGGGACAGGCGCGGGAGGTCCGCATCGCTCACGCCGGTGAGGGCCACTTCGTGGGGCACGCCGCAGGCGCGGAAGCGCGCCAGCCGGAACTCCCCCATTTCCACGGGATGGTCGATCAGCTCGTCATAGTCCCGGGCGGCGTAGCGGCCGAAGCCGTGGGCCTCGACGCTGTCCCGGGCGAGGGTGGTGGCCACCCGCCAGGCCCGGTAACGGGCGCCCCGGGGCGGCGCGATCTCCACCCGGCAGGGCTGCCTTTCCTTTCCCGGCACCCGCAGGAACACGCACGGGCCGTTGAAGAAACCGTGGGAGGTATCCAGGTGGGCGCCCCGCACCGACAGGTCCCAGGCGTACACCTCCATGGTCACCGTCACCGGGCCGGGCGCGGAGTCGCAGCGCCAGGTATGCTTGTCCACCTTCTCGATGGTGAGAGGTTTCCCGCCACTCGCGGCCCGGATCGTCACCACGTGTTTGGCGAAATCCCGGATCATGTAGCTGCCGGGGATCCACGCCGGCAGGGCGAAGTGCTGGCCCTCCGGATCGGGATCGTTCACCGTGCAGCTCACCTCGAACAGGTGGGCCTCGGGGGACTTGGGAAAGATGCGGTAGGTAATGGGCTGAGCGCGTGTCATGGTGCCGGAGCGGTGGAATGGGTTCGCCGCATTGTAGCGTCGCCGCTTTCGCGAGCCTATCGCGGGAAAGGGAATAAACCCCCGCCCGGCCCTGTTTATACTTGCAGACCCGTTTTCGCGCCGGGTCGAGGCGGCGGGGCCGGGGCCCGTAAGCAGCCGGCCGCCGCCAAGGCGAGGGACCATCGATGAACGAGACGGAGAAAATCGCGGCCCTCATTCCCCGGCTGCGACGCTACGCCCGGGCCTTACTGGGGGATCCCGGCGCGGCCGACGACCTGGTGCAGGACACCCTAGAGCGGGCCTGGCGCAAGGCGGCCCTGTGGCGGCCGGGCACCGACCTGCGGGCGTGGCTGTTCGCCATCATGCACAACCTGTTCGTGAACCAGGTGCGGGCGCGGAGAAGGGACGTGGAGATCCCGCTGGACGAGACCGGGCTGGAGCGCCCTACCGCCGCCGACGCTTCGGCCGGGGTGCAGTTGCTCGATCTCGCTTCCGCCCTGGCCCGGCTGCCCCCCGAGCAGCGGGAGGTGCTGTTGCTGGTGGGATTGGAAGAATTGACCTACCGGGAGGCGGCCCACGTCCTGGGCGTGCCCGTCGGCACGGTCATGTCCCGGCTCGCCCGGGGACGGGAGCGGTTGCGGCGATTGATGAACGGCGAGGGCGGCGCGCCTTCGTTGCGAGTGGTGAAATGAAGAACGACCCTGTCGTCGAAGCGGATTTGCACGCCTATCTGGACGGGGAGCTTCCCCCCGAACGGCGGCCGGAAGTGCAGGCGCACCTGGCGGCCCACGCTGAGGACGCGGCGCGGCTTGCCGCCTACGCCGAGCAGAAACGGGCGCTCCACGCTTCGTACGATGCCGTGATGGACGAGCCTGTGCCGCAGCGGCTGCGGCCGACGGCCGGAGGCCGGCGCGTTCTGGTCTGGCGGGCGGCGGCAGCCGCGGCCTGGATGGTCTTGGGCGGGGCAATCGGCTGGAGCCTGAAGCCCCCGTCCCAGCCTGCTTCCTCGGCGCCGGAGACCCTGGCCCGGCGGGCGGCGGTGGCCCATACCGTCTATACCCCCGAGGTGCGCCATCCCGTGGAGGTGGGGGCGGAGCAGGAGCAACATCTGGTGGCTTGGTTGTCGAAACGACTGGGGGCACCGGTCAAGGCTCCGTCCCTGGCCGCTGAAGGCTATGTCCTGGTGGGCGGCCGGCTCCTCGCTGACGAGGCGGGGCCGGCGGCCCAGTTCATGTACGAAAACGCCCAGGGACAGCGTCTAACCCTGTACGTACGGCGACGGGCGGAGGCCGGGGAGACGGCGTTTCGCTTCGCCCAGGAAGGCGGCGTAGCCATTTTCTACTGGATCGACCGGGAATTCGGCTACGCCCTGTCGGGCAATCTCGCGAAGGAGGAATTGCAGCGGCTCGCCTTCGCAGCCTATCGCCAACTGAGCGAGTAGCGAGCCTGCGCCCCTTGCTTCCGGCGATTGCCGGCGGGCGCCGCGGTCTTTCCTGTAAGGGGGACGGAGGCGGGGGCGACTAAAGCCGCAAAGGGAAGAGAGCGCGATGGTGATCAAGCAGCCGAGCGACGTGTTACCTTCGGAGATCACACCCAAGGAGGCGTATCTCCGGCGCCGGGAATTCCTCAAGGCCGCGCTCGCCCTGGGCTTGGGCGCAGGGCTGGCGGCGCGGGCCGCGGAAAGTGGCAGCGCGCGGCTTCCCGAGGTGCGCAAATCCCCCATGAGCACGCCGGAGCCGCCCACCTCCTACAAGGACATCACCCGCTATAACAACTTCTACGAATTCGGCACGGACAAGGGCGACCCCGCCGAGCGGGCCCATCTGCTCAAGACCCGCCCCTGGACGGTGGCGGTGGAAGGACTGGTGCGCCGCCCTCGGGTGTACGACATCGACGAGCTGCTCAAGCTCGCGCCGCTGGAGGAGCGCATCTACCGGCTGCGCTGCGTGGAGGCCTGGTCCATGGTGGTGCCCTGGGTCGGCTATTCCCTGTCCGAGCTCATCCGGCAGGTGGAGCCTCTAGGCAGCGCCAAGTACGTCGAATTCACCACGCTGCTGCGACCCGCGGAGATGCCCGGCCAGCGCCTGCCCATCCTCGCCTGGCCCTACGTGGAGGGGCTGCGCCTGGACGAGGCGCTCCATCCCCTCACCCTCTTGTGCGTGGGCCTGTACGGCGAGGTGCTGCCCAACCAGAACGGGGCGCCGGTGCGTATCGTAGTGCCCTGGAAGTATGGCTTCAAGAGCGGGAAATCCATCGTGAAGATTCGCTTTACCGAGTTCCAACCCAGGACCTCGTGGAACCTGGCGGCACCCCACGAATATGGATTCTACGCCAACGTCAATCCCACAGTGGATCATCCGCGCTGGAGCCAGGCCAAGGAGCGGCGCATCGGCGAGGGATTTTTCGCCCCCAAGCGGGACACCCTCATGTTCAACGGCTATGCCGAGCAGGTGGCCCATCTCTACGCCGGCATGGACCTGAAAAAACACTTCTGAGCCGCCGGCGCCATGGCAGCCACCCTAGCTCAGCCTTCCCTCGAGCGCATACGCGACTTCAAGCGCTTGCTGTTCTTGCTGGGCCTCGCGCCCCTCGCGCGCCTCGTCTGGCTGGGGTTCGACGACGGCCTGGGGGCCAATCCGGTGGAATTCATCACCCGCTCCACGGGTTTCTGGACCCTCGCCTTCCTCACCCTCACCCTGGCGGTGACCCCGCTGCGGCGCCTCCTCGGGTGGCCGTGGCTGCTGCGGCTGCGGCGCATGCTGGGCCTGTACGCCTTCTTCTACGCCTGCCTGCATTTCTCCACCTACCTGGTCCTGGACCAGTTTTTCGATCTGGCGGCCATCGTGCAGGACGTGGCGAAGCGCCCCTACGTCACCGTGGGCTTCACCTGTTTCCTGCTCCTGATCCCCCTGGCGGCCACCTCCACCGACCGCATGATCCGGCGTCTCGGCGCCCGCCGCTGGCAGCGGCTACACCGGCTGGTCTATGTCATCGGCATCGGCGGAGTGATCCACTTCTGGTGGCTGGTCAAGGCGGACGTGACCCGGCCCGCGCTCTTCGCCGCCGCGCTCGCCCTCCTGTTGGGCAGCCGCGTGGTGCACGCCTTCCGCAGCCGCGCCCTTTCCCTGTGGCGCGTGGGGCGGGCCGGCGTCGAGGCGGAATGAAAAGAAGGCAAGGATAGAAACGACCCGGCGGCCGGGCGCGGGACAAGGCTCGCAAGGGCCGCCGGGAGACGGCCGTCAGGCGCCGAGCGCGCCGGTGGCGGCCACGCGCTTGCGCGCCGGGCTTTTTCTGGCGGGTTTCCTGGCGCTCGATTTCCCCGCGGGCTTTTTCCTGGCCGCCGCCGATTTTCTGGCGGGCGCTTTTTTCCTGGTGGCCGGCCGCTGCGGGTTCTTGCGGATCTTTTTCGCCGCCGGTTTCTTCACCGTCTTGCGGGCTGCGGGATTGGCGGCTTTTCTGGCGGGCTTCTTGCGCGCGCTCTTCCTGGGCGCCGCTTTCTTGGGCGTCGCCTTGCGCACGCTCTTTCTGGCGGATGCCTTGCGCGCAGCAGGCTTGGTCGCGAGCTTCTTCTTTGCAGCGCTCTTCTTCGCCGCTGGTTTCTTTCTGCTTACTGCCATCTCCATGCTCCTTTCTTCGGTCCAGGCTCCAAGTTGGATGGATGCTGCGGCGCTGCGCCGCACTTCCGAGCCCGCTGCGCCGCTTCCGCTGGCGTCCAATGACGCTCAATGATGGACGAAAACGATCGACGCTCCGGCTCGGTAAGTCGATTCTATGGTCTCGGGCAGCGACGCACAACAGCGAGCTTCGAGACAAGCGTCTTGAGGCGCGCCGCGGCGTTGCATTTTTCCCACACTTGGCGGATCAATCCGGCAGGCGTCTTTCCAGGGCGATCAACTGCTCGACGGTTTCGCGGCTGCGGATCAGGTGTACCCGGTCGCGGTCCGCCATCACCTCCGCCGCGCGCGGGCGCGTGTTGTAGTTGGAGCTCATGCTCATGCCGTACGCGCCGGCGGAGCCGATCGCCAGGAGGTCGCCCTCCGCCAGGGCAAGCTCGCGATCGCGGGCGAGAAAATCGCCGCTCTCGCACACCGGTCCGACCACGTCGTAGACGGCGCTCGCCCGCGCGGCCTCCTGCACGACCGGCAGGACCTCGTGATAGGCGTCGTAGAGGGAAGGGCGCATGAGATCGTTCATGGCTGCGTCCACCACCGCGAAGTTCTTCGTTTCCCCGTGCTTTAAGTATTCGACCCGCGTCACCAGCACGCCGGCGTTGCCCGCCAGGGCGCGGCCAGGCTCGACGATGAGCCGCTCCCGGCGCCCGCGCAGCAATCCGACGAGGGCGCGGCCGTACGCCTCGATCGACGGCGGCCGCTCGTCGCGATAGCGGATGCCGAGGCCGCCGCCCAGGTCGACGTGGGCGAGGGGCATGCCTTCCGCGGCGAGACGGTCGGCGAGCTCGAGGACTCTGCGCGCCGCCTCGACGAAGGGATCCAGCTCGGTGAGCTGGGAGCCGATGTGGCAGCCGATGCCCGCCACCGCGAGATGGGGCAGGCGCCGCGCCTCCCGGTACAGAGGCAGGGCTTCGGCGAAGGGGACGCCGAACTTGTTCTCCTTGAGCCCGGTAGCGATGTACGGATGGGTCTTCGGATCCACGTCCGGGTTCACCCGCAGGCTCACGCTCGCCCGCGCGGAGAGCGCCGCCGCGACCCGGTTGAGGCGCTGCAGCTCGCTTTCCGATTCCACGTTGAAGCACAGCACCCCGGCGGCGAGCGCCTCCCGCATCTCCGCCTCGGTCTTGCCCACGCCGGAAAACACCACCCGGCGCGCGTCGCCGCCCGCCGCCAGCACACGCTTGAGCTCCCCGCCGGAGACGATGTCGAAGCCGCTGCCCAGGCGCGCCAGGAGATCCAGGATGGCCAGGTTGGAATTGGCCTTGACCGCGTAGCACACCAGGTGGGGATGCCCCGCCAGGGCCTGGTCGAAAGCGCGATAGGCTTCGGTAAAGGCGGCGCGGGAATAAACGAAGCACGGGGTGCCGAAACGGGCCGCGATTTCGGTGAGCGGCATGTCTTCGGCGTGCAGCACGCCGTCGCGGTAATGAAAGGCGCTCATTCTTGTCTAGGGGCCGCGTCCCGGGAAGCAGGCGCGCTCTTCTCTTCTGGCAGGTAGAGCGGACCCTTGAAGCCGCAACCGTTCAGGAACGCGAGAAGGAGGAAGAGGGGCAGCAGGGCGCGCATGGCTGGACCGCGGATCATGGCGGCAATGATAGCCGAGATCGAAAGCGGTAAGGGACCGACCGCCCCCAGGAGCTGGGCGACTGGGGATGGGTCCGCAGCCTGCCTCTGCCGGGCCACGTCAGCGCTCCTCCGGCGCGGCGTCGATGCGCTGCATTTCCGCCTCGATCCACTCTTCCGCCCGGCGCAGCACCTCCTCGGGTTTGAGTCCCCGGGGGTCGATGGGCTCGCCGATGCTCACGGTCACCAGCCCGGGACGCTTGAGAAACGCGCGCCGGCCCCACAGGCGCCCCGCGTTCACCGCCACCGGGACCACCGGCGCGCCGGCGTGCACGGCGAGCCACGCGCCGCCCACCTGGTAGCGGCCCCGCTCGCCCGGATCGACCCGCCTTCCCTCCGGATAGACGATCACCCAGAAGCCGGCGGCCAGCCGCTCCATGCCCTGGCGCAGCAACTGCTTGAGCGACGTGCGCGGCGAAGCGCGGTCCACGACGATGGGGGAAAGCATGGCCAGCCCCCAGCCGAAGAACGGGATGTAGAGCAGGCTTTTCTTCACCACGATCACCTGGGGCGGGAAGATCTCCTGGAAGGCCAGGGTTTCCCACGCCGACTGGTGCTTGGAGAGCACTACCGACGGCCGCGCCGGCAAGCGCTCCCGCCCCAGCACCCGGTAGCGGATGCCGCAAATCACCCGGGCGAGGAAGATGGTGATCCGCGACCACCGGGTGATGATGCGGTAGCGGGTGAAGGCGCCGAAGGGAAACGTTGCGAGGGCGATGAGGGAGAAGACGGGGGTGGTGATGGCGAGCGCTGCGGCGAAGAGGGCCGAGCGCAGCCAGATCATGGGGCGACGCTGGCCGGCTGTGTGTCCCGCCCCGTCATCAGGACGAAACCAAGGCATCCACTGCCGCCGCGAGATCGGAGAACACGGCGGTGCGGGGCGGCAGGTTTCCTTCCAGGCGGGTGCGTTCGCCTTTGCCGGTGAGCACCAGGAGCGGCAAGGCGCCCACGGCCGCGGCCGCTTCCAGGTCCCGCAGGGAATCGCCGATGGCCGGCACCCCCTCCAGGGACACGTTGTAGCGCTGGGCGATCTCCTGCAGCATGCCCGGAGCGGGCTTGCGGCAGGGGCAGCGGGCCTCGGCGGTGTGGGGGCAGAAGAAGAGCGCATCGATGTGGCCGCCGGCCGCGGCCAGCGCCCGGTGCATCTTTTCGTGTACCGCGTTGAGGGTGGTCATGTCCAGGAGCCCCCGCCCGATGCCCGACTGGTTGGTCGCCACCACGACTCGGTAACCCGCCCGGTTCAGCCGGGCGATGGCCTCTAGGCTGCCGGGAATGGGCCGCCATTCCTCGGGCGACTTGATGAAGTTGACGCTGTCGTAGTTGATGACGCCGTCGCGGTCCAGGATGACCAGTTTGGTGGTGGCGGGCAAGGCCTGCGCTCCTCGATGGCGGAAGTATTTTAAACCGGTTGTGTCACGCGGCGAGCTTGGAGATGTCCGCCACCTGGTTCATCACCCCTGCCAGTTGCCGCAACAGGGCGAGGCGGTTCGAGCGGATGGACGGCTCCTCGGCCATCACTAGCACCTGGTCGAAGAAGGTGTCCACTTGGGGCTTGATCCCCGCCAGCGCCGCCAGGGCCTGGGTGTAGTCCCCCCGCTGCATGAGGGCCTCCACCCGGGGCGCCAGCTCCCGGGTGGCTAGGTAGAGCTGTTTCTCCGCGGGCTCCCGCAGAAGGGAGGCCTCCGGCGCCCAATCCTCGGCGTCCGCCTTCTTGAGGATGTTCTGGATGCGCTTGTTGGCCGTGGCCAGGCTCTCCGCTTCCGGCAGGCGGCGGAACGCCCGCACCGCTTGGATACGGGGCATCACCCGGTCGATGCGGCTCGGCCGCTGGCTCACCACCGCCTCCACCTCATCGGCCTCGTAGCCCTGGCCCCGCAGGTAGTGCCGCAGGCGCTCCAGCATGAACTCGAACACCTCCGCCTCCACGCCGGCTGCGATGATGCCTGGAGCGAAGGCCTCGCGGGCGTCGGCGAGGAGCGCCCGCAGATCGATGGGCAGGTTGCGCTCGATCAGGAGACGCAGCACCCCCAGGGCGTGGCGCCGCAGGGCGTAGGGGTCCTTGTCCCCGCTGGGGGCGAGGCCGATGCCGAAGATGCCGATGAGCGCATCCAGCTTGTCGGCTAGGGCCACGGCGATGGCCACGGGATCCTCGGGCAGGGTGTCGTTGGCGAAGCGCGGGTGGTAGTGGGCCTCGATCGCCCGGGCCACCGCCTCGGGCTCGCCGTCGTGGCGGGCGTAGTGCATGCCCATGACGCCCTGCAGCTCGGGGAACTCTCCCACCATGTCGGTCAACAGATCGGCCTTGGAGAGGTAGGCGGCCCGTTCCGCGAGGCTTCGATCCGCCCGCAGCGCTTCTGCGATCTTTCCGGCGAGCTTCTGGATGCGCAGCACCCGCTCGAGCTGGCTGCCCAGGCGGTTGTGGTACACCACCTCCGCGAGCCGCGGCACCCGCGCCTCCAGCCGTATTCTGCGGTCCTGGTCGTAGAAAAACTTGGCGTCGGCGAGCCGGGCCCGCAGCACCCGCTCGTTGCCGTGAATGATTTCCCGGGGGTCGTCCACCCGCAGGTTGGAGACGATGAGGAAGCGGGGCTGCAGTCTCCCCGTCCCCGGGTCGAGCAGCGGGAAGTACTTTTGGTGCTGCTTCATGGACAGGATCAGGCATTCCTGGGGCACGGCGAGGAAGGCCGGATCGAAGCTTCCCGCGTAGACCGCGGGATACTCCACCAGGGCGGTGACCTCGTCGAGCAGGGCCTCGTCCATGTCCGGCCTGAGCGGACCCGCCGCCTCCATGAGCAAGGCCTCGATGCGGCCTCTGCGCTCGTCGAAGGAGGCGATGACGCAGCCCCGGGCGGCGAGCCGCTCGGCGTAGGCCTCGGCGTGGGGAATCTCCAGCCGGCCTTCGCCCAGGAACCGGTGGCCGCGGGTGGCGCGCCCGCTCGCCACCCCCAGGACCGTGCCCTGGATAGCCTGCTCGCCGTGGAGCAGGATGACCCCGTGCACCGGACGCACGAACTCTTCCTCGCCCGCGCCCCAGCGCATCATCTTCGGCACCGGCAGCCGGGCGGCCGTCTCCTCCACCGCGGTAGCCAGCACCGCGGCGAGCGTGCTGCCGCTTTCGCTCTTGCGGCAGACGAAGTGCTCGCCCTTGGCGTCCGTGGCGCGGGCGAGCGCCTCCGGCTCGACCCCGTGCTTGCGGCAGAACCCCAGGAGGGCCTGGGTGGGCCGGCCCGTGGAGTCCAGGGCGGTGGCGACATAAGGGCCCTTCACCTCTACCGCCTTGTCGGGTGCCTTCTCCCGCACCCGGGAGATCGCCACCGCCAGCCGGCGCGGCGTGGCGTAGCCGATGGCCCGGCTGTCGGGCTCCAGCAGATCCAGCTCCCCGAGCCGCCGGGCGAGCCCCTCGGTGAAGGCCTCCCCCAGCGCCCGCAGTGCCTTCGGCGGCAGCTCCTCGGTGAGGATCTCGACCAGCAGGGTCTCGGTCATGGCTCACGCCGCCTTGGCCTGGTTCAGCATCGGGAAGCCCAGCGCCTCCCGGGAGGCGTAATAGGCCTGGGCCACCAGGCGCGCGAGGGTGCGGATGCGGGCGATGTAGGCGGCGCGCTCGGTGACCGAGATGGCGCCCCGGGCGTCCAGGAGGTTGAACGTGTGGGAGCATTTGAGGACCATCTCGTAGGCGGGCAGGGGTAGCCCCGCCTCGATGAGGCGCTTGGCCTCCGCCTCGAAGCCGTCGAACTGGGAGAAGAGCCAGGGCACGTTGGATTGCTCGAAGTTGTACCGGGACTGCTCCACCTCGTTCTGGTGATAGACGTCGCCGTAGGTGACCCCATCGGTCCACACCAGGTCGAACACGCTCTCCTTGCCCTGGAGATACATGGCGAGCCGCTCCAGCCCGTAGGTGATCTCCCCGGTGACCGGGCGGCACGGGAGGCTGCCCACCTCCTGGAAATAGGTGAACTGGGTCACCTCCATGCCGTTCAGCCACACCTCCCAGCCCAGTCCCCAGGCGCCCAGGGTGGGGTTTTCCCAGTTGTCCTCGACGAAGCGCACATCGTTCCTGCGGGGATCGATGCCCAGGTAGGCCAGGGAGTCCAGGTACAAGTCCTGGATGTGGAGCGGCGAAGGCTTCAGCACCACCTGGTACTGGTAGTAGTGCTGCAGGCGGTTGGGATTCTCGCCGTAGCGGCCGTCCTTGGGCCGCCGGGACGGCTGGACGTAGGCCGCGTTCCAGGGCTCCGGTCCCAGGGCCCGCAGGAAAGTGGCGGTGTGGGATGTGCCCGCGCCCACCTCCATGTCGTAGGGCTGCAGCAGCACGCAGCCCTGCCGGTCCCAGTATTCCTGGAGCTTGAGAATGACCTGCTGAAAGGTGAGCATGAAAGCCGCAAAAAAATCGTTATTTTACGCGGTCCGGCGGTTTTTTATGTCAGAACGGTTCCCGTTGGCGCGGCTGGGAGAGCAACGCCGCGGCGCAGGCGGCCAGGGCGAGAAGGAGGGCGGGCGCGTTGCCCCAGCGCACGTAGGGGGTCTCGCCCCCGTAGCCCCGGACTTCGGCTTCTACCAGGGCTTCCTCGTGCACCGGCGCCTGCGCTAGCACCTGCCCTTTGGGATCGATCACTGCGGTTACGCCTGTGTTGGTGGCCCGCAGCATGTAGCGGCCGGTCTCCAGGGCCCGGGCCTGGGACATCTGCAGATGCTGCCAGAGGGCGAAGGAATCCCCGAACCAGGCGTCGTTGCTCACGTTGGCAAGGAGCGTCGCCCCGGGAAGCTGGCGGATGATTTCCTCCCCGAACGCGTCTTCATAGCAGATGTTGACCGCCACCTGTTGGCCGGCCACCTGGAGCGGCCGCTGCCACGGATCGCCCCGGGAGAAATCGGTGAGCGGGATGCTGAGGGCTTTCATCGCCCAGCCGAAGCCCGGGGGGATGAACTCGCCGAAGGGGACCAGATGGGACTTGCGGTAAGCCTGGGGAGGGGAGCTGCCCCGGGTCACCACGCTGTTGTAATAGACCTCGCTGTCGGGATCGGGCTTCTCCGGCATGCCCACCAGCAGGTCGCCGCCCCGGCTCGCCACGGAGGCGGTGAGCTCGGTCCAGTAGGCTTCCGGCACCTGGTGATAGAACAGGGGCAGCGCCGTCTCGGGCAGGATCACCAGGGTACCGGACGCCCTTTGCACCGCCGCCAGGTACTGGCGCAGGGTGGCCGCCACCCGCTCCTCCCGCCACTTGAGCTCCTGGGGCACGTTGCCCTGGACCAGGGTCACTTTCACTGGTTCCGTGACCGGCCAGGTGAAGGTCACGCTTTTCAGCGCCTGGCCGGCGAGCCACAGGCCGGCACCCGCCGCCACGGCGAGCGGCAGCCCGGGGGAGAAGCGAAGCCGCCGGGCGGCGGCGAGCAGCACCGCCGCGGCGAGCCCGGCGGTGACCGCCACGGCGAGCCCGACGCCGTAAATCCCCGCCGCCGGCGCGTAGCCGGCCAGAGGGCTTTCGGGAATCTGGGAGTAGCCCACCGCCAGCCAGGGAAAGCCGGTGAAGAGCCAGCCCCGCAGCCATTCGACGGTCACCCACAGGCCCGGGATGAGAAGCGCCGTGCGCCGGAGCGGCGGGACAGGTACCATGGCCTGCAGCCAGCCCACCAGGGCGGGAAAGAGGGCGAGCAGCGCGCAGAAGAGCAGGGTGGCGAGGGCGGCGAGCGGCGCCGGCATGCCGCCGAAGACGTGCAGACTCACCCAGATCCAGCTCACGCCCACGCCGAAGAGCCCCAGCCCGAAGGCGAACCCGGCGGCCGCGGCGGCTCCCGGGCGCGGCAGCACGCCCCACAGGGCGAACAGCAGGGCGAGCGCCAGGGGCGCGAGGAAGAAGGCGTGGAACGGGGCGTAGCCGGCGACCGCCACCGCCCCCAGGGCGAAGGCGCCGGCCAGCGTCCACAGGCTGCGGGCGCGGGAGGCGGAGCGGAAGCGGGGAAGCGACCGGTGCGCCGCCGTCATGCCTCGTCCTGGAGCCGCTCGACCAGCAGGGTGTGCAGCCGGCGGCTGTCGGCGCGCAGGACCTGGAACTTGACCCCGTCGGCGCTCACCGACTCGCCCCGCCGGGGCAGGCGTCCGAACAGGGACAGCACCAGCCCGCCCACGGTGTCGTACTCCTCGTCGCTGAACCGGGTGCCCAGGGCGGCGTTGAAGTCCTGGATCTCCGTGGTGGCCTTGACGCGATAGCGTCCGTCCTTGTCGCGGATGATGTTGTCGCCGGCCTCCTCGTAGTCGTACTCGTCCTCGATCTCGCCGACGATCTGCTCCAGCACGTCCTCGATGGTCACCAGCCCCGCCACGCCCCCGTACTCGTCCACCACGATGGCCATGTGGTTGCGGTTGCTGCGGAAGTCCTTGAGCAGCACGTTGAGCCGCTTCGACTCGGGGATGAACACCGCCGGGCGCAGCATGGCGCGCACGCTGGACTCCTCGCCGGCGTAGAAGCGCAGCAGATCCTTGGCGAGCAGGATGCCGATCACGTTGTCCTTGTGGCCGTCGTAGACCGGAAAGCGGGAATGGGCGGTTTCGATGGCGAAGGCGGTCATCTCCTCCGGCGTCGACTCGATGTCGATCATCTGCATCTGGGAGCGCGGGATCATGATCTCGCGCACGGGCATCTCCGAGACCTGGATCACTCCCTCGATCATGCTCAAGGCGTCGGCGTCCAGGAGGTTGCGCCGGTAGGCCGAATGGAGCAATTGCACGAGGCTCTCCCGGTCCTCAGGCTCGCGCATGATGAGCGCCGACAAGCGCTCGAGCCAGCCGGGCTTATCGACTTCTTCCATCTATTTCTCCATGGGCTGTTCGTGCCTTGCGTCTGGGCGCTTCCGGCCCGTAAGGGTCGGCGTAGCCGAGCGCCCGCATGATCCGGGACTCCAGGAGTTCCATCCTGGTCGCTTCGTCCTCGCCCTGATGGTCGTGGCCCTGCAGGTGCAGCACGCCGTGGACCGTGAGGTGGGCGTAATGGGCCAGGACTGGCTTGCCCGCCTCCCGCGCTTCCCGCTCCACTACGGGCGCGCACAGCACGATGTCGCCGCGTAGAGGCTTGAACTCTGGGTAGGGGAAGGTGAGGACGTTGGTGGCGTAGTCCTTGCCGCGGAAGCGCTGGTTGAGCGCCCGGGCCTCGGGCTCGTCCGCCACGCGGATCACGATGGCCGCGGGCCGCTGGAGCGTGCGGCCGACCCAGCGGCGGAACTGGCTGCGGCTGGGCACCCCTGGTCGAGCGGTGGCGTATTGGACCGAGAGGGAGAACGGCGCCGGGCGCCTACTGCCGCTTGGCATACTCGTCGTAGGCCTGGACGATGCGCTGCACCAGGGGATGGCGCACCACGTCCTCGGCCTGGAACACGGTGAAGGCGATGCCGCGCACGCCGGCGAGCACCTCCTGGGCTTCCACCAGCCCGCTTTTCTGTCCCCGGGCGAGGTCGATCTGGGTCACGTCGCCGGTGATCACCGCCTTGGTGGCGAAGCCGATGCGGGTGAGGAACATCTTCATCTGCTCGGGCGTCGTGTTCTGGGCCTCGTCCAGGATGATGAAGGAGTGGTTGAGGGTGCGACCCCGCATGTAGGCGAGGGGCGCGATCTCAATCGCCCCCCGCTCGAACAGCTTTGCCACCCGGTCGAACCCCATCAGCTCGTACAGGGCGTCGTACAGGGGCCGCAGGTAGGGATCCACCTTCTGGGCGAGATCCCCGGGCAGGAAGCCCAGCCGCTCGCCCGCCTCCACCGCCGGCCGGGTGAGCACGATGCGCTTGACCCGGTCCCGCTCCAGGGCGTCCACGGCGCTCGCCACCGCGAGGTAGGTCTTGCCCGTGCCTGCCGGACCGATGGAGAAGGTGATGTCGTGCTCCTGGATTTGGCGCAGGTATTGCACCTGGCGGGGCGTGCGGCCGTGCAGGTCGGCGCGCCGGGTCACTAGGGGTGGCGACTCCAGCGGCCGCGCCGTCCCGGGGGCCGGGCTCATCACCTCCACCAGCCCCAACTGGATGTCTTCCGCACTCAAATGATGCTGGGCCTGGTCGTAAAAAGTGCGCAGCGCCCGGGCCGCCAGATCGGCCCGCTCCGGCGCGCCGCTCAGTTTGAAATGCTCGCCGCGCCGGGCGATGGTCACGTCCAGGGCCACCTCGATCTGGCGCAGGTTCTCGTCCAGGGCGCCGCACAGGTTGGCCAGGCGCTGGTTGTCGGGCGGGGTGAAGGACAGTTCGAGGACGGCGGACTTCAATTCGGTAGTGAGGCAAGCCTGCCTCGGAGGGAATGGGGCAGGGCGGCCGTGATGCTCACGTGGACGAACCGGCCGATCAGGCGCGGATGGCCCGGGAAGTTCACCACCCGGTTGTTTTCCGTGCGGCCCTGGAGTTCCGTCGGATCCTTCTTGGAGGGTCCCTCCACCAAGACGCGCTGCTCGGTGCCCACCATGGCGCGGCTCAAGGCTTGGGCCTGGGCATCGATCAGCGCCTGCAGCCGGGCCAGGCGCTCGAGCTTCACCGCCTGCGGGGTCGGGTCCGGCAGCTCCGCCGCGGGGGTTCCCGGCCGCGGGCTGTAGACGAAGCTGAAGCTGGCGTCGAAGCCCGCTTCTTCCACGAGCCGCAGCGTCGCCTCGAAGTCGGCCTCCGTCTCGGTGGGAAAGCCTACGATGAAATCCGACGAAATGGAGATGCCCGGCCGCGCGGCGCGCAGGCGCCGGAGGATGGACTTGTACTCGAGCACCGTGTAGCCCCGCTTCATGGCGGCCAACACCCGGTCCGAGCCCGACTGCACGGGCAGGTGCACGTGGCCCGCCAGCTTCGGGATCTGGGCGAAAGCGTCGATCAGCCGCTGGGTGAACTCCCGCGGGTGGGACGTGGTGAAACGGATGCGCTCCAAGCCGGGAAGCTCCGCCAAGTAGCGCAACAGCAGAGCCAGGTCCGCCGTTTCCCCGTCGCTCATGGCGCCCCGGTAGGCGTTCACGTTCTGGCCGAGGAGGGTCACTTCCCGCACCCCCTGGTCCACCAGGGACGCCACCTCCGCCAGCACGTCCTCGAAGGGGCGGGAGACCTCGTCCCCCCGGGTGTAGGGCACCACGCAGAAACTGCAGTACTTGCTGCAGCCCTCCATGATGGAGACGAAGGCGCTCGCCCCCTTGACGCCCGGGGGCGGCAGGGCGTCGAACTTCTCCACCTCCGGAAACGACACGTCCACCTGGGGCCGGCCGGTTTCCCGGCGGGCCCGGATGAGCTGGGGCAGCCGGTGCAGGGTCTGGGGGCCGAACACCAGGTCCACGTAGGGGGCCCGGGCGATGATGCGCTCCCCCTCCTGGCTCGCCACGCAGCCCCCCACCCCGATCAGCATCCCCGGCCGGTGGCGCTTCAGGTGCTTGACGGTGCCCAGGTCGGAGAACACCTTCTCCTGGGCCTTCTCCCGCACCGAGCAGGTGTTGAAAAGGATGAGGTCGGCCTCCGCCGGATCGTCGGTCGGCTGCAACCCTTCCGCCGCCCGAAGCACGTCGGCCATCTTGGCCGAATCGTACTCGTTCATCTGGCAGCCGAACGTCTTGATGTAAACCTTGCCGCCCACGGGAATCGAAGCGTTACCGGCGCCGCTTGAGCTCCTCCCGGGCGAGCTCCTCGGGAGTGAGCAGCCACACACGGGACAAATCCCCGTTGCCGTCCACCAGGTACAGCACCCGGGCGTCCTGCGGAAGGGCCGGGGGCATCACGACACGATTCCAGGAATCGAAGATCCTGGCGCCCGGGGCGAGGCGATAGGTCTTGCCGGCGATCTTGGCGTGGGGATATTCGAAGGCGTCCACTTTGCCCAGGGCAGCCTCCGCGGGCAATATGCGCTGCGCGGAGGCGCCTCCGCTCACGGAAAAAAACAGGATAAACAAGAGGATAGAACCTAACCGCATGGGCTTACGATAGCACGCTGGCGGGCCTGCTCGCAATCGGCGGCGGACCGGTCGCTCGGGAACCCTCCCAGACGGTTGCGGGACCGACAGAGAGGGCAGACGGTCGGGCGGAAGGGTGGGCGGGATCTGGAAAGACCTGGAATCGGAAGCGCTGGTGGCGAATCAGGGATTCGAACCCCGGACCAACGGATTATGATTCCGCTGCTCTAACCACTGAGCTAATTCGCCACGGAGGGGCGAAACTATGCCAGCCGCCCTCGAGGGCTGTCAAGGAAGGTCCGGACGGCAGGGCGGGCACCGAGGGCGATGATAAACTTGCATGATGCATTCCATAAGGATTATCTATTTTTGCTGATATGAAAAATTGACCGCGGTCAATTTCCGGCGCGGCCTGCTCCACCACACTCCACTGCGCTCCAGGGCTTAAGGGTAGAAGACGGCCTCCGGGGACTTCCCGGCGGGAGCGGGTCAGCGGGCCCTGGCATGATGTCCATCCGGCCATCTGGAATTTCCTGAAACAACAGCCAAGACGGGGGATGCAATGAAGATTTGCGTTGTGGGTGCGGGCGCCATCGGCGGCTATTTGGGCGTCAAGTTGGCGCTGGCGGGCGAGGACGTGACCCTCATCGCCCGGGGCGCCCATCTGGAGGCGATCAAGAAAAACGGCCTCAAGCTCGTCATGCACGATGGCACCGAGCACGTGGCGAAGAACGTTAAGGCGACCAGCGCCATGGCCGAGGCGGGCGTCCAGGATCTGGTGATCCTGGGCATGAAGGCCCACCAGCTTCCTCCGGTGGCGTCGGACCTACGGGCCATGTTCGGGCCCCAGACCATCGTCGTGCCGACCCAGAACGGCATCCCCTTCTGGTACTTCCAGCGCCACGGCGGCCCCCTGGAGGGGCGCATCGTGGAGTCGGTGGACCCGGGCGGGGTGTGCGTGAAGAACATCGAGGCGGAGCGGATCCTGGGTTGCGTCGTCTATCCTGCCAGCGAGATCGCCGCGCCGGGGGTGATCCGGCACATCGAGGGAGACCGCTTCCCCATCGGCGAGCTGGACGGCTCCGAGACCGAGCGGGCGAGGCGCGTGTCCGAGACCTTCACCCGGGCCGGCTTCAAGTCCCCCATCCTGCCCGACATCCGCTCCGAGATCTGGCTCAAGCTGTGGGGCAACCTCACCTTCAACCCCATCAGCGCCCTCACCCATTCCACCCTGGTGGACATCTGCCAGTACCCCCTCACCCGGGACCTGGCGGCGAAGATGATGACCGAGGCCCAGGCCATCGCCCATAAGCTCAACATCCACTTCCGCGTGCCCCTGGAGAAGCGCATCGCCGGCGCCGAGAAGGTGGGCAAGCACAAGACCTCCATGCTCCAGGACCTGGAAGCCGGCCGGCCCCTGGAGGTGGACGCCCTGGTGGGGGCGGTGGTGGAGCTTGGGCGCATGACCGACACTCCCTCGCCCCACATCGACGCGGTCTACGCCCTCACCAAGCTCCTCGACAAGACCGTGCAGGAGGAGAAGGCCTGCGTGCGGGCGCTCAAGCTCGCTTAGGCGAACAGCCGGGCGAGCTCGGCGCCCGGGTCTTCCGCCCGCATGAACGCTTCTCCTACCAGGAAGGCGTGAACCCCCCGGGCGCGCAGGCGGGCCACGTCCCCGGGAGTCAGGATTCCGCTTTCGGTCACCACGATCCGGGCGGGCGGAACCCGGTCGAGGAGTCCGAGGGTGGTCTCCAGGCGGGTTTCGAAAGTGCGCAGGTTCCGGTTGTTGATGCCAATCAAGGGCGTGGCGAGGGTGAGGGCCGCCGCCAGCTCCTCCCCGTCGTGGACCTCCGCCAGCACCGCCATGCCCAGGGAATGGGCGAGGGACTCGAGCGCTTGCATGCGGGCAAGGTCGTAGCCGGGGGCCCCGCAGGAAGGGCCCTCTCCCCCAGCCCCTCCCCCCGGGGGGGAGGCGGGGTCGCTGCTTTCGCTTTCCCAAGAGACGGGAGGCCAGGTGGCGCCGCCCGCTGGTGGATCTCCCTCTCCCGTGGGGAGAGGGGACAAGGAAGAGGGCTGGCGGGCTCCCGCGGCAAGCCGAAACGCCGCCACGATCACCAGGATGCAGTCCGCCCCCATGGCCCGCGCTTCGAACACCTGGTACGGATCGATCACGAAGTCCTTGCGTAGCACCGGCAGCTCGCAGGCGGCGCGGGCCGCCCGGAGGTAATCCGGGCTTCCCTGGAAGAACGCCCGGTCGGTGAGCACCGACAGGCACGCCGCCCCGTGGCGGGCGTAGCTACGGGCGATCGCTTCCGGGTCGAATCGCTCCCGCAGCACCCCTTTGCTGGGGCTCGCCTTCTTGATCTCGGCGATGACGGCGGGCCGGCCCGCGGCGATGCGCCCGCGTAGGGCGCCGGCAAAGTCCCGCGCCGGGGGCGCGGTCTGGGCTCGTTCCCGGACCGCCTCCAGGGGCAGTGCCGCGCGGGCCGCGGCCACCTCCTCCGCCTTCGCGGCGAGGATGCGCTCCAGGATGTCAGCCATCGTCTTTCGTCGAATATCCAGGCTCAGGCCCGGAACCGGTTGGTTAGCTCGACGAAGGCTTCCAGCTTGCGCCGCGCCGCGCCGCTCTCCAGTGCCGCGGCGGCCTTTTCGATGCCCTGTTCCATGGTCTTCGTGACGCCGGCCAGGTAGAGGGTCGCGCCGGCGTTGAGCAGCACCATGTCCCGGGCCGGCCCGGGGACATTGTCCAGCACCCCGAGCAGCATGCCCTTCGCCTGGGCGGCGTCCTCCACCCGGATCGCGGCGGGCTCGCCCAGCTTCATCCCGAACTGGGCCGGGTGCAGGGTGTACTCGGAGATCTCGCCGTTCTTGAGTTCCCCCACCATGGTTTCGGCGCAGATGGAGATCTCGTCGACCCCGTCCAGCCCGTGCACCACCATCACGTGGCGGCTGCCCAGGCGCTGGAGCACCCGCACCTGGATGCCCACCAGGTCCGGGTGGAACACGCCCAGGAGCTGGTTCCTGGCGCCCGCCGGATTGGTGAGGGGCCCCAGGATGTTGAACAGGGTGCGCACCCCCAGCTCCCGCCGCACCGGCGCGGCGTGCTTCATGGCGGCGTGGAAATTGGGGGCGAACATGAAGCCGATGCCCACCTGTTCGATGCACCGGGCGACCTGCTCGGGGGTGAGCTGGACCCAGGCGCCCAGGGCTTCCAGCACGTCGGCGCTGCCGCTTTTGGAGGACACCGACCGCCCACCGTGCTTGGCTACCCGGGCGCCGGCGGCGGCGGCGACGAACGCGGAGGCCGTGGACACGTTGAACGTGTGGGCGTTGTCTCCCCCGGTGCCGCAGGTGTCCACCAGATGGGCGCTGTCCTCCACCGGCACCGAGGTGGCGAACTCCCGCATCACCTGGGCCGCGGCGGTGATCTCGCCGATGGTTTCCTTCTTGACCCGCAGGCCCATGAGGATGGCGGCGATCTGGGCCGGCGTCATCTCGCCGTTCATGATCTGGCGCATGACCGAGAGCATCTCGTCGTAGAAGATCTCCCGGTTGTCGATCAGGCGGTTCAACGCTTCCTGGGGCGTCATGCCTTCCTCCTTTCGGCGCTTACCCGTTCTTCGGCGCTTCCCTGTCCCGGGGCGGCGGCTTGCCCCGGCGGCCCTTCCGGCCATAGAAAGTTGCCGAGCAGGGCGTGCCCGTGCTGGGTCAGGATGGACTCCGGATGGAACTGCACGCCCTCCACCCGGAACGCCTTGTGCCGCACCCCCATGATCTCCCCGTCGTCGGTCCAGGCCGTCACCGCGAGGCAGTCGGGCAGGCTCGAGCGCTCGATCACCAGGGAGTGGTAGCGGGTCGCTTCGAACCCGTCCGGCAGCCCGCGAAACACGCCTTCTCCCGCATGGCGGATGCGGGAGGTCTTGCCGTGCATGAGCGCTCGGGCGTGCACGATGCGGCCGCCGAAGGCCTGCCCGATCGCCTGGTGCCCCAGGCAGACCCCCAGGATAGGGATCCGGCCCGCGAAGCGCTGGATCAGCGGCACCGACACCCCGGCCTCGTTGGGCGTGCAAGGCCCCGGGCTGATGACGATGTACTGGGGATCGAGGGCCTCGATCTCCTCCAGCGTGATCTCGTCGTTGCGGGCGACCTTCACCTCCTGCCCCAGCTCGCCCAGGTACTGCACCAGGTTGTAGGTGAAGGAGTCGTAATTGTCGATCATCAGCAGCATGATTTTCACCACCTTGTATCCAACCCCGCGTGGGCCAGCTCGGACGCCCGCAGGATCGCTCGCGCCTTATTTTGCGTCTCGATCCATTCGTTGCGCGGCACCGAGTCGGCGACGATTCCGGCGCCCGCCTGCACGTAGAGCGCCCCGTCCTTGACCAGCGCGGTGCGGATGGCGATGGCGAGGTCCATGTCCCCGTTGAACCCCAGGTAGCCCACGGCGCCCGCGTAGACGCCGCGCTTGGAGGGCTCCAGCTCGTCGATGATCTCCATGGCCCGCACTTTAGGGGCGCCGCTCACCGTGCCCGCCGGGAAGGTGGCCTTGAGCACGTCCAGCGCCCCGAGCGCCGGGCGCAGCCGCCCTTCCACGTTGGACACGATGTGCATGACGTGGGAGTAGCGCTCGATCACCATGTTCTCGGTGACCCGCACGGTTCCCGTCTGGGCCACCCGTCCCACGTCGTTGCGGCCCAGATCCATGAGCATCACGTGCTCGGCGCGCTCCTTGGGGTCGGCGAGGAGCTCCGCCGCGAGCCGGGCGTCCTCGTCCGGCGTCTTCCCCCGGGGGCGGGTGCCGGCGATGGGCCGCACCGTCACCGTCTCGCCCTCCAGCCGCACCAGGATCTCCGGGGAGGCCCCCACCACGTGGAAGCTGTCGAGATCGAAGTAGAACATGTAGGGCGAAGGATTCAATCCCCTGAGCGCCCGGTACAGGGCGAGGGGGGAGGCATGGAACGGCTGGCGCATGCGCTGGGAGAGCACCACCTGCATGATGTCGCCCTCGAAGATGTAGCGCTTGGCCCGCTCTACCGCCTCGATGAAGGCATCCTGCGCGAACTCGCAAGCCGTGGGTCCGGAGGGGCAGGGGTCGCTCGCTGGGATCGCCACCGGCTGGCGCAGGCGCGCGAGCAGCTCGGCGAGGCGCCGGCGCGCCCGGGCGTAGGCGCCCGGCTCCCGGGGATCGGCGTACACCACCAGGTAGAGCTTCCCCAGCAGGTTGTCGATGACCGCCAGCTCCTCGGAGAGGAGCAGCAGGATGTCCGGCGTGCCGAGGGCGTCCGGCTTGTCGGTGCGGGCTAGCCGCGGCTCGATGTAGCGCACCGTGTCGTAGCCGAAGTAGCCCACGAGCCCGCCGCAGAAGCGGGGGCCCGCCGCCAGCGGCGCGGCGCGGAAGCGGGCAAGATACGCTTGGAGAAAGCCCAGGGGATCGGGGGTTTCGTGCTCTTCCACGGCAAGCCCCCGCCGGACCAGGCCGACGCGGTGGCCCTTCACCTCGATGCGCAGCTCCGCGGGCAGCCCGATGATGGAATAGCGGCCGAAGCGCTCGCCCCCGATCACCGACTCCAGCAGGTAGGAGTAGGGCTCGCCGGCGAGCTTGAGATAGAGGGAGAGGGGCGTGTCCAGATCGGCCAGGGTCTCGAGGACCACGGGCACGCGGTTGTAGCCGCGCGCGGCCAGATCGTCGAATTCCTGTTCAGTCACGGAAGTCTCCACAAAAGGGTTTGAAACCGGAAACGGCAGGGCGAAGCGCCTGGATACGCGTCACGGGCGCCAAGGGCGCCAGCGGCGGAGCGCGAACCGTTCGATTTCAATCCTCTTGGAGCTCACGGCTGAACTTGGCGGAAAAATTCCTACTGGGGGCGCCCGGCGGCGGGGCGGGCCTTGCGCACCAGCCGGGGCACCTCGTCCACGCCCGCTACTATAGCATCGCAATCGAGGTCCTGCACCTCGGTCCCCTCGTTGTAGCCGTAGGGCACGCACACCACCGGGCAGCCGGCCGCCCGGGCCGCCCGGGTGTCGTTGGGGGAGTCGCCCACCAGCAGGAGCTCGCCCGGGGCGACGCCGAAGTGCCGTGCCGCGTAGAGGAGGGGCATCGGATCCGGCTTCTTGCGCGGCAGGGTGTCGCCCCCCAGCACCAGGTCGAAATAGCGGGCAAGCCCCGTCTGCGTGAGCAGCGGCCGGGTGAAGCGTTCCGCCTTGTTGGTCACGCAGCCAAGCGGGAAACCCGCTTGGCGCAGCGCTTCGAGCCCCTCCACCACGCCGGGGTAGGGACGGGTGCGCACGCACAGGTTCGCCCGGTAATGGGGCTCGAAGACAGCCAATGCCCGCTCGACCTGCGCCGCAGTCGGCTCAGCGCCGGTCACCTCCGCCAGGCAACGGGTGACCAGGTTCTGGAGGCCCTTGCCGATGTGGGTGCGAATGACGTGCTCCGGCAACGGTTCGAAACCCAGCTCCTGGAGCATGGCGTTTGCCGCCACCGCCAGGTCATCGACGGTGTCGAGCAGGGTCCCGTCGAGATCCAGAACGACCGCGCCCACGGGGATGGGGAAGCGGGAATTCACGTGTTTCGGCCTCGGGCTTTTTCCAGCTCCGCCCGCATCGCTGCGATGGTCGCCTTGTAGTCTTTGGTCCCGTAGATCGCGGAGCCGGCGACGAAGGTGTCCGCCCCGGCCCGGGCGATCTCCGCGATGTTGTCCACCTTCACGCCCCCGTCCACCTCCAGCCAGATGTCGCGCCCGCTCGCGTCGATCCGCCGGCGCACCTCCCGAAGCTTCTCGAGGGCCGTGGGGATGAACTTCTGCCCGCCGAAGCCCGGGTTGACCGACATGATGAGCACCAGGTCCAGCTTCCCCAGGGTCCAGTCCAGGTAATGGAGCGGTGTCGCCGGGTTGAACACCAGCCCCGCCTTGCAGCCGCAGTCGTGGATCAGGCCGATGGTGCGGTCCACGTGCTCCGAGGCCTCGGGGTGGAAGGAGATGATGTTGGCGCCCGCCTTGGCGAAGTCCGGCACGATCCGGTCCACGGGCTTCACCATCAGGTGCACGTCGATGGGCGCTTCGGTGAGGGGCCGGATCGCCTCGCACACCAGCGGCCCGATGGTGAGGTTGGGCACGTAATGGTTGTCCATCACATCGAAGTGGATCAGGTCGGCTCCGGCGGCGATGACCGAGGTCACCTCCTCGCCCAGGCGCGCGAAGTTGGCCGAAAGGATGCTGGGGGCGATCCGGTACGTGGGCATGGACCCTCCGCAGGCGATAAAGCCCGGATTTTAGCGGGATTGCCTCCCCGGCTGCATAACGGGCGCTGATTGCCGGGAAAAGCCGCCGTTATGCTGCGGCGCTTGTGCCCGCCGCGCCTTTGGTGTGCAATGCAAGCCTGGCCTCGGCGAGGGTACCCTATGAGCGAACGCAAAATTTACCGGATCGACGTGAAGGCGCGCACCACCTACCTGCCCGACCAGTCGGACGAGGCGGAAAACCGCTACGTGTTCGCCTACACCATCACCCTCACCAACACCGGCACGGTCGCCGCCCAGCTCATGAGCCGCCACTGGATCATCACCGACGCGGACAACCGGGTGCAGGAAGTGCGGGGCCTGGGGGTGGTGGGCGAGCAGCCGGTGCTGCGCCCCGGGGAGAGCTTCGAATACACGAGCGGCACCGCCATCGCCACCCCCGTGGGCACCATGACCGGCCGCTACCACATGCGGGCCGAGGACGGGGTGACCTTCGAAGCGCCCATCCCCGAGTTCACCCTGAGCGCGCCCCGCATGCTCCATTGAGGCGGGCGCGGGTTTCTACCCCTCCCGGTCCGGTCCCTCGTCGCGCCGCCCCTTGCGCGGCATCGTCCACCACACGATGAACACGACCAGCCCGAGGGCGAGGGCGGTCTCCAGCAGCACCACCCACATGGCGCGGCCTCAGGCGGAAGAGCCGGGCCGGGCCGGCGGGGCGGCGGGACGGGGCGGGCGGCTTTGCCTCATCGCCCCCCTCCGCCCGCGGTCTTCGCCTCCTTGAGGGCCTGATCCAGGGCTTGCGCGGTGCGGGGGCCCGTGTACTCGGTGCCGTCGGCGAGGAAGATGGCGGGGGTGCCCTGCAGGCCCAGACGCCGGGCCATGTCGTGCACGGGCTCCGCCCGGTATTCGCAGCCCGCCTTGTCGGCGGGAGGCACCTGGTCCCGCAGCATCAGATCCTCGAACGCCTTGCCCCGGTCCTTGGCGCACCAGACGGCCTGGGATTTGGTGAGGGAACTCTCGGAGAGGAACGGCCACAGGAAGGTATAAATGGTGACGTCGGTAAGCTGCACCAGTTCCTTCTGCAGCGCCTTGCAATAGGGGCAATTGGGGTCCTCGAAGGTGATGAGGGTGCGCTGGCCGTTGCCCTTCACCCGCTTCACCGCGAGCTTGAGCGACCCGTTGATCAGGGCGGCGTTGAGCCGGCTCACCGTCTCCCGGGTAAGGTCCTTGTAGGGGGCGCTGCGCACGTCCAGAAGCGCCCCGCCGGCGAACAGGAACTGGGCCTTTTCGTCGGTGTACATCACTAGGCTGCCCCGGGGGCTCGCCACGATCACCTCGTAGAGGCCGGCGAACGGGGTGGGTTTCACGCTTTCGATGCGCTCCCCCTGCAAGCGCGCCTCCAGCGCCTTCTTCGCCGCCTCGGCGTCGGCGCGGGCGAAGGCGGAAGGCAGCACCGCGAGTACGGCCGCCATCCCGGCGGTCAAGACGGATTTCAGCACGGCACGGTCCCTTTCGTCGTTGCGGTAGGGTGCGCCTGGGCGCACCGCTCTGTCTGGTATGTCGAGCGTGCGCTTCAGCGCACCGCATCCGGCGGTACTTTGCCGGCCCGCCGGTGCGTTTCGCGCGGCTCAACGCACCCTACATTATCCTCATTCGACCGCCTCGCCCAGCGCCTGTTGCGCCAGGCGCGCTTTCACGGGCGTGAGGGCGTCCACCAGCCGCAGCCCCGTGTTGCGCAGCCACCCGACGCCCCAGGCCCGGGCGCTGAAGAGGCGCGCGAGCCCGTCGGTGGCGAGCTGCATCAGGGCCACCTCCTCCCGGCGGGCCCGCTCGTAGCGGCGCAGCAGAAAGTAGTCGCCGCAGTCGGTCACCGGCCCCCGGTTCCTGAGGACCTCTGCCAGCACCCGCGCGTCCTGGAAGCCCAGGTTAACCCCTTGCCCGGCCAGGGGATGGATCGTGTGGGCGGCGTCCCCCGCGAGGGCCACCCGGGGCGCCGCGAGCCGCTTAACCTTCACGAGCCGCAGGGGAAAGGCCGCCGGCGGCGAGATCACGGCGAGCCCCCCCACCACGCCCCGGGAGGCCTCCTCCACTTGGGCGGCCAGTGCGGAATCGTCCAGGTTGAGGAGCGCCGCCGCGTGCGCGTCCCAGGTGGACCAGACCATAGAGACGCACTCCCCCGGCAGGGGCAGCAGCGCCAGCACCCCGTCCTCCCGGAACCACTGGAAGGCGGTGTTATGGTGGGGGCGCTCGCAGCGGAAATGGGCCACCACCGCCTGCTGGCCGTAGGGCTTCTCCGTCGCCTCGATTCCCGCTTGGCGCCGCACCCAGGAGTTCGCCCCGTCCGCCCCTACCACCAGCCGAGCCTCCAGGGTCTCGCCCCCTTCCAGGGAGAGGGCAATGCCCTCGAGGCCCCAGGCCAGGCCCGCGGGCGGGGGCGTCCGCCGCCACGCGAGATTCGCCTGCCCCGCCAGGGCGGACTCGAGGGCCGCCTGGAGCGCCCGGTGCTCCACGATATAGGCCAGCGCCGGCCGCCCCAGCTCGTAGGCGCTGAACACGATCCGGGAGCGGGCGTCGTCGCCGTAGACCTCCATGCGCTCCACGGTCGCGACGCGGGCGGGATCGAGCCGGGCCCACGCCTCCAGCTCGGCGAGGAACGCCCGGCTCCCGGGGCTCACGGCGTAGACGCGGGGGTCCCAGCCGGGAAGGACCCCGGGGGGCGCGGGGGCGCCATTTCGGACCGTCTCGCGCCCCTCGAGTTCCTCGACGGTTCGCCCCGGCGCTGCCGCGTCGATCGGGCTTGTCGGGTGCGCTTCAGCGCACCGCTCTCCGGTGTCGTTCCGGCGCGTCTCGCCTCCCTCGACGCCCCCTGCGGTTCGTGCCCGGGCCTCCGCGTCGATCAACGCCACCGCGAGCCCGCTGCCCCGAAGCGCCCGGGCGAGGGCCCGCCCCACGAACCCGCCGCCCACCACCGCCACGTCCCATTCCATGGGCGGATTATACCCGGCGGGCCTGCCGGGCCCGGCGCGGACGGGACGATCGGGGCGCGTTTCGAATTCCGCCGGGCCGCCGCTGTCTGCATTGGCCTCCCGGCGAATTGACGATATCATTTCTTAAAAGTCGATATCGCGGTGAAAGAATGATCCGAACGGTCGTGAGTCTCGATCCGGAAGACAAGGCCTGGTTGGACCGCAAAGCCCGGCAAGAAGGCGTTCCCATGACCGAGATCGTCCGACAAGCCGTTCGCCAATTGCGCGAGCGGTGCGAGTCCGCGCCCCGCATGGAACGACTCTTGGAGAAGACCCGGGGGATGTGGAAAGGCGATGATGGCCTCGTTTATCAGCGCCGTCTGCGGCGGGAATGGGACAGGCGCCGGTGACGGTCCTCTTGGACTCGGTGATTCTGATCGATCACTTCAACGGGATCGATGCCGCCACCCGCTACCTGGCCCAAAGCGGGGGCAGCGCGGCCATCTCGGTCATCACCCGGGCCGAAGTGCTGGCCGGTTTCGGGACCCGAGCGGCCGCCCTGGCGAAGCGCCTGCTCGACTGTTTTCCGACCCTGGCCATCGATCAGCCCATCGCGGACCGGGCCGCCGAGTTACGCCGCCGGCACCGCTGGAAGCTGCCCGACGCGTTTCAAGTGGCGCTCGCCCAGCACCACGAGCTGCGCCTGGCGACGCGGAACGTGAAGGACTTCCCTCCCGGCCGGTGGGACTTCGTCCTGGTGCCGTATACCCTCTGAGCACCTGTCTCAAAAATTGCCCGCGCCCACCCATCCCCCTCCCGGCCTCCCCCTTGAAGGGGCAGGATGACAGGGGCATGCCAGACCGTGGACGGGCTGGGGTAGGGTCCCCTCCCCTTCAAGGGGAGGGTTAGGGAGGGGATGGGTTCCCTCCCCTTCAAGGGGGCGGAGCGGGGGTTTCGCAGAGCACAGCTCTCTCGCCCGCGGAGCCGGTCCGGCCTGCAGGCCGGGCCGTGGACGGGTTAGGGAGGGGATGGGGTAGCCTGGTCGGTCGCGCCTCGCCGCAGCCTTTCTCCAGGTTGTAGGGTGCGCTTTAGCGCACCGCTTGGGGCGCTTCGGGGCTTGCCGCCGCTCGAGCCCCCGCCGGGTGCGCCTTGGGCGCAACCGCTCCGGCGTTTCGGGTCCTGCCGCCCGGTGCGTTTCGCGTCGCTCAACGCACCCTACGGGGGCGGTGCGTTTCGCGTGGCTCAACGCCCCCTACGACGCTTCCCGCCCCCCGGGTCCCTTGACGCCCCGCTCGTGCCGCCATACAGTAATACTGCAATACGCATGGAGGCGGTCATCATGCTGGCGTCGAAAGTCACGAGCAAATACCAGGCAACCATCCCTGCCGAGGTGCGCAAGCGGCTGGGTATCGAGAAAGGCGACAGGGTGGCCTTCGAGGTGGAAGGCCAAAAGGTCGTCCTGCGTCGGGTGTCACCCCTCGACGTGGAATACGCCAAAGCCGTCGTCGGGACGTTGAGCGAATGGGCGTCGGAAAACGACGAGGAGGCCTATCGTGGCCTATGAAAGGTTTGACGTAGTGGCGGTGCCCTTCCCGTTCACCGATTCGGCCCGGCAAAAGCGGCGCCCGGCCCTTGTGCTGTCCGACCGGGAGGCCTTCAACGATCCGGTGGGGCACAGCGTCATGGCCATGATCACGAGCGCAAAGAACCCCCCCTGGCCGCTGGATGTGCGCCTTGCCGATCTCGCCCGCGCCGGCTTGCCCGCGCCCTCCGTGGTGCGCATGAAGCTGTTCACGCTGGACCATCGCTTTGTCGTCCGCAAGCTGGGCGCCCTGGCCCAGGTCGACCGGAGGGCGGTGCGGCGATCCCTCGAGCGGGCGTTTGCCTGTTGACCAAGCGACGGGGGCGGTGCGTTTCGGCTGCGCTCAACGCACCCTACGATGCCTGTTCGGGGTTGTAGGGTGCGCTTTAGCGCACCGCTTGGGGCGCTTCGGGGCTTGCCGCCGCTCGAGCCCCCGCCGGGTGCGCCTTGGGCGCAACCGCTCCGGCGTTTCGGGTCCTGCCGCCCGGTGCGTTTCGCGTCGCTCAACGCACCCTACGGGGGCGGTGCGTTTCGCGTGGCTCAACGCCCCCTACGACGCTTCCCGCCCCCCGGGTCCCTTGACGCCCCGCTCGTGCCGCCATACAGTAATACTGCAATACGCATGGAGGCGGTCATCATGCTGGCGTCGAAAGTCACGAGCAAATACCAGGCAACCATCCCTGCCGAGGTGCGCAAGCGGCTGGGTATCGAGAAAGGCGACAGGGTGGCCTTCGAGGTGGAAGGCCAAAAGGTCGTCCTGCGTCGGGTGTCACCCCTCGACGTGGAATACGCCAAAGCCGTCGTCGGGACGTTGAGCGAATGGGCGTCGGAAAACGACGAGGAGGCCTATCGTGGCCTATGAAAGGTTTGACGTAGTGGCGGTGCCCTTCCCGTTCACCGATTCGGCCCGGCAAAAGCGGCGCCCGGCCCTTGTGCTGTCCGACCGGGAGGCCTTCAACGATCCGGTGGGGCACAGCGTCATGGCCATGATCACGAGCGCAAAGAACCCCCCCTGGCCGCTGGATGTGCGCCTTGCCGATCTCGCCCGCGCCGGCTTGCCCGCGCCCTCCGTGGTGCGCATGAAGCTGTTCACGCTGGACCATCGCTTTGTCGTCCGCAAGCTGGGCGCCCTGGCCCAGGTCGACCGGAGGGCGGTGCGGCGATCCCTCGAGCGGGCGTTTGCCTGTTGACCAAGCGACGGGGGCGGTGCGTTTCGGCTGCGCTCAACGCACCCTACGATGCCTGTTCGGGGTTGTAGGGTGCGCTTTAGCGCACCGCTTGGGGCGCTTCGGGGCTTGCCGCCGCTCGAGCCCCCGCCCGGGTGCGCCATGGGCGCAACCGCTCCGGCGTTTTCGGGACCTGCCGCCCGGTGCTACGGGGGCGGTGCGTTTCGCTTCGCTCAACGCACCCTACGATGCCCGTCGGATGCGCCTGGGCGCGCCGCATCGGCATAAGCCTTTGATATATCGTATTTTCTAACCCTTCCCGCCGCCCCTGTTGCGTTTTTGCCGGCGGATTTGTCAAGCGCCTTGAGGCGCCGTTGCAATATTTTTCCCTAAGTCCTTGGGCGGACGGGCTCCCCGGCAGCCGCCGGGAGGTGTTGCGTCCGCGCAACAAATGGGGGGTCCGGGGGGGGCGTTTAGGCGGTTTTTTCTTGTTTCCCGGGCCGCCCCCTTGCCACAATACCCTCGACTTCTCGACCTTGGGGAGGGAAGTCGAGGAAATAAGGAACGTTCGCGAACCATCCTTATTTAGAGCAGCGATTCTTCAGAGGAGAAAACCGCATGAACAAGAAGTTGATCGCGCTGGCCGTCGCCGGCGCCCTGGCCGCCCCCCTGGCCGCCACGGCCGCCGACAACGTGACCATCTACGGCACCCTCAACATGAGCTTGGAGTCCGTGGACAACGACAATCCCACGGACGCCCGCCGCACCCGGGTGAACAGCAACTCGTCCAACATCGGCTTCAAGGGCCAGGAGGACCTGGGCGGGGGCTTGAAGGCCTGGTTCCAAGTGGAAAACGACGTCCGTCCCGACGGCTCCACCAGCGGCGCCTGGGCGGGCCGCAACAGCGCCGTGGGTCTCTCCGGCAACTGGGGTAATGTGTTCTTGGGCCGCTGGGATGAGCCGTACAAGCTCGCCACCATCGGCTACGACCGCTTCTACGCCACCGGCATGCCCGACATCGAGGCCCTGATCGGCAACAATAACGGCGTCGGCGGCACGTCAGCGGGCTTCAGCAACCGGCAGTCGAACATCGTCCAGTACTGGTCGCCCAAGTTCGCCGGCTTCTCGTTCAAGGTGTCCTATGCCCCCGACGAGGGTAAAACCAACGCTCAGAATCAAGACCGCTGGGCCATCGGCGCCAGCTACGAGTGGATGGGCCTGGGCATCGACGCCGCCTATGCGAAGCACAACGAGCAGCGCACCACCGGTGGTTCCAAGGGAGACGACACCGGGTGGAAAGTGGGCGTGCGCTACACCTTCAACCAGGGCAACACCTTCGTTGGCGCCGTGTGGGAAAGCCTGGAGTACGAAAACGTGGTGGCCGCCGGCTCTAAGGCCGAGCGGGACGCCTGGGGCATCGTGGGCTCCCACCGCATGGGTAATTTCGACCTGCGCGCCCAATGGTTCCACGCCGACGATGTGGACGGCTCCTGCGCGGGCGGCACGCCTACCACCACCTTCGTGGGTGGCATGCCAGGTTGCGGGATCGGCGACAGCGGCGCCGATCACTACACCGTGGGGGTGGGCTACCACTTCTCCAAGCGCACCGTGGCCTACGCCTACTACACCAAGATCAAGAACGACACCAACGCCGGGTACGACTTCTTTGTGAACCCTGCTGGTATTGGCAGTGGCGCGGCTGCGGCTGGACGGGATCCGGACGCCTTCGCGCTCCACGTCCGCCACAGCTTCTAAAGCGCGCGGGCGGCCACGAGCCGCCACCGCGCTTAAAGCGGGCTTTCGCCGGGCGCCTTCGGGCGCCCGGTTTTTTTTGTCGGGTGCGCCTGGGCGCACCGCTCTGGAGGTTTTCGCTCCGCTGTCCGGTGCGTTTCGCCTGCGGCTCAACGCACCCTACGGGGGCGGTGCTCCGCTGTCCGGTGCGTTTCGCCTGCGGCTCAACGCACCCTACGATTTGGGTTGTAGGGTGCGCCTTGGCGCAGCGCCCGATTTTATCTTTGTGCTAGGCTATTGGGCGCCGAGAAGAGGCAGGGGTTGATGGCCGGGTTAACGCTCGAACAGGCGGTAACGGTGAGCCGATGGGGTTATTGGAACAGCTGAGGCAGCGCAGGCAGGAAATCCTCGAGATCGCGGCACGCCACGGCGCGCACAACGTGCGGGTCTTCGGCTCCGCCGTACGCGGATCGGAAGAGACGTCGAGCGATGTTGATTTACTGGTGGACATGGAGGAAGGCCGCACCTTGTACGATCTGGTGGCCCTCCAGCAGGATCTGGAGCAGCTTCTCCGCCGCAGGACCGATGTGCTGACCCCCAATGCCCTCAGCCCCTATTTGAAGGACCGCATCCTGACCGAGGCTCAACCCCTTTGAGCAAGGACCGCTCCGTCTACATCCGGCACATTCACGACTGCATTCGCCGGATCGAAGAATACGTCCGCGATGGGAAAGAAGCTTTTTTGGCCGACAAGAAGACCCAGGACGCGGTCATCCGAAACCTGGAGGTCATCGGTCAGGCGGTCAGGGACATGGGCATCGATGACCTCAAAGCCCGGTATCCGGGGACACCGTGGGCGCAAATCGCCGCATCCCGCAACGTGCTGGCCCACCAGTATCTGGGCGTCGATATCCACCTCGTCTGGAATATCGTCGAACGGCATCTCCCACAACTCGCGGCCGACATTCGGGACATTGCGGCTTGCGAAGGAATTGCGCTGGAATGATCCGGGGCGGTCGCTCTCGGGTGCCCTCGAGCGCACCGTCCGGGCGCTTCCACCGGGCATTGGTGCGTTTCGCCTGCGGCTCAACGCACCCTACGACGCCTGTAGGGTGCGCTTTAGCGCACCGCCTCGGAGGTCTTTTGTCCCGTGACCGGTGAGTTTCGCCTACGCCCAAAGCACCCCACGTCTCGTAGCCTACGGCTGACTTGCATGCTGGGCGGGCTTGGCCTTATCTTGTGTTGACATCGTAAGGGTCGCAGGAGCGGTGAGCCCATGGGAACCACGGTACAAAAACTGTACGAGGAAGCGATGGGGCTCGACCCCGAGGAACGGGCGGCACTGACGGGCCTGTTGATCGAAAGCCTGGAGCCCGGATCGGAGGAGAGCGTAGAAGAGGCCTGGCTCGCTGAAATCGAGCGCCGCATGGCTGAGCTCGACGGCGGAGCCGTTCAGGCCGTCTCCTGGGAAGCGCTCCGGGCGAAGCTCTTCGGCGACAGGCGTGCCGGCGGGCGTTAGGTTCTACCCGGCCGCTGCCGAAGAGGTCCTGGCAGCGTTCGAATGGTACGCCGAACGCAGCGAGGCCGCTGCGGAGGGGTCTCGCAAAGAACTCCAACACGCGGTGGTGGCGATTTCCACGGCACCGACCAGGTGGCCTCGGTATGCCGCTTGCACCCGGCGCTACGTTTTTCCTCGCTTTCCCTACAGCTTGATCTACCGGCTGCGTGGTGATGAGGTGGAAGTGCTCGCCGTCGCCCACGGTAAACGCCGCCCGGGTTACTGGCGCGCCCGCGCACGACGCACCGCTTGAGCGCCGTCGGGTGCGCTTTAGCGCACCGCTCCAAGGCCCCTGATTCCGTATGCCGGTGCGTTTCGCTCGGCCCGACGCCCAAAGCCCCGGGCGTTTTCTTGTGCTAGGATTTGGTGCGTTTCGCTTCACTCAACGCACCCTACGACCGAGGCGCCCGGCCTCTGACGGGTTTCATGTTAGACTTCTGGCATGGCCAGCATTTCCTTCGACACCCACAAGTTCATCCGGCGCCTGCAGCAAGCGGGCGTTTCCGAAGCCCAAGCCGAGGCGATCGTCGATGCCTTCCGTGAAGCCTATGGGGAGGCGGAGCTCGCCACGAAGCAGGATCTTCGAGCGCTCGAGATGAAGCTGGAAGCGCGCTTCGAGGCGCTCAAGGGTGAGATGACCTTGATCAAGTGGATGCTCGGCCTCCTCCTGGGCGGCGTGCTCGCCCTTATCCTCAAAGCCCTCTTTCCCGGTTAGCACAGCTCCGCAGGCACCCGCACGCTGGCGGTGCGTTTCGGCTGCGCTCAACGCACCCTACGACCGAGGCGCCCGGTTTTTGGGCGTTTCGTGCTAGACTTTTTCCGTGGCCACCATCACCTTCGACACCCACAGTTCATCCGGCGCCTGCAGGAGGCCGGCATGACCGAGGCACAGGCCGAAGCCTTGGCCGACGCTTTCCGGGATGCCCAGGGCGAGGCGGATCTTGTGACCAAGAAGGATTTGCAAATCGAGCTCGCGCCCATCAAAGCGGACATCACGGTCGTCAAGTGGATGCTGGGCCTCCTCTTGGGCGGCGTGCTCGCCCTTATCCTCAAAGCCTTCTTTCCCGGTTAGTTGTCGGGTGCGCCTGGGCGCGCCGCTTGGGGCGCTTCGGGACCTGCCGCCGGTGCGTTTCGCGTGGCTCAACGCACCCTACGAGGCCCGTAGGGTGCGCCTTGGCGCACCGCTCTCAAGTCTACCCGGTGCGATATCCTTGACAGGCGTGAAATGCCGTGATTGCATCGATAAATCCAAAACAGACTACGATTCGGAACGCGAACATGACGGCGTTGTCGACTCGGCTTCCTGACGGACTGCTTAAGTCCTCGTAGAGGCAGCAGAGGCGCGCTTCCAGCGCGCCGCCTGAGCCTCGCCTTCGCATTGACACGTCCGCCGTTGAGGCGACCCGCGAAAAATGTTCAACCTGGACCCCCTGCTGATCACCCTGGACAACGCCCTGCGCACCCTCTTCGCCCCGGCCCCCTCGGCCCGCAAGCGGCCGGGGAGCGATCTTCCCGAGGCGCCCCTTTCCGACGACGAGCGCCGGCGGGTGGTGGGGCTCTTGCGGGTGGATCACGCCGGGGAGATCTGCGCCCAGGCCCTGTACCAGGGCCAGGCCCTGACGGCGCGCCATCCCGCGATCCAGGCGACCCTGCGCAAGGCGGCCCAGGAGGAGACCGAGCATCTCGCCTGGACCGAGGCGCGGCTCGCGGAACTCGGCGGGCGCACGAGCGTGCTCAATCCCGTCTGGTACGCCGGGTCGTTGGCCATCGGCGCCGTGGCGGGCCTCCTGGGCGACCGCTGGAACCTGGGCTTCCTGGCGGAGACCGAGCGGCAGGTGGAAGGCCACCTGGACGGACACCTGGAGCGGCTGCCCAAGCAGGACAGGAAGAGCCGGGCGATCCTCCTCCAGATGAAGATCGACGAGGCGCGCCATGCCTCCACGGCGCTCTATCACGGCGGCGCGGAGCTGCCCGCGCCGGTGCGGCTCGCCATGCGGGTCACCTCCCGGGTGATGACGTCGACGGCGTATTGGGTGTAGCCCTCTGGCGCGCTCAAGCGCGCAGAGGAGATCGAGGCGAATGGAGTTGTAGGGTGCGCTTTAGCGCACCGCTTCGGCGCTTCAGCGTATCGTTTGCAGCAGGAGAAAGGGGGTTCCTGCATGCCCAACTACCGGCGAAATCGGACTCCGGGCGCCACATTTTTCTGTACGGTGGTCGCGTACGAACGACGCCCCTGGCTTTGCACCGAGCCCATGCGCCAGGCCCTGCGGGAGGCGATCCGCCTGGTACGGTCCCGTCATCCTTTCCAGATCGTGGCATGGGTGCTCTTGCCCGACCACCTGCATTGCATCTGGCGGCTTCCACCAGGCGATGCGGATTATTCGGGGCGCTGGCGCATGATCAAGTCGGCGGTCTCCAGACGCTGGGGGGCGGGAGGCGATGAAACGCAGCCGGCGGCTTTCTCCCGCGCCAAGCGGCGCGAGCGGCTTATATGGCAGCGGCGATTCTGGGAACACACCATTCGTGACGAGCGGGATCTCGCGGCACACCTCGATTACATTCATTACAACCCGGTCAAGCACCGGTTGTGCTCGACCCCCGCGCAGTGGCCCTATTCCAGCTTCCACCGGTTCGTCAGGGAGGGGCGGTATCCGCTCGATTGGGCAGCGGGGGTGGCGCCGAGCGTTCCGGACAGCATTGGGGGTGAATAGCGCCGCCCTCTGTTGGCCGGTGCGTTTCGCATGGCTCAACGCACCCTACGGATTTGGGTTGTAGAAGCGGTGCGCCTTGGCGCACCGCTTCGGCGCTTCGGGACCTGCCGCCGGTGCTGCTGCCGGTGCGTTTCGCGTGGCTCAACGCACCCTACATGCCGGTAGGGTGCGCCTGGGCGCACCGCTTCGGCGCTTCGAGGTCCGGTGCCGGTGCTACACCCAAGGGCGGTGCATTTCGCTTCGCTCAATGCACCCTACGCTTCCAGTACCTCGAAGTCATGGGTGATCGACGCCGTTTTGCCTAGCATGAGGGAGGGCGGCCGCGACACGGAAGCCGCGCAGCGGTGGGAGCGGGAGCGGACGCAAGAGGCCTCCAAGGGACTAGGTCTCCAGCACCTCGAAGTCATGGGTGATCGATGCCGTTTTGCCTAGCATGATGGAGGCCGAACAATATTTCTCCGCCGAGAGCTTGATCGCCCGCTCCACCTGCTCGGGCTTGAGGCCCTTGCCTTTCACCACGAAGTGGAAGTGGATGCGGGTGAATACCTTGGGATCCTGGGCCGCCCGCTCGGCGTCGATCTCCACCACGCAGTCGGTGACGCTCTGGCGGGCTTTTTTCAGGATGTGCACCACGTCGAAGGCGGTGCACGCCCCCGTGCCCATGAGCACGGTCTCCATGGGGCGCGGCCCCAAGTTTCGGCCGCCCGCCTCGGGCGGCCCGTCCATGAGGATGGCATGACCGCTCTCGCTCTGGCCGAGGAAGCTCGCCTCTTCGACCCATTTGATCCTCGCCTTCACGTCCGCTCCTTTCCGCCGTATGGTTTCCGGCCGTTCGCCGCAGAGGCGCAGGGACACAGAGAAAGAATTATTCCTTAAACGCAAAAGGCGCCATATGCGCGCGAAGAGGAGATTTCCTCTCCTTTTCCGGCGCCTCTACGAAGGGCTTTTCTACTTTAACGAAGCGCCCATTGTAGTCGATACCAGCCATAGCCCAGGGCTTCGTGCAGGAAGCTGCGGGTGGCAAGGAGCGCGTCGGCGCGGGGCAGCCAATCGAACACGTCGCCGGCGAGCCGGGCCGCGTATCCCGTGGGGGCCGGGATCGCTTCGAAGCCCGCCTGCTGGAAGGCCATCGCCGCCCGCGGCGTGTGGGCCGCATGGGTCACCAGCAGGATGCGCGTGATCCCCGCGGGAGCGAGGATTTCCTTCGACCGCAGCGCGTTCTCCAGGGTGTTGCGCGCGCCTTCCTCGGCCCAGCGCACCGGGACGCCGAAGTCCTCTTCCAGCGCTTCCTTCATGGCGGCCGCCTCGCTGCGGGGGCGGCCGCGGGGATTTCCCCCGGTGACTAGGATCGGAAGGCCGCTCGCGCGGGCGAGCCGCGCCGCGTAGCGCAGCCGCTCCAGGGTCCAGGAACCGACCGTGTCCTCGGCGTATTCGGGGGAGGCGAACAGGGTGCCTCCGCCCAGTACGACGATGGCCTGGGCCTGGACGCGCTGGGGATCTCCCGCGAGGGGAGGGGGCTCCAGAAGCCCCAAGGCACGGTAGGCCACCGCCGGGGTGGAGGCGATCCACAGGCCGAGGATCCCGGTGGCCAGAAAGGCTTTTGCCGCTCCCGGGCGCCGCTTGAGCAGGGCCCAGCCTGCTAACAGGGCAAGCAGAAGGGAGGCGGGCGGGAGAAGGAACCCTCCTAAAAGCTTGACCATGGGCCCGCTCGTCATGTTAATGATTTAAAATCAATTTGTTAAATATTTTTCGCGGCCTCTGTGACGCGATGCAAAAAAATACTTGCATTGGCGGCTCATTTCAGGCATAATGCGCTTACATTGAATGCTCGTCATGGGTATTCAATGGTTGTCTCCTCCATCCTCCTCCTAAGGTGGAACTCGGCGCAACCCCATCAGGTTGCGCCTTTTTTTTCTCCTTTTGGGTAGTCGAGATTGAATCTCTTTCCATTTCCGGCGGCATAATCGCCTTTTATGGCAACGCAATATTAGAGTTATAAAATATTAGTTTCACGTGATATTCATTGGCCTCAACGGTGACCGGATGGGGCGTCCTCCCGGTTCACCCGCATTCCCTCCATCGCCCCATTTCCCCGCCCGGGCGGGTGCGCTTGTGGTTTGACACTTAAAGGAAAACTAACCTAAAATTCGCGCCTTTCCTCCGATCGAATCGTCCGATGAAAACCTATTCGACCAAGCCCCAGGACGTGAAGCGCGACTGGTTCGTGGTGGACGCCACGGACAAGGTGCTTGGGCGCCTCGCCAGCGAGATCGCGCGCCGGCTCCGGGGAAAGCACAAGCCCATCTACGCCCCCCACGTGGATGCCGGCGACTACATCGTGGTGATCAACGCGGACAAGATCCGCGTGACGGGCAAAAAATTGGATCAGAAGATCTACTACCGGCACAGCGGTTACCCCGGCGGGCTCTACAGCACCAGCCTGCGCAAGCTGCAGGCGCGCTTTCCGGCGCGGGTAGTCGAAAAGGCGGTCAAGGGCATGCTGCCCAAGGGTCCCCTCGGCTACGCCATGTTTCGCAAGCTCAAGGTGTACGCGGGTCCCGAGCATCCCCACGCCGCCCAGCAACCGAAGCAGTTGGACATCTGAGGAGCGCCGATGATAGGCGAGTTTTACTACGGCACCGGCCGTCGCAAGAGCGCGGTGGCCCGGGTGTTCATGAAGCCCGGCCGGGGCGAGATCCGGGTCAACGGCAAACCCATCGACGAGTTTTTCTCCCGCGAGACGGGCCGCATGATCGCGCGGCAACCTCTGGTCTTGACAAACAACGAAGCGCGGTTCGATATTCGCATCAACGTCCATGGAGGCGGCGAATCGGGCCAGGCCGGCGCGGTGCGCCACGGCATCACCCGCGCCCTGATCGACTACGACGCAGCCCTGAAACCCGTGCTGCGCAAGGCGGGGCTGGTCACCCGGGACGCGCGGGAAGTAGAACGGAAAAAGGTGGGCCTGCACAAGGCGCGGCGGCGCAAGCAGTTCTCCAAGCGGTAAGAACGATACCAACGAGGGACATTGGGGGTGGCCCCGCCGGCCGGGGTTCACCCCTTTTTCTTTTCGGGCGGCACCGATCGGTGGAGCCGCCCAGGCGGTGGAAGCGGGACTCATGATCAAGGTCGGCATCGTCGGCGGCACGGGTTACACGGGGGTGGAGCTGCTCCGGATCCTGGCGGAGCACCCCGAGGTCCGGCTGCACGCCATCACCTCCCGCAAGGAAGCGGGCATGGCGGTGGCGGAGCTGTTTCCCAGCCTGCGCCGGCAGGTGCAGCTCAAATTTTCCGCCCCGGAGGCGGCGCCCCTGGCGGAATGCGACGTGGTGTTCTTCGCCACCCCCAACGGTGTCGCCATGGAACAGGCCCCGGCGCTTCTCCGGGCGGGGGCGCGGGTGATCGACCTCTCGGCGGATTTCCGTCTGGCGGACGTGGCCGCCTGGGAGAAGTGGTACGGCATGGGCCATGCGAGTCCCGCGCTCGTTTCCGAGGCGGTCTACGGCCTGCCGGAAGTGAACCGGGAGCGCATCCGCTCGGCGCGGCTGGTGGCCAACCCGGGCTGCTATCCCACGGCGGTCCAGCTCGGATTCCTGCCCCTGGTGGAGGCGGGGGTCGTGGACCTGGCGCACCTGGTGGCCGACGCCAAATCGGGGGTGAGCGGGGCCGGGCGCAAGGCGGAACTGCCCCTGCTCTTCTCGGAAGCCTCCGACAACTTCAAAGCCTACGGGGTACCGGGCCACCGCCATCACCCGGAGATCGTCCAGGGGCTCACGCGGGCGGCGGGTCGGCCGGTGGGGCTTACCTTCGTGCCCCACCTGACCCCCATGGTGCGGGGGATCCACGCCACCCTCTACGCCCGGCTCACCCGGGAAACGGACGCCCAGGCCCTGTTCGAGGAGCGTTACGCCCGCGAGGTCTTCGTCGACGTGCTGCCCCCCGGCAGCCATCCCGACACCCGCTCCGTGCGCGGCGCGAACCTGTGCCGGATCGCCGTGCACCGGCCCCAGGGGGGCGACACCCTGGTGATCCTGTCGGTCATCGACAACCTGGTGAAGGGGGCCGCCGGACAGGCCGTCCAGAACATGAACCTCATGTTCGGGCTGCCGGAAGGCTTGGGGCTCACCCACGCGCCCTTGTTCCCCTGATGGCGCTCAAGGATCTGCGCAGGCGCTTCGGCATCGCTGCGCCGCAAGTGGCGATCCGCCCCCAGGTCCCGTGGTACTGGAGAACCTTGAGCATCGTGCTCCTCACGGTGGCCTTGGGGTTCCTCGCTTGGCGGTTGTTCGAGACCGGGCGGGAGGTGGCGGGCTTCAGCGCGGCGGAGGCGGCGGGCGAGCTGGCGCGGCTGCGGAGCCTGAGCGAGCGGCTCACCCGGGAGAACGAGGAGCTGCGGTTGCGCACCGCCCGGGCCGAAGGCGAGCTGCAGGTGGAGCGGGCGGCCCAGGAGGATCTGGCGCGCCAGGTCAAGACCCTGATCCAGGAGAACGCCCAGCTCAAGGAGGATCTGGCGTTCTTCGAGAGCCTCACCTCCGGCGTCGGTCCGGGGCGGCAGCTCGCGGTGCACCGCTTCGTTCTGGAGCGGGACATCGTCCCGGACGAATACCGCTACAGTCTCCTGCTGGTACAGCCGCCGGGCCAGGGCAAGCCGTTTCGCGGCCGGCTCCAGTTCGCGGTGCGGGTGGTGCAGGGCGGGCGGCAGGCGGTCATTCCCCTTCCCGGGCCGGACGCCCCGGATCCCGCTGCCTTCAACGTGAGCTTCCGGGTGTTTCAGCGCGTGGAGGGGCGATTCAAGGTGCCGCCGGGGACGGCCGTGGAAAGCCTGCAGGTCCAGGTGTACGGCGAGGGACGGCGGGAGGCTCTCGTCACCGAAACCACCGCTCTTTCGTAAGGGGAGGAACCGGGATGTTCTTCAACAAGCCGACCAAGCCGCACAATCGCATCGATTGTCTCATCGGCGCGGGAACCCGCATCGACGGCAACATCGTCTTCAACGGCGGGCTGCGGGTCGACGGGCACGTGCGGGGCAGCGTGATCGCCTCGGGCGAGTCCGCGTGCACCCTGGTGCTGAGCGAAAACGCCACCATCGAGGGGGAGATCCGGGTGTCCCACGCAGTGATCAACGGCACGGTGGTGGGACCCGTCCACGCTTCCGAATACCTGGAACTCCAAAGCAAATCCCGGGTCCGGGGAGATGTGCACTACGCCCGCATCGAGATCCAGGTGGGCGCGTTGGTGGACGGGCAGCTCGTGCACGACCAGGCCGCGGCGGAGAAGGAAAACGTGGTGACCCTCAAGCCCGCCACCAGCGATTGACCCGGGTCGACGTCGGCTTCATAATGAAAGCAAACGGGTTTTTCCAGGAGCGGAACATGAACGCAGTGACCGAGACTCCGCTGATCTTCACCGACAGCGCGGCGAACAAGGTGAGGCAGTTGATCGACGAAGAAGGCAATCCCGAGCTGAAGCTGCGGGTATTCGTGAGCGGCGGCGGCTGCTCCGGGTTCCAGTACGGGTTCACCTTCGACGAATCGATCAACGAGGACGACACCGTGATGGAAAAGAATGGCGTCACCTTGCTGATCGATCCCATGAGCTTCCAGTACCTGGTGGGCGCCGAGATCGACTACCAGGAAAGCATCGAGGGGGCGCAGTTCGTCATCAAGAACCCGAACGCGGTCACCACCTGCGGCTGCGGCTCCTCGTTCTCGGTGTAAGTCCCGGGAGGCCGTCTCCTGGCGGCGGGAGCTCTCCCGCCGCCTCTCCAGCCCACCCGGATCAGGCCGGGTAGATCGCTCCCAGGACCCGGGGTCCTGCGGCGCCGGTCGCCTCCGGCACGTTTCCCGGAAGACCCAGGAGGGTGGCGCGGGCAAGCCAGGCGAAGGCCGCGGCTTCCACCCATTCCACCGCGATTCCCAGGACGTCGGTCAGCTCGACCCGGCGAGGGCCGAGCCGCTCCCTCAAAGCCGCCACCAGGGCGCCGTTGCGGGCCCCCCCGCCGCAGAGGTACACCTCGTCGGCGTCGGGGCAGGCGGCCTCGATGGCCGCCGCCACGCTTTCGGCGGTGAGCCGAAGGAGCGTGGCTTGCACGTCCTCCGGGCGCTCGCCTCCCCGCAGGTGGCGGTTCAGCCACGCCTCGTGGAAGCGTTCCCGGCCGGTGCTCTTGGGCGGCGCCGCCCGGAAGTAGGGATCTTCCAGCAAGGTCTCGAGCAAGGCGGGGATCGGCCGGCCGGAGCTCGCCCAGGCGCCGCCGGCGTCGAACCGCTGCCCCCTGTGCCGGTGGCACCAGGCGTCCAGCAGGACGTTGCCGGGGCCCGTGTCGAAGCCGAGCACGGTGCCGTCAGAGCGGAGCACGCTCACGTTGGCGATGCCGCCGATATTGACCACGGCGCGGGTGCGGCCCTTAAGGCCGAACTGGGCCCGGTGGAAGGCGGGCACCAGGGGCGCCCCCTGGCCCCCCGCCGCCAGGTCCCGGCTGCGAAAGTCGGCCACCACCGGCACGCCGGCCAGCTCGGCCACCAGGGCGGGCTCAAGAAGCTGGAGGCTGAAGCGGGACTCGGGCCGGTGGCGCACCGTTTGCCCATGGCAGCCTGCCGCCCGCACGGCGGGTTTCCCCGGAGCGGTCTCCAGCAGCCTCTTCAGGGTTGCGGCGTAGAGCCGGGAGATTTCTTGGGCGGCGAGGGCGGAGCGCTCCAGCTCGTTGTCCCCGGGCTGGGCGAGGCCCATGAGCTCTGCGCGCAGGGCGTCCGGGTAGGGGGTGTGGGCGGTGGCCACCAGCCGTCCGCGGTCGCCCTGGAATTCCACCACCGCTCCGTCAACCCCGTCCAGGCTGGTTCCGGACATGAGGCCCGCGTATCGCTCGACGGCGCTCGAGGCGGCGGAAGGCATGGGAGAGGAGCTCGCGGGCCCCAGGGGCGGTCAGCCCCTGGGGCCTAGCAGGACTATTCGGCGCGGGCCAGCATCACGCTGCGCATCAGGTCCATCCGGGCGGTGAGGCTCGCCGCAGCGGCTTTGAACGCAGCCCGGTGCCGAGCGCCGATGGGCGGGGCCTCCGGCATGACCACTCGGAGGGGATCCCGCTGCACCCCGTTCACCCGGAATTCATAGTGCAGGTGGGGACCCGTGGCCCAGCCGGTCATGCCCACGTAGCCGATGGTCTGACCCTGTTCCACCCGGGCGCCGGGACGGATGCCCCGGGCGAAGCCCGACAGATGGGCGTAGGCGGTGCTGTAGCCTCCGGCGTGCTGGAGGATGACGATGTTGCCGTAACCCCCTTGCTTGCCGGCGAACGCGACCCGCCCGCTGCCCGTGGCGCGCACGGGCGTGCCGGTGGGGGCGCCGTAATCGACCCCTCGGTGCGCCCGCCACTCCTTGAAGATGGGATGGAAACGGGCCTGGGTGAACCCGGAGGTGATCCGGGAGAAGGGGAGGGGGGAGCGCAAAAACGCCTTTTTCAGGCTCTTGCCTTCCGGGGTGTAGTAACCGCTGCCCTCGGGGGTGGCGAAGTGGATGGCCCGGTGGGTCTTGCCGTCGTTCACGAACTCCGCGGCCAGGATGCGTCCCGAGCGGATCGGCGCCCCGTCATAAAGCTCCTCCTCGTAGAGGACGATGAACCGGTCGCCCTTGCGAATGTCGCGGTGGAAGTCGATCTCGGAGGCGAAGATTTCCGCCATCTGGATGGCGATGGCGTCGGGAATGCCGGCCGCGTCGGTCGCCCCGAACAGGCTGCTCTCGATGGTGCCCGCCTTGAGCACGACCCGCTGCTCGATCGGCGGGGCGGCGGTGCGCACGGAAAAGCCCTCGTCGGAGCGGTCCACGGCGAACTCCTCGTTGGACCCGTCCAGATACCGGAACGCCAGCAGCCGGCCGTCCTCGCTCACCTGGGCCTTCACCGTTTTGCCGGGGACCAGGCGGCGCAGGGCGGGGCTGCCGCGCACACTCTGGAGAAAAGCGACCGTATCCCCGTTGTCCACGCCCAGGCGGGACAAGAGGGCTCCCACCGTGTCGCCTTTCTGGATCACCTCTTCCTGCCAGAAGGCCAGCGCGGGTTCCCGCTCTTCCGTGGCGAGGAGCAGGTCGAACTCTTCCACCACGCTGCGCTGGGGGACGGTCTCGACCTGGGTTCCGGGGGCGATGCCGAAAGCGGCCACCATGCCGAAGAGGGGAATGGCGAAGAGGACCATCATCCAGCGGCGAGAGCGCCGGACGGCCCGGGTGCGGTCTTCGGTTAGAATCTCATGCTCGATCATGCCTCCCTCACTGACCGGCTGGGTTTGTAAAAAAATGCAACTTTAGCACCGAGCCCGCGCGCCGTCTCCCGATGGGAACATGGCGGGCAGCGGCTTTGTCGCCCGCCCCAAAATCAGATTCTAAGAAACTTTTTTAAAAAATCAATTTATTTTATTGTTTGAAATAAGGAAACGGACTTGAGCGATTCTCTAGGGATCGAGCGGGCTTTGGCCCAGATCCGCCGCGGTTGCGAAGAGCTGATCTCCCAGGACGAGCTCGCCCGCAAGCTCGCCCGGGGGGGGCCGCTGCGGGTCAAGGCCGGTTTCGATCCGACCGCCCCGGATCTGCACCTCGGCCACACCGTGCTGCTCAACAAGCTGAGGCAGTTCCAGGATCTGGGCCACACGGCGTTGTTCCTGATCGGCGATTTCACCGGGATGATCGGCGATCCCTCGGGCAAGAACGCGACCCGCCCCCCCCTTACGCGACAGGAGGTCGAGGCGAACGCCCGGACTTACGCCGAGCAGGTGTTCAAGATCCTCAAGCCCGAGCAGACAGAGGTGGTCTTCAACTCCACCTGGATGGACCGGCTCACCGCCGCCGACATGATCCGCCTGGCCGCCACCTACACGGTGGCCCGGATGCTGGAGCGGGACGATTTCGCCAAGCGTTACCGCAGCAACCAGCCGATCGCCATCCACGAGTTTCTCTACCCTCTGGTGCAGGGTTACGACTCGGTGGCGCTCAAGGCCGACGTGGAGCTGGGCGGGACCGACCAGAAGTTCAACCTGCTCATGGGGCGCGAGCTGCAAAAGCACTTCGGCCAGGAGCCCCAGGTGATCCTCACCATGCCCCTGCTGGAGGGCCTGGACGGGGTCAACAAGATGTCCAAGTCCCTGGGCAACTACGTGGGCATCAACGAGCCGCCCCAGGAGATCTTTGGCAAGCTCATGTCCGTCTCCGACGAGCTGATGTGGCGCTACATCGAGCTGCTGTCGTTCCAGCCGCTGGAGACCGTCCGGCGCTGGAAGGAGGAGGTCGCCCAGGGCCGCAATCCCCGGGACGTCAAGGCGGAATTTGCCCGGGAGATCGTGGCGCGCTTCCACGGTACGGAGGCCGCGGCGCGGGCCCAGGCCGAGTTCGAGGCCCGGTTCCGGTATGGGGCTCTGCCCGAGACCATGCCCGAAGTCAGCCTGGAAGCGGGTGGCGAAGGGCTACCCATCGCCCAACTGCTCAAGCGGGCGGGGCTGACGGCCAGCACCTCGGAGGCGCTGCGCATGATCGGCCAGGGCGGCGTGAAGCTGAACGGGACGCGGGTGACCGACGCCCAGCTTCGCCTTCACCGGGGCGAGACCGTGGTCGCGCAGGTGGGCAAACGCAGGTTCGCCCGCGTGGTGCTGGTCTGAGCCCTCTGGCGTAACGTCTGGAAGCCGTTTCCCTCCATTGGCGAGCCACCGTCCGCACTCGCGGGCGGTGAAATTCCTTGACCCCGATGCGCCGCCCTGTATAATGCCGCCCTTCGCCGCATTCGCGGCATTGCTCTTTAACAATCGAACAGCCGATCGGTGTGGGCACGGGTTAGAGGGGTCGTGGGGTGCGCTTTTGAGCAGC
>NZ_JBQACR010000170.1:0-366 GCF_051905455.1 Pelomicrobium sp. G1
CGGTAGGTCACGTCGGGCTGGAAGGGATTGTTCTGGGCCTGGTTGACGTGAACGCTGCCCAAGTTGCGCACCATGAACTCGGAAAGGTCCAGGGGGTTCTGGGTCTGAATCTCCCGGTCGGTCGCCGCCTGGACGTTGGCGGGAACCTGCTCCAAGGGCACGCCCAGGTCGGGCAAGGGCGTGGTACCGATCACTTCCACCGTGGGCGCCTCCAGCCGGGTCGCCCGCTCTTCGGCGTGGACGACCCCCGCCACCCCCAGCGCCCCGATCGTTCCCGCGAGCCAGCCCGCGAGCGCGTTCTTTTTTGTCATGCTCCCCCCTGGTGACCGAAATCGCTGGCTTCGTCGAGCCTGCGGCCTGGAGCTT
>NZ_JBQACR010000171.1:0-365 GCF_051905455.1 Pelomicrobium sp. G1
GGACCTTGACGTCGCAGAGCTCGTGCGCAAGCCGCTGGGCGTCCTCCTCATCCAGAGGCTGGAAGCGCACGTCTTGCATCACGCGGCCTGTGAGCTGCTTGCGGTGCGCGAGCCGCTCGTCGATGCCGCCCATCCCGATCAGCACCACGGGCACGGTCGCCATGTCGTGGAGATCGCGCAGGCTCTCGCACATGCGCTTGCTGTCGACGAGGTAGTCGGCCTCGTCGACGAAGAGCGGCCGCCCGGAGAGGGCGAGCGCTTCAATGGCCTCGGACATCATCTGGGCGCAGGAGCCCCTGGCGCTACGGCCGAGCTCCCGGAGAATCGCGGTGAGCATGGCCGAGGGGGTCCAGGTGGCCCAGGCG
>NZ_JBQACR010000172.1:0-363 GCF_051905455.1 Pelomicrobium sp. G1
GGCACGGACCGCGCCCCCGGCACCTGGGCCACGATGGCCCGGGCGAAGCCGCACCAGGAAGTCTCGCCGCCACAGGCCAGGTGGTAGAGGCCGCTGCGCTCCCTTAGCCAGCCGGCGTCCCGGGTTTCCACGATGCGGCTCGCCCGCGCCACCCGGGCGGTGGCCTCGGCCACAAGCCACGCCCAAGTGGGACACCCCACCTGGTCGTCCACCACTTGAAGCGCGTCGCGCTCGCGGGAGAGCCGCCGGATGGTGAGCAGAAAATTCCTTCCCCGGGCCGAGTAGATCCACGCGGTGCGGAAGACGAGGAACGCCCCGCCCACCGCCTGCACCGCCTGCTCTCCTTCCAGCTTGGTGCGGCCG
>NZ_JBQACR010000173.1:0-363 GCF_051905455.1 Pelomicrobium sp. G1
CACCTGCCCCATTCCGGGCCCGGGTGCATGATGGAAGTCTTGGACCGTTACCCCCGGGCGCGCAAGATCCTGATCCACATCAACAACACCAACCCAATCCTGGACGAGGCGAGCCCCGAGCGGGCGCAACTTGCCGCCCGGGGTATCGAAGTGGCCTGGGACGGGATGGAGATCGAGCTGTAGGAGGAGCCATGAGCGCCGGCGACGAGCGGCCTTGGACGCGGGAAGAGTTCGAGCAGAAGCTGCGGGAGAAGGGGGCCGGATATCACATCCACCACCCCTTCAACGTGCGCATGAGCGCGGGCCAGCTCACCCCAGACCAGATCCGGGGTTGGGTCGCCAACCGCTTCTATTACCAGATCA
>NZ_JBQACR010000174.1:0-362 GCF_051905455.1 Pelomicrobium sp. G1
GCCCTGGCGATCCCCGGCCGGTTCCGGCTCTTCGACTGGTGGCTGCGGCGGCGCCGGGAATGCGGCAAGCCCTGTCAGGTGTGCGCGGTGGAATGCCCGGTGCGGGCGATCCGGCCCACCGGCGAGATCAACGCCAACGAGTGCCACTACTGCCTCGACTGCCAGGTGGTCTACTACAACGAGCGCAAGTGCCCGCCCCTCATCGAGCGGCGTAAGCGGCGCGAGCGCCTGCCCCGGGCACGGGAAGCCGTGCAGAGAATGGAGACCATGATCGGCGCCTACGGCCCCGAACCCTCCGGGTACGAGGAGCGTGACCACGAGGGCGACCGCCTTCGCCAACCCCCGTCATAGCCCTACCGGTG
>NZ_JBQACR010000175.1:0-361 GCF_051905455.1 Pelomicrobium sp. G1
GGGTATGGGTCAAACGCTCGCCGCACGCGGTGTTCGACCCCTGGGAGATCGAATCGACGGTGGTCGTGGACGACCTCGCCGATCTGGCCAATGCCTTCATCGCTCATCATGGAGCACAAGCTCCGCGCCGGGAGCCATTCTCGAGATTCCCGTGCGGGCGAGGTGTGTGGGGCGAAGCGTAACGCGTGATCCCGATGCGCGAAACCAGGAGCGACACGCTCGAGGGCACCATTGTCAGACACGAATGAACTCGAATGCCTGCGAATGAGCTAACCCCAGTCCGCCACTGTTGTAAGCGGGAATCCGCCGCGCGCCCCGCCCAGTAGCCGCATCAAGGGTGCTCCTCAAGGCAGGTTGATCG
>NZ_JBQACR010000176.1:0-361 GCF_051905455.1 Pelomicrobium sp. G1
GCTCTCATGAGCTACGGTAGCCGTCCACACCACGTGGGCGTGTGGACCGGCGAGGGCGTGCTCCATGCCGTCGAGGGGGCGGGAGTGCTGCACCAGAGCCTGGCCTCCCTAGCCGTGCACCGGTGGCGCCTGCTGGAGCTCTACGCGCGCGATGGCGGCGGAGACCTCGCGCCTCGGGACGAGGAGCGCTGATGCACGCGACGCTCATCGTCGTCCACGATCCCTTCCGCCCAGCCTACCGGCGCGAGATCCGTCCAGTGACACGCCGCCGCCGCATCCGCGCCCTCGCGCCGAGGACGCGCCAGCCGGTCATCTGTATGCTCAACGGCAGGCCGCTGCTGCGCGCCGCCTGGCGCATGCG
>NZ_JBQACR010000177.1:0-359 GCF_051905455.1 Pelomicrobium sp. G1
GTCTTACGCAATCCCTTGAGATATGCCAAGCAGCCCTCTTCAGCGCTGCCGCGCACCCCTCTCCCCAGGGGAAAGGGGCTGGGGGAGAGGGCCAGCTCAACCGCGCAATCGCGCGTAAGGCCGATTATGCATCGCTCCATGAGACCTACCTCGAAGCCCCTCAAGGGCGTTGAGTCAACGAAACGCGCCACGCCTTCCGATCCCTTGCGACGGTGCGCTGAAGCGCACCCTACCAGAACTCAGGACAAGAAAAGCCCATTCCATCAGCAGACACGTATCGTTCATGGCCGGCGCGGAGGCGGGGCTTCCTGGGCCGCCGGGGCGCGAGCGCCCGCCGCGGACGCCACTCCGTCCAGCAC
>NZ_JBQACR010000178.1:0-359 GCF_051905455.1 Pelomicrobium sp. G1
TCCACAGTTGCTGTTTGGCTGCCTGTTCCATTTGCTGCAGAAAGTATCCAAGGTGCGAGGCGAACGTGCTTCGATCTTCCAGCGAGCCGTGCTGAAAAAGCTCCGGCAGCAACTGCTGTGTTGGGTCAGATACGTAAAATGCTGCCAGAGCAGTGTAGAAATCGATGAAACGCTGGCGGTGATTAGATAGGTCCGTATTGAGACGTGGTACCGCTTCTAGGAATGCCGGCATCAGCGCTTCGACGAGCGCTGGATACAAGCGCCCCCACACCAGGAAGCCGCCCCATGCCTGTGCGAACTTCTCCCGATCTCGATCACTGAAAAGCGGGATTAGGTACTGGCGGGTCCACGCTTCATCC
>NZ_JBQACR010000179.1:0-358 GCF_051905455.1 Pelomicrobium sp. G1
CCATAGGGTAGTGCGGGACAACCCCGTCAACCGCATAACGTCCTCGACGCGCAGAATGCGCGGCCGAGGTTGGGATGCTGTGTTCATGGTGATCTCCTTTCGTTTTTGCCGTCCAGTGTGACGACAGCGCCATGATGAACGTTCATGGCATGGCAGGAGACGGTCAAAACTTTCCCTCAAGCGCTCGAAGGGGTGGTCAAAACCTTACCTCTTGGGGTGGAGGAGCCGCTGCACCCGCCGGCGGTCCATCGGGTAGTTCTCCACGACATACATCACTTCGATTGTCCAGTCGGTGTCGCCCTCGGTGCCGCCTCCCAGGGACTGCCACAGCGCCCGGGCGGCCTGGGCCGTCTGGGCC